>CALUGW010000007.1 GCA_944320305.1 uncultured Prevotella sp. | reverse complement strand
AGCGGTCGCTGGGACTGGTGCCCACGAAAGCCAGACGCACGTCCTTGCCTGCGTAGTCGGCAAGCGGAATGGCGCGCTGCTGCCACAAATAGTTCTCGCCACTGACGGAAAGCAGCTCGGTGAAGTCGGCCGGGTCGGCGGAGCCGTCGGCAGAGACCATCACCTTGTAGTCTTCCGGGAAATCGTAGTGAACCGACCTGGCCCTCCACCTCAGCACAGCCTCTGCCGACTTGATGCTGACCACGGGAGTGATCATCCAGTTTTCCATCGGGAACTCATACAGTGCCGACGAGAAGCTGAAGGCCGCCATGTTCGTCTTTGTGTCGATGGCGTTTGCCGTCCAGCTGCCGCCGGTGGAGGCCCGGTTGTAGTCGGTGGCCACAACGGGGTTCTCGTCCATGTCGATGAGAACATAGTCCGACGGAATGCCCTTGTCGAAGTCTGTCTGCAGGTAAGCCTTGTCGTCAGCCCCTGCGGTCAGGGCCGCGCTCAGCGCGAGCCACAGTGTCAAAGCCTTGTTCTTGTACATTCTGTTAAATCGGTTATATATATAAATAATGTGTGGGTGCGCCTCTTGCAGTGTCATGCCTGCGGCGCCGCTCCACTGTTGCCTGCTTGCGCCCCTGCCCTTTGTTCATGCCGAAACCGCAGGTGTGTGCCCGCGGTTGGCCGCCTGCGCCGCACAGTGTGCGGCCCGGCAGAGGTTTGTTTCGCAAAGAGTGTATGCCCCGGCGCACGGCCGGGACATACATTTCTTCGTTTCCGCACGAATTTACTTCGTGAACTTCAGTGCGACGTTCTTGCCGTCAACATTCACCACAGCCACATAGACACCGGGCTGCAGAGCCGAGATGTCCGCGCTGCTCACGTTGCGGTAGGAGGCCTCAACGGCTCCGCCCATGCTGAACACCGTCACAGAGGCTGCCACACCGTCGACGGTGATGGCGCTGCTGGTGATTGAAACCTTGTTCTCGGCAACGCTCTGCGCCACCTCGCTGATGGCTGTGGGCACTTCGGCCAGCACGATGGTCACGGTGTCGGAGTTGACGCGGCCGAAGTGGTAAACGCTCTGGACGTAGACACCAAGCTCGTCGTCGGGGAAGGTGATGTCGTAGACCGTGGTGTCAACAGGTATCTGGCCCGCGTCGTTGGCGTTGGCCTGGCCGAGTCCGTCGATGAAGATGTTGTAGTACTCAAACATCAGGTTGTCGGCGAGATCCTCCGGCTCGTCCCACTCAACGGTCACGTAGTTGGCTCCGCCTGAAACGTAGCGCTCGGTGCCGCGGATGTTGGTGACGGCGGGCAGCTCCACATTGTATGTCACGGGAACAATCTCAGAGACGTTGAGCGCCGCGCTGTCGCCTGTGACGTCGTTCTTCATGATGGTCTGCACCATGTAGTCGTAGGTGCCGTTGGCCACGAGCGTGTCAACAAACGACGCCTTGCCGGTCTCCGGGTCGAACGTCACGGTGTTGTCGGTCAGCTGCACTGTGCCCACGTGTATGCCGTTGCGGTAGATGTCGAACGATATTTCGGCCTCCGACACGGGGAACGACGGAGCGGTGAACGCCACCGTGCTGCTGTTGACGGCGTCCTTGACGGGAGTCACCGTCAGCTCCGTGGGAGCCAGTGTGGCGTCGAGGCGCGAGTAGTTGTAGACCATGGGCAGTCCTTCCCTGCGCCATGTGTCGCCCGACTTGTAGTATGAAGTCACCCTCACGTGGTTCGGGTCGCCGTTCACGCACTCATAGACGGTGCGCTTGTTCTCGCTCTCCTCGCCGTCGTAAACGAGGTTCCGCTTGTACTCAACGATGGAGTCGTTGCGCCACACCCAGTGCTCCACGTCCGTGGCGCTCTCGTCGAGCATCTGCTCGTCGTCATAGGTGGTGGTCTTCACCTTGTGCTCGCCGTCGAACGCAACCACCTTGCAGGTCTTGTCGCCGCGGTAGTCCTCGGTGACGATGAGCTTCGGCTCGCCGAAGTCGGTGAACTCAGAATAGGTGGTGGTGGTGAGCAGCGGGTTGCCGCCGTTGGTCATGAAGCGGTCCGGGGTGGAGGTTATCTCCTTGACGAGACGGCCCTCGGCGTCATACTCGTAGGTGGTGAACTTGCCGGCGCCCGGTGTTGACTCCTTGATGAGGCGGCCCTCGGCGTCATACTCGTAGTTGACGGTGTCGTTGTTAGACTTGTAGTAGTACTCGCCGCGCACATACTCCTGCACAATCTCGGAGTGCTTGCTGACGAGCAGCTGCTTGTCGTTGTAGTCATACTTTGTGTAGTACTGCATCACCCAGGGGTTGTCGCCGAACTGCTGCACCTGGCGTCCGTACTTCACCTCGCGTATCGGGTTGTTGTACTGGTCGTAGAATGTCACGGTGCGCTTCGAGACGGTGTTGTCGGGGAACTGGCCCATGACGTCGCCGTAGGTGTCAACGCTCGACAGGCACACGCCGTTGTCCTCCTCTTCCTCATCGCCGCCGGGAACCACTCCGTCACCGCCTTCGGTTGACATGGTGAACGTCAGGCCCGACGGTTTTACGCAGTATGGGAAACTTTTCTCCTCTGCGCCGGTGGCATCAGTGCTGAACGACAGGAGGAAACCTTTGCCCACGCCATAGACGAAGTAGAGCTTATCGCCGTTCATTGCAAGCGACGCCGTAGTCAGCGAGGAGTAGAGGTTGCTCTTCTCTGTTATCTTGCCCACCTCAGTGAACGTAGTCTCAGCGCCGTTAAGAGTGATGGTGCCGAGCTTGAATGTTATTGTGTGGAACGGGCCGCTGGCCACGTCCTCATCCTCCACGGCGTAGAGCGTTCCGTCGGGTGCAAATGTGATTCCGCTCACGGACATATCCGCAAGCGTGCAATATTCGGTCAGCGAGCCGTCGGTCACATCCACCGTATAAATCTTGGTGTCGCCGGTGGCAGCGCCGTTGTCACCTTTGTCTCTCACAGTGGCATAAAGCGTCTCGGTGCTGGCGTCATAGGCCATGTCGCGCACATCCAGCTCCTCCTCGCCATTCTTGATGGTGCCCACCTTGTTTTCCTTGAAGTTCAGCTGAGCGAAGCCTCCCTGCCCAAAGTCAGACGTTGTGAATGCGTAATAGGTGTTGCCCACCGTGGCGCCGGCCTTGATGTAGTGGAAGTCGTCCATCATGCCTCCGCCCATGGCGCTCATGTCTGCCTGAGTCACGGGTAGCACCACAGGCTCGCCGAGCAGCGTCGCGGGGTCTGTCACGTCGAACTCAACGATGCGCCCCTCGCTGCCCTCAAGGGCGCCAGCTTTCGGGTATTGCGCAATACCGGCGTATGCGGTCTGCGCGCTCGCATTCACCGAAAAGGCCAGAGCCATGGCGGTGAATGAAGAATAGAGTAACTTTTTCATCATAAGCTTTTGCTTTTTAAATTAAACTTGGCGTCACAAAAATAATCAGAAAGTCATAATTACCCAATCAATATGCAATAAATTTTAAGTGGCAAACGCAAATACTTGATTTATATCAAGATTTTAAACGTTGCTTTCAAACTGTTAACGCAAACGGAAGCAAACGGCGCAATATTGTATGCCGCACACCTGAAATGCTCACAAGATGGCGCGTCCGCCCCATTTCCGGCGCGCATTGTGTAAGCGGCGGCCATGCGATTCAGGCCGGACGGGCCACTGATAAACTAATGTACAAGAACCTTAATTAAATGATTCTTGATTCCACAAAACTATTGTCCGTCTCCCGTCTCCTGTCTCCCGTCTCCTTGAATTTAACACTTCAGAAAGTGGTGAAATAGAGTTTGAAAGGCGGTTTTCGCCCCCTCGTCTTGCGAGAGACAGCCCCCGGCTTTGCAATATGGGCCATATTGCATTGAGAAATGGGCCGTTTCGCTGTGCGATATAGGGCATATTGGAATGCGATATGGGCCTTTTCGCCCCGATGAAAAGGGGCGTTTTTGGGGCATTTCGGGCTGTTTTGGGGGTTGGAAAAGTTGCACAATAGGGGTTATAAGGCTTATAAGTCCTATAAGGCCAACAGGTTACGATTGCACACTCATATTCGGCGTATTTGCGCCCGGATGATTTTTATTTTCAAATTCGCGAAATTTCAGAGGGCAAAGCCCCGGAAATTTAACAACCGTGAAACAATCATAACAACGGCAGCGCCCCGCCCTGCGGCGGCCGCCCCTGCCCCGCCCGGCTCAATTTGTGGCGCATTTATTTTGCGCTGCGGCCTTTTTGCATTAACTTTGCAAACAATACCGCAACCAATAACAGTTCGAGAAATATGAAGAAAGCAAGACTCGCGGCAGCGGCGGCTCTGCTGTCGCTCTGCCTCGGCGCGACAGCCGCAGACGACCGCGCGCCCCAGGAAAAGGACATGGGGGCCTACCTGATGGTGTATCACAAGGACGCCGACCACGGCCTGCACATGGCCCTGAGCTACGACGGCTACAAGTTCAAGGCGCTGAACGGCGACAAGCCCGTGATCGCCGGCGACACCATCGCCGAGCAGAAGGGCATACGCGACCCGCACATCTTCCGCGGGCCCGACGGCGCGTTCTACCTGTCAATGACCGACCTGCACGTGTTCGCCAGGCAGAAGGGCCTGCGCGACACCGAGTGGCAGCGCGACGGCAAGCAGTTCGGCTGGGGCAACAACCGCGCACTGGTGCTGATGAAGTCGCGCGACCTCATCAACTGGAGCCGCGCCAACATACGCATAGACCAGCTCTCGCCACAGCTCGCCGACATTGGCTGCGCCTGGGCGCCGGCCACGGCCTACGACTACGACAAGCAGAAGCTGATGGTGTTCTTCACCATGCGCCACCGCACGCAGAAGTGCAAGCTCTACTACTGCTACGTGAACGACGACTACAACCGCATGGAGACGCTGCCCGAGGTGCTCTTCGAGTACCCCAAGAAGGACTGCGAGGCCATCGACGGCGACATAACCTATGCCGACGGCACCTACCACCTGTTCTACTGCTCGCACGACGGCACCGCCGGCGTGAAGCAGGCCACGAGCCGGAGCATCACCGGGCCGTGGCAGTACGACAGCGCCTACTGCGACTTTGAGCGCGTGGGCTGCGAGGCACCCCACGTCTACAAGCTCATAGGGCAGCGCAAGTGGATCCTGATGTACGACATCTACCGCATCACCCCCCACAACTTCGGCTTCGCCGAGACCGCCGACCTGAAGGAGTTCAAGAACCTGGGCCACTTCGACCGGGGCGCCATGCGCCGCGAGGGCTTCAGCGAGCAGAAGCACGGCGCCGTGGTGTGGCTCACCAAGGAGGAGGCCAAGAGGCTGGAGGAGCGCTGGCCCTGAGGCAGACCTATAAAACTTATAAGACCTATAAGACCTATAAGCCTTATACGACCAATCAGACCAAGAAACCAATGACCATCAACAAGCAAGAGAGGATGCGCCGCGCCGAGGAGCTGTTCATGCAGGGCTTCAACTGCTCTCAGGCCGTGGTGGCGGCCTTTGCCGACACCTGCGGGCTGACCGAGGAGCAGGCGCTCAGGGTGAGCGCGGGGCTGGGCGCGGGCATCGGGCGCATGAGGCTAACGTGCGGCGCGGTGTGCGGCATGGCCGTGCTGGCCGGCGCCGACTGCGGCTCGGTGACGCCGGGCGACCGCCAGGGCAAGTCTGAGTGCTACAAGGTGGTGCAGCGGCTGGCCGAGGAGTTCCGCCGCGAGCACGGCTCCATCTGCTGCTCCGAGCTGCTGAAGCTCAAGAAAGGCGCACCGCTGAGCTACGAGGCGTCGGAGCGCACCGCCGAATACTACAAGACACGCCCCTGCGTGAGGCAGATAATATCGGCCGCGAGAATATACGCCGAGTATCTTGAGGGCAAGGAGAAGCAGGAGCCTTAGGACTCCTAAGAATCCTAGGAATCCTAAGCCCCCTAAGAAGAAAAAAAACCAACAACACAACAAATGGAAAATAAAGAAAACGAAAGACTGCAGCTGCCGGAGAACGCATTCCGGGAGCTGAAAGACGGCGAGAAGTATGAGCCGCTGATGAGCCCGCGCCAGGTGTACCCCGAGGTGAACGGCTGGTCCGTTACGTGGGGCGTGCTCATGGCCATGCTCTTCTCGGCGGCCGCGGCCTACTTAGGACTGAAGGTGGGCCAGGTGTTCGAGGCCGCCATCCCCATCGCGATCATCGCCGTGGGCGTGTCGACGGCGGCCAGGCGCAGCAAGGCTCTGGGCGAGAACGTCATCATCCAGAGCATCGGAGCCTGCTCGGGCGCCATCGTGGCCGGCTCCATCTTCACCCTGCCGGCCATCTACATCCTGCAGGCCAAGTATCCCGAGATGACAGCCTCGTTCATGCAGATGTTCATAGCCTCGCTGCTGGGCGGCATCATCGGCATACTGTTCCTCATCCCCTTCCGCAAGTACTTCGTGAGCGACATGCACGGCAAGTACCCCTTCCCCGAGGCCACGGCCACCACGCAGGTGCTCGTGAGCGGCGCGAAGGGCGGCGGGCAGGCCAAGCCCCTGCTCTTCGCGGGGCTTATAGGCGGGCTTTACGACTTCATCGTGGCCACCTTCGGACTGTGGAACGAGAACTTCACCACGCGCGTCGTCGCCGCCGGCGAGACGCTGGCCGACCGGGCCAAGCTGGTGTTCAAGGTGAACACCGGGGCCGCCGTGCTCGGCCTGGGCTACATCGTGGGCCTGAAGTACGCCCTGATCATCTGCCTCGGCTCGCTGGCCGTGTGGTGGCTCATAGTGCCGGGCATGGCGCTGGTCTTCGGCGACACGGTGCTCAACCAGTGGAACCCCGCCATTAGCACCGCCGTGGGCGACATGAGCCCCGAGCAGATCTTCACCGAATATGGCAAGAGCATAGGCATAGGCGGCATTGCCATGGCCGGCATCATCGGCATAATAAAGTCGTGGGGCATCATAAAGAGCGCCGTGGGGCTGGCCGCGCGCGAGATGAAGGGCGGCAAGGCAGTGGAGAAAGACGTGCCGCGCACGCAGCGCGACGTATCGTTCAAGGTGGTGGCCATCGGCTCGCTGCTCACGCTTGCGGCCATCTTCCTGTTCTTCCTCTTCGGAGTGATGGACGGCAACATGCTGTTCGCCCTCGTGGCCATAGTGCTGGTGGCCGTCATAGCCTTCTTGTTCACCACCGTGGCGGCCAACGCCATAGCCATCGTGGGCAGCAACCCCGTGTCGGGCATGACGCTCATGACGCTCATCCTGGCCTCGGTGGTGATGGTGGCCGTGGGCCTGAAAGGCTCCGGCGGCATGCTGGCGGCCCTGGTCATGGGCGGCGTGGTGTGCACGGCGCTGTCGATGTCGGGCTGCTTCATCACCGACCTGAAGATCGGCTACTGGCTCGGCACGACGCCCAAGAAGCAGGAGACGTGGAAGTTCCTCGGCACGCTGGTGTCGGCAGCCACCGTGGGCGGCGTGATGATGCTGCTCAACGAGACCTACGGGTTCAGCAGCGGACAGCTCGCCGCGCCGCAGGCCAACGCCATGGCCGCCGTGATAGACCCGCTGATGAGCGGCGTGGGCGCCCCCTGGGCGCTCTACGGCATCGGCGCGATGATAGCCGTCGTGCTGACGCTCTGCGGCGTTCCGGCCCTGGCCTTCGCCTTAGGAATGTTCATACCCATGGAGCTTAACATCCCGCTGCTGGTGGGCGGAGCCATCAACTGGTATGTCACCACGCGCTCTAAGGACGCCAAGGTGAACGCCGAGCGCGGCGAGAAGGGCAACCTGCTGGCCTCGGGCTTCATAGCCGGAGGCGCGCTCATGGGCGTGGTGAGCGCCCTGCTGCGCTTCTGCGGCGTGAGCTTCGACTACTCGGCCTGGTGGGCCAACCCGATGTCGGAGGTGTGCGCTCTGGCGGCCTACGCCCTGCTCATAGCCTACTTCATTCGCGCCACGCGGGTGAAAAAGGCCTGACAGGCGGACTGACGGCAAGAAAAACAGCGGAAAAGTCTTTGCCGTTAAGGAAAAAACAAGTATATTTGCACCGACAAAAACAAGCAACACCAAGCAATAAAAAATTTTTTTCATTACAGAAGAATGCCCGCCGTCGTGACTTCGGCGGGCATTTTATGATTACATTTATAATTAACAAAATGGAAGAGACAATCAGAGACTACGAGATAATGGCTCCGGTGGGGTCGCGCGAGAGCCTCGCGGCGGCCATCCAGGCCGGCGCCGGCTCCGTCTACTTCGGCATAGGGCGGCTGAACATGAGGGCGCACTCGGCCAACACGTTCACCACCGCCGACCTGCGCGACATCGCGGTCGAGTGCGCCGCCCACGGCATAAGGACATACCTGACGGTGAACACCATCATCTACGACGACGACATGGACGCCATGCGCGAGACAATCGACGCTGCCGCCGAGGCGGGCATAAGCGCGGTGATTGCCAGCGACGTGGCCGCCATGGAGTATTGCCGCCGCCGGGGCGTGGAGGTGCACCTCTCCACTCAGCTCAACATCAGCAACACCGAGGCCCTGCGCTTCTACTCGCGCTATGCCGACGTGGCCGTGCTGGCGCGCGAGCTGCGCCTGGAGCAGGTGGCGGAGATTCACCGCCGCATCGAGGAGGAGCGCATCTGCGGCCCGTCGGGGCGGCCCGTCAGGATAGAGATGTTCTGCCACGGAGCGCTCTGCATGGCCGTGAGCGGCAAGTGCTACATGAGCCTCGACAACGCCGGGCGCTCGGCCAACCGCGGCGAGTGCGTGCAGATATGCCGCCGGTCGTACACCGTGACCGACACGGAGACGGGCCACCAGCTCGAAATAGACAACAAATACATAATGAGCCCGAAGGACCTGAAGACCATCCGCTTCATCGACCGCATGATGGAGGCGGGCGTGAGGGTGTTCAAGATTGAGGGCAGGGCGCGCGGCCCGGAGTATGTCCACACCGTGGTGAGCTGCTACAAGGAGGCCATCGGGGCCGTGCTCGACGGAACGTTCACCGAGGAGCGCAAGGACAAGTGGGACCGCCGGCTGGCCACCGTCTTCAACCGCGGCTTCTGGGACGGCTACTACCAGGGGCAGACTCTGGGCGAGTGGAACAACCGCTACGGCTCCAACGCCACCGAGCGCAAGGTGTACGTGGGCCGGGGCCAGAAGTATTTCTCGAAGCTGGGCGTGGCCGAGTTCAGCGTTGACGCCGCCGAGTTCTCCGTGGGCGACAAGATGCTCGTCACCGGGCCTACCACAGGCGTGATGTATGTCACCCCGGAGGAGGTCCACGACGACGCCGGGGCAGTGCAGACGGCACGCAAGGGCACCCGCGTGGCCTTCCGCGTGCCGGCCAAGGTGCGCCCCAGCGACAAGCTCTTCCGCATAGACGTGGAGAATTAAGAGTTAAGAATTAAGAAAATATGCGGCAGGCCGCAAATCCGGAACTCAAAATTCAAAACTCAAAATTCAAAACTCAAAATTCAAAACCCGCAACTAAAAATTAAAGACAATGACAATAAACGAAGCACAAGACGAGGTGATCGAGGAGTTCTCCGACTTCACCGACTGGATGGACAAGTACCAGCTGCTCATCGACCTGGGCAACGAGCAGGAGCCGCTCGACGAGCGATACAAAACCGAGAGTAACCTCATAGACGGCTGCCAGAGCCGCGTGTGGCTGCAGGCCGACTGGCACGACGGAGTGATTGACTTCACCGCCGAGAGCGACGCGCTCATCGTAAAGGGCATCATCGCCCTGCTGATACGTGTGCTCAGCGGCCACACACCCGACGAGATTCTCGCGGCCGACCTTTACTTCATAGACCGCATAGGACTGAAAGACCACCTCAGCCCCACCCGCAGCAACGGCCTGCTGGCCATGATCAAGCAGATGCGCGTCTACGCGCTGGCCTTCAAGACCAAGGCAGCGGAGCAGGCGTGACAAAAGAATTAAGAATGAAGAGTTAAGAGTTAAGAAAATCACCTTTGGGGGCTGTTTTTCTTAACTCTTAATTCTTAACCTTAATTTCCTGCTTTCCCCGATGAAACCGCAGAAAAACGCGCATAATCTTGCGAAACCTTTTGATTTTACACATTGCTAAACGGCCCGTATCACGCTGCGACACGGGCCGCTGCGCAGCGTGATACGGGACATCCTTGCCGATGAAATGGGGCGTTTCGGAGCCGGTTCGGGCGGTTTCGGGGCTGAAAATGTTGCACAATTTGTCTAATCAGGCCAATTAGTCCAATAAGCCACGACCGCCCACTCATGCCTTGCGCATTTGCATCCGCAAACAGACCGCTTCCAAATTCGCAGAATCCGAGAGGTTGGAAAACCGGGATTCTAATACAAATAAACCGGGATTCTAATACAAATAAAATGCGTGTCAGACCACCGGCAGAATTGGCCTCAATCAAGAAAAAGTGGGTGTTGGGGTAAAAATTGTGGGGAAAAGTGGGGCGGTATGGCGGAAAATGCTTATCTTTGGCGTCGAAAACCAATGATGCCAAAATGCGGTTTCTGGGAAACATAGACGCAAAGCTCGACGACAAGGGGCGCGTGTTTCTGCCCGCCGCCTTCCGCAAGGTGCTGCAAAGCTCTGGCGACGAGGGTATGGTGCTGCGCAAGGACGTGTTCCAGAAGTGCCTTGTGCTCTATCCTGAGAGCGTGTGGAACGCGCAGATGGACAACCTGCGCGGCCGCCTGAGCCGCTGGGACAGGAACGAGCAGCAGCTCTTCCGCCGCTTCGTGGCAGGCGTGGAGCCTGTCACGCTCGACTCCAACGGCCGCTTCCTCATCCCACGCCGCTGTCTGGCCCAGGCCGGAATAGCGCAGGACGTGCGCTTCATCGGCATGGGCGACACCATCGAGATGTGGGCGGTGGAGACCTGCAGCCCTGACTTCGGAGACGAGCAGGACCTGGGCGAGGAGATGCAGAAGATGCTCGGCATTGGCTTTTAGAATTGTTGGTTGCCGCCGGGCACAGCCGCCGGCAACCGTCTGCCCACGCAAGAAACAAGCAAACGCATGAATAGCGAATACCATATTCCAGTGCTGCTCAAGGAGAGCGTTGACGGCCTCGCGGTAAGACCCGGCGGCGTCTACGCGGACGTGACATTCGGCGGAGGAGGCCACAGCCGCGAGATACTGGCGCGGCTGGGCGGCAGCGGACGCCTCTACGGCTTCGACCAGGACGCCGACGCCGAGGCGCGGGCGTCGCTTGGCGATGGCTTCACGTTCGTGCGCAGCAACTTCCGCTATCTGAAGAACTGGATGCGCTACTACGGTGAGGAGCACATCGACGGCCTGCTGGCCGACCTGGGCGTGTCGAGCCACCATCTCGACGACGCCTCGCGGGGCTTCTCGTTCCGCTTCGACGCCCCGCTGGACATGCGCATGAACAGGCGGGCCGGAGCCACCGCCGCCGACGTGCTGAACACTTACGCCGAGGAGCGACTGGCCGACGTGCTCTATCTCTACGGCGAGCTGAAGAACTCGCGCCGCCTGGCCGCCGCCATAGCCAGGGCGCGCGCCGCGCGCCCGCTGGCCACCACGGGCGACCTGATGGGCGCCGTGGAGGGACTGCTGCCGCCGCAGCGCGCCAAGAAAGACGCCGCACGGCTGTTCCAGGCGCTGCGCATCGAGGTGAACCACGAGCTGGACGCCTTGGCCGAAATGCTGGCCGCGGCCTGCTCGCTACTCGCACCGGGCGGCCGCCTGTGCGTGATCACATACCACTCGCTCGAAGACCGCATGGTGAAGAACATGATGCGGGCAGGCAATGTGGAGGGGCGCGTAAGCCGCGACTTCTTCGGACGGTCGTCGGCGCCGCTGCGCCAGATAAGCTCAAAGGTGATTGTGCCCTCGGCAGAGGAGCAGGAGCGCAACCCCAGAAGCCGCAGCGCGAAACTGCGCATAGCCGAGAAGCTGCCCGACGGCGGCGCGGCGGAATGAGCGGCAGACAGACAACGACAACAGAACACAGACAATGGCAGACAAAGACAAGCAGCAGGACGCCATGGCGGCAGAGCCGCAGGACGCCAGGAGCGAGGAGCAGCCGCAAGGCGCCGCCGACGGCGGCGGGCAGAACGGCGAGCCTGCGAAAGGCGTGCTCCAGACCATCAGAGACAGCGTGAGGGAGGACGACGCCAGACCGTCGCGGTCGCTCACGCTGCGCAAGATACTGGGCGGCGACATCCTCACGGCCGAGCTGGTGCGCAGCCAGATATGGCTGTTCGTGCTCATCGTGGCCTTCATGGTGCTCTACGTGGCCTTCCGCTACCAGTGCCAGCAGGACCTGCTGACCATCGACAGGCTCGAAAAGGAGCTGAAGGACGCCAAATACAAGGCCCTGTCAAGCTCGAGCGCGCTCACAGAGCGGTGCCGCGAGAGCCACATTCTGGAAATGCTGCGCGACAACAAGGACAGCCTGCTGCATCCGGCGGAGCAGCCGCCATATATAATTAACGTACCGGAAGAATGAGCAAGTTTGACAGTGACAAGGTAATGCCGCGCTACTTCGCCATAGCGGTGCTGCTTGCGCTCGTGGGCATCGCCGTGATAGGCAAGGCCGCATACATCATGACGGCCGAGAAAGACTACTGGACAGAGGTGGCCGACAGGCTCGTGCGCGACAGCGTGAGCGTCAAGCCCAACCGCGGCAACATCCTGAGCTGCGACGGACAGCTCATGGCCAGCAGCATACCTGAGTTCAAGATATACATGGACTTCAAGGCCGGAGGCCTGGAGAAAGACACCATGTGGAACGACAGCGTGGACATGATCTGCGAGGGGCTGCACCGCATCTTCCCCGAGAAAAGCGCCGAGGAGTTCAAGCGCCACCTGGAGAAAGGGCACAAGAAGATGTCGCGACACTGGCCCGTGTGGCCGCGCCGCATCGACTACGGCACCTACACCGAGGTGAAGGCACTGCCGGTGTTCCGCCAGTCGAAGTACAAGGGCGGCTTCCACTGCGAGGAGTTCAACTCGCGGCGCAGGCCATTCGGCTCGCTGGCGCAGCGCACCGTGGGCGACCTGTTCGGCTCAAAGGACACGGCGCGCTTCGGCCTCGAGCTGTCCTATGACTCCATCCTGCGCGGCACCAACGGCATAACCCACAGGCGGAAGGTGCTCAACAGGTTTATGAACGTGCCGGTGACGCCCCCTGTCAACGGAGCCGACATCATCACGACCATAGACGTGTCTATGCAGGACATTGCCGAGCGGGCGCTCGTCAACGAGCTGCGCGAGGTGAACGGCGACATGGGCGTGGCCATACTCATGGAGGTGAAGACCGGCGACGTGAAGGCCATGGTCAACATGACACGCTGCGCCGACGGCGAATACCGCGAGATAATGAACAACGCCATAAGCTACCGCTGCGAGCCAGGCTCGGTGTTCAAGCCAGCGTCCATCATGGTGGCGCTCGACGACGGGGTGATCGACACGAGCTACGTGGTGCACACCGGCAGCGGCGTCTTCGAGATGCACGGCCGCTTCATGAAGGACCACAACTGGCGCCGGGGCGGCTATCAGGACATCAACGTGGCCCGTGCGCTCGAGGTGAGCAGCAACATCGGCGTGAGCTACGTCATAGACCATTACTATTTCAACAATCCGGAGAAATACGTCGAGGGTCTCTACCGCACAGGAATAGCCGAGAACCTCGGCATACCGCTGGTGGGCTACGCCCCGCCGATAATCCGCATGCCGAAGAAGAACAGCCGCGGCCAGTACACCAACTGGAGCAAGACGGCGCTGGCCTGGATGAGCATAGGCTACGAGACGCAGGTGGCGCCAATCAACACCGTGACGTTCTACAACGCCATAGCCAACAACGGCAAGATGATGAAGCCCCGCTTCGTGACCAAGGTGGTGAAGAACGGCGAGACGCTCATGGAGTTTCCGCCCGTGGTGCTCAAGGAGCAGATATGCAAGCCGTCCACGGTGAAGACCCTGCAGACGGTGCTCGAGCACGTGGTGAGCCAGGGACTGGGCAAGCGGGCGGGCTCGCGGCTCTTCCGCGTGGCCGGAAAGACCGGCACGGCGCAGGTGTCGAAGGGCGCGGCGGGCTACCACACGGGCGGCGTTGACTACTGGCTGAGCTTCGCAGGCTACTTTCCCGCCGACGCGCCGCGCTACACCTGTCTGGTCTGCATCCGCAAGTCGGGGCTTCCGGCGTCGGGCGGTGGCATGAGCGGACTGGTGTTCCACCACATCTCCGAGGGCGTGATGGCCCGCCACCTCAAGCTGAGCATCGACGACGCGCGCGACACAACGGCGTCGCCAGTGCCCGATGTCAAGGGCGGAAACGTGCTTGCCGCCGGCTACGTGCTCGGCGAGCTGGGCGTCAAGACCGACCGCGACTGGAGCGGGAGCTATACCGACGGCAACCCCGTGTGGGGCAACGCGCGCCGCAAGGACAACACCGTGGAGCTGGGCCGGATGAGCACCTCGCCCGGCATCACGCCCAACGTGGTGGGCATGGGGGCCCGCGACGCCGTCTACATGCTGGAGAGCCGCGGGCTGAAAGTGCGCCTGCACGGCCGCGGCAAGGTCAAGTCGCAGAGCTACGCGGCTGGCCGCCCGGTGGTGAAAGGGCGCGAGTGCGTGCTCACGCTGCAGTAGGCCGCTGACAGACAGTGGCCGGCCGCAAGGCAGAAGAAACAAAAAACACAAGAGCATATGAAACTGAACGAGCTGCTAAAGAACATCACACCGGCCGAAATAATCGGCGACGCCGGTGCCGAGATAACGGGCGTCAACATCGACTCGAGGCGCGTAGCGCCGGGCAATCTCTTCATCGCCATGCGCGGAACACAGACCGACGGCCACACGTTCATACCCAAGGCCGTGGCCGCAGGGGCCGCCGCAGTGCTCTGCGAGGAGCTTCCCGCCGAGCGTGCCGCAGGCGTGACGTATGTGCGGGTGGACTCTGCCGAGGACGCCGCCGGGCCTGTGGCCACGATGTTCTACGGCGAGCCGTCGCGCCGGCTGAGGCTTGTCGGCGTGACCGGAACCAACGGCAAGACCACCATCGCCACCTTATTATACAATATGTTCCGCCGAATGGGCCACAAGTGCGGCCTGATATCGACGGTGTGCAACTATGTTGACGGCGAGCCGCTGCCCGCCGACCACACCACGCCCGACCCCATCGAGCTTAACAGGCTGCTGGCGCGGATGGCCGACGCGGGCTGCGAGTATGCCTTCATGGAGTGCTCGAGCCACGCCATAGCACAGAAGCGCATCGGCGGACTGGCCTTCGCCGGCGGCATCTTCACCAATCTCACGCGCGACCATCTGGACTACCACAAGACGTTCGAGAACTACCGCAACGCCAAGAAGGCCTTTTTCGACGCGCTGCCAAAAGGGTCTTTCGCCATAACCAACGCCGACGACAAGAACGGCATGGTGATGGTGCAGAACACGCGGGCCACCGTCAAGACCTACTCCACCCGCTCCGTGGCCGACTTCACGGCCCGCATCATCGAGTGCCACTTCGAGGGAATGTACCTCGAAATCAACGGACGGGAGGTCGGCGTGCAGTTCATCGGCAAGTT
Source organism: uncultured Prevotella sp. (assembly GCA_944320305.1). Lineage (GTDB taxonomy): Bacteria > Bacteroidota > Bacteroidia > Bacteroidales > Bacteroidaceae > Prevotella. Next base: position 94,679 of record CALUGW010000007.1, on the reverse strand, counting down.
CAACGTGAGCAACCTGCTCGCCGTCTACGGCGCGGCGGTGATGCTGGGCAAGCAGCCGGAGGACGTTCTCGTGGTGATGAGCACGCTCCGCAGCGTCAGCGGCCGCCTCGAGCCGATACACTCGCCCGAGGGCTTCACCGCCATTGTTGACTACGCCCACACCCCCGACGCGCTGGCCAACGTGCTGTCGGCCATCCACGAGGTGCTCGGCGGCAAGGGGCGGGTGATCACCGTCTGCGGCGCCGGGGGCAACCGCGACAAGGGCAAGCGCCCGCTCATGGCGCAGGAGGCCGTGCGCCAGAGCGACACGGTGGTGATAACGAGCGACAACCCGCGCTTCGAGGAGCCGCAGGACATCATCAACGACATGCTCGCCGGGCTCGACCAGAAGCAGATGAAGCGCGTGGTGAGCATCGCAGACCGCCGCGAGGCCATACGCGCGGCCTGCATGATGGCCCGCAAGGGCGACGTGGTGCTCGTGGCCGGCAAGGGGCACGAGGACTACCAGGAGGTGAAAGGAGTGAAGCACCACTTCGACGACAGAGAGGAAATAAAGAGGATTTTGAATTTGGAATTGTGAGTTTGGAATTGTCGCTCCGCGATTCTCAATTTGCCAATTCAGTATTGGCCAGCTCATAATCGCCGCAGGCGACAATTCCGCAACCCGTAACTCGTAATTCGTAACTCGTAACTCGTAACTCGTAACTCGTAATTAGAAATATGCTGTACTATCTGTTCCGTTTTCTCGACCAGTTCGGCATTCCCGGCGCCCACGTCTGGTCCTACATATCGTTCCGGTCGCTCATGGCGCTCGTGCTCTCGCTGGTCATTTCGGCGTGGTTCGGCGAGAAGTTCATCAAGTATCTCAAGCGCAGGCAGATCACCGAGACCCAGCGCGACGCCTCGATAGACCCGTTCGGGCTGAAGAAGATAGGCGTGCCGTCGATGGGCGGAGTGATAATCATCGTGGCGATTCTCGTTCCCGTGCTGCTGCTGGGGCGCATGCGCAACATCTACCTCATCCTGATGATTGTCACCACGGTGTGGCTCGGGCTGCTCGGCGGGCTTGACGACTACATCAAGATCTTCCGCCACAACAAGGAGGGGCTGCAGGGCAAGTTCAAGATTGTGGGCCAGGTGGGCCTCGGCCTGATAGTGGGCCTTGTGCTCTACTTCAGCCCCGACGCCGTGATGCGCGAGAACGTGGCCATCGAGAAGCAGCAGACCGAGGAGCTGGTGGTCAAGCACCGCAGTCAGGAGACCAAGTCGCTGAAGACGACGATACCCTTTGTCAAGGGGCACAACCTCGACTACGCCAACCTGATGTCGTTCTGCGGCAAGTACAAGACGGCCGCCGGCTGGATTCTCTTCGTGGTGATGACCATCATCGTGGTGACGGCAGTGTCAAACGGCGCCAACCTCAACGACGGCATGGACGGCATGTGCGCGGGCAACTCGGCCATCATCGGGGTGGCGCTGGGCATCTTCGCCTACGTGTCGAGCCACATTGAGTTCGCCGCCTACCTCAACATAATGTACATTCCCGGCAGCCAGGAGCTGGTGGTGTTCATGTGCGCCTTCATCGGCGCGCTCATCGGCTTCCTGTGGTACAACGCCTATCCGGCCCAGATATTCATGGGCGACACCGGCTCGCTGACCATCGGCGGAATCATCGCCGTGTGCGCCATCATCATCCACAAGGAGCTGATGCTGCCCATACTCTGCGGCATATTCTTCGTCGAGAGCCTCAGCGTGATGATGCAGGTGTGGTACTACAAGGCGGGCAAGCGGCGCGGAGTGAGGCAGCGCCTGATGAAGCGCGCCCCCATACACGACACGTTCCGCACCCAGGACAGCCAGCTCGACCCCGACTGCCGCTACCTCTGGCGCGGCCCCAGGAGCGTGGTACACGAGTCGAAGATAACCATCCGCTTCTGGATTGTCACCATCATTCTGGCCGCCGTTACCATAATCACGCTGAAGATAAGATAGCAGGGAAAAGACGTTTAAAGGTAAAAGAGTAAAAAGGGTGAAAGAGTAAAAAGAGTAAAAGAGTAAAAAGGGTGAAAGAGCAAAGGACTGCCGACGGACGGGGCCGTTGGCGTATGTCTGCAACTCCTGAGCTCCTGCAACTCCACAAAAAACAACCGACAAGATGAAAAGAATAGTAGTTTTGGGAGCCGGCGAGAGCGGCGCGGGAGCCGCCGTGCTGGCAAAGAAAGAGGGCTTCGAGGTCTTCGTGTCCGATATGTCGGCCATCAAGGACCGCTACAAGCAGCTGCTCGACAGCCACGGCATTGCCTGGGAGGAGGGCCGCCACAGCGAGGACAAGATACTCTGCGCCGACGAGATAATCAAGAGTCCGGGCATTCCGGCCGAGGCTCCCATGGTGCGCAAGGCCGCCGGACGCGGCATCCACATCATCAGCGAGATTGAGTTCGCAGGCCGCTACACCAGCTCGAAGATGATCTGCATCACCGGCAGCAACGGCAAGACCACCACCACGTCGCTCATCTACCACATCTTCAAGGCGGCGGGCTACGACGCCGGACTGGCCGGAAACATCGGCCGGTCGCTCGCCCTGCAGGTGGCAGAGGACCCGCACGAGTACTACATCATCGAGCTAAGCTCCTTCCAGCTCGACAATATGTACGACTTCCGCGCCAACATTGCCATCCTGCTCAACATCACGCCCGACCATCTGGACCGCTACGGCAACTGCATGCAGAACTATGTTGACGCGAAGATGCGCATCATCCGCAACCAGACGCCCGCCGACGCCTTCATCTACTGGAACGACGACCCCATCATCAGGCGCGAGCTTGCCAAGTACGACATCAAGGCCGTGCAGTGCCCGTTCTCCGAACTGAAGGAGCGCGGCAGCATAGGCTACATAGAGGAGGGGCAGTACAAGATTGAGTGGCCCACCCCCTTCAACATGGAGCAGGAGTCGCTCAGCCTCACCGGCAAGCACAACATATACAACAGCCTGGCGGCGGGCATCGCCTCGAACATCAGCGGGATAAAGAAAGAGGTGATACGCAAGAGCCTCAGCGACTTTCCCGGCGTGGAGCACCGCCTGGAGAAGGTCACCACGGTGCGCGGCGTGCTCTACGTCAACGACTCCAAGGCCACCAACGTGGACGCCTGCTGGTACGCCCTTGAGAGCATGAAGACCAAGGTGGTGCTCATCCTGGGCGGCAAGGACAAGGGCAACGACTACACCCCGATACTCGGCCTGGTGCGCGAGAAGTGCTCGGCGCTGGTCTACCTCGGCGCCGACAACTCCAAGCTGCACGCCTGCTTCGACCCGCTGGGCCTGCCCGTGCGCGACACCCACTCCATGCGCGAGTGCGTCGAGGCCTGCTACGAGCTGGCCCGCCCCGGCGAGACGGTGCTGCTCAGCCCCTGCTGCGCCAGCTTCGACCTGTTCAAGAACATGGAGGACCGCGGCGAGCAGTTCAAGGCCCTCGTCAGAAGCCTCTGACGCGGCTGCCGGCCGCGCCCGCCGGAACAACAAAGTGAAACAAGCAACAACAATCACCGTCAATCAATGAACAAGCGGTTAGGCAACATCTTCAAGGGAGACAAGGTCATCTGGATGGTGTTCTTCTTCCTGTGCATGATCAGTGTGGTCGAGGTGTTCAGCGCCTCGAGCAACCTCACCTACAAGAGCAACAACTTCATCATGCCCATAGTGAAGCACTCGGGCACGATAATCTTCGGCGTGTTCGTGGCCGTGCTGACGGTCAACATACCCTGCCGCTACTTCAAGCTGATGACTCCGTTCCTGCTCCTGGTGTCGTTCGTCACGCTGCTGTGGGTGCTCATGGCCGGCGAGAACATCAACGGCGCCCAGCGTGTGATAGAGATTCCCGGCTTCACGTTCCAGCCGTCGGAGATAGCCAAGGGCACGATGATACTGGCCGAGGCCCAGATACTGAGCGCCATGCAGGGCGAGCGCGGCGCCGACAAGAAGGCCTTCAAGTACATACTGTGCCTGGCGCTGCCGCTGGCGTTCCTCATCATGCTCGAGAACCTGTCCACGGCGGTGCTGCTCTGCACCGTGGTGGTCATCATGATGGTCATCGGGCGCGTGCCCATGGTGCAGGTGGGCAAGCTCCTCGGGGTTGTCGTCGTGGTGGGGGTGGCGTTTCTCTCGTTTGTGATGGCCGTGGGCCACGACGAGCGCGAGGCCGACCCGCGGCTGGCCAAGGTGGACACCGTGCAGGCCGCTGCCGCCGCCCCGGCCGAGGCCGGGCAGGAGGAGGAGGAAGAGAGCGCCGTGGAGAAGCTGTTCCACCGCGCCGACACATGGAAGTCGCGCATAGACAAGTTTCTCGACGACACCTACATTCCGCCGCAGGACTACGACCTCGACAAGGACGCCCAGGTGGCCCATGCCAACATTGCCATCGTGAAGAGCAACGTCATTGGCCGCGGGCCCGGCAACTCTGAGGAGCGCGACTTCCTCTCGCAGGCCTTCTCAGACTTCATCTACGCCATCATCATCGAGGAGATGGGCATCGGCGGCGCCGCCCTGGTGGTGTTCCTCTACATCGTGCTGCTGTTCCGCACGGCGCGCATAGCCAGCCGCTGCGAGAACAACTTCCCCGCCTTTCTGGCCATGGGCCTGGCGCTGATGCTGGTGGTGCAGGCCTCGTTCAACATGCTCGTGGCCGTGGGCTACGTGCCCGTGACCGGCCAGCCGCTGCCGCTGATAAGCAAGGGCGGCACCTCCACCATCATCAACTGCGCCTACATCGGCGCCATACTCAGCGTGAGCCGCTCGGCCAAGAAGGCCGGGCGCACCGAGCCGCAGCCGCAGGAAGAGCCCGAGGCCACGGCGGCGTGAGAGGAGGGAAAAGCCCCTCTCCCGTCTCCTGACTCCCGACTCCTGACTTCTGACTCCTGACTTCTGACTCCTGAAAATTAACACTTCGTTTTCCGCCGAAATAGAAATCCACGGGCGGTTTTTGGCCTCTCCGAATGCCTGAAACGCCCATTGATTCTGCAAAAAGGCCTGTATCGCGCTGCGATATGGGCCTTTTCGCATTGCGATATAGGCCATATCAGAGGGCGGAAAGGGCCTTTTCGCAAGGCAAAAAAGGCCCTTTCGGGGGCTGAGAATGGTGGTTTCGGGGGCAGGAAAAGTTGCGCAACAGGGCTTATAAGGTTTATAAGTCCCATAGGGCCAATAAGTTACAGCTGCACACTCATATTCGGCGTATTTGCGCCCGGCGGCAGATTATTTTAAAATTCGCGGAAAACAAGAGGGTGAGAGCGCCGGATTTTTAACCCACGTAAAAATATACTAACGTCGCGGAAGCACGTCTTCCGCCTTTGATTTTCACATAAAATTCTTTGGTTTTCGGCGAAAAACAGCTAAAATTGCAGCCAAAGAAGACCATACAGACTAATCAACCATTTATAAATCAAGACAGAATGCTTAACGAAAGAATCTTCGGCAGGCTGGCCGCAGTGGCCTTGCTTGCCTGCACGGCGGCCGTGGCCGCGTCGTGCAGCGACGACGACGGGGGCGGAAACGGCGGCGGCCCCGGCACAGACATGACCACCCGCCTCACCATGTACTACGCCCCCGAGGGCGACTTCTCGCGCATCGGCGACATCGCCGTGCTCTACACCACGGGCGACACCGTGCAGGTGGACACCGTCAAGGGCGGCCAGGTGTGGCAGAAGACGGTAGACGTGAGCGCGGCCACAGACACCGTGGGCATGGAGGTGTTCGCCCTGAACAACCCCGCCGACACCACAACAGCCACCGTGAGCATAAGCTACAAGCTGAGCGTGGCGGTGGCCCTGACGGACGGCGCCAACACCAACGCCGTTGACACCGTGAGCACCACCGAGTCGCACGAGGTGGAGCTTCTGCCCATCGGCGGCCGCGCGGAGCAGATGAGCACAATCCTCGCCGAGCGCCACTACTTCGCCGTGGGCGGCGGACAGATCAAGAAGCTCGACTACGACGAGGAGTTCGACGACCCGACCGGCGACGGCAGCACCCACAACCCGCTCACCGACGAGGACGAGGTGAAGATGGACAACACGCGGGGGCGGCCAACCTGAGCGGCTCCGACTACCGCCGCAGCAGCATCGGCGCCCGCGTGGCCAACTACAGCATCGAGTACGACATCTACAACGCCTTCAGCATCAACGAGAAGCGCAACTACTACTACATCCACCAGCAGATAATGACCGACTTCAACAACGTCTATGCAGGTGTCTACAGCAACAACGTTACCACAAGCGGCTGCTACACCATCGCAAAGGTGTGCGAGTGGTACGGCTCCGAGGTGGAGACGACGATGACGCCCGACAGCAAGTCCGGCGGCATGCAGATTCACCAGACGGCGCCCGGCACGACACAGCTCTCGGCCAGCCACACCACCGGACTGTCGTGGTCGCTCAACGGCTCGTTCGGCTTCGAGGGGAAAGAGCCCACAGGCTCCATCAGCGGAGGCATCAGCGTTGAGAACTCCAGGACGGAGACCATCCCCGACGTGAGCATCAGCGAGACCTCGTCGCCCGGCGCCAAGGTGGGCTGGAGGTTCAACATGGCCGGAGCGTGGACAAGATACGCCCCGTTCAACGTCGCGTGCACAAGCATGCACGAGGGCTCGCTCGTCGGACGCTCCACGTTCACCACGACAACAGACTGCATCGTTTCGTTCCCCGAGGGCACGGCGCCCGTGATCAACGGCACCGTAAAGGTGACGCTGCGCTCCACCTGCGGCAAGTGCGGAGTGGTGTGCGGCGAGCGCACGAAACCATTCAGCACGAACGTCACGCTGGAGCTTCCTTATCTGACATCGGCCGACTTCAACAAATAGCGGCCGCGCGGCCATGCGCCGCAGGCATCCCCAACCGCGCCCCCGCACGGACCCTCCTGTCCGCGCGGGGGCGCGTCGGCTCCGCGCGCCGGTGTGCAGCCCCGCTAAAGCCATGTTGCGGGGCCGCAGCGAAAAATAGCTGCAAAAAGTTGCCGCTTTACAAGATAAAATTATTACTTTTGCAGAAACTATACTATAATGTGTCAGGTCATGGACGATGAACTGAGGATTGTAATCAGCGGCGGGGGCACCGGAGGCCACATTTTCCCCGCCGTGTCGATAGCCAACGCCATCAAGGCGCTCCACCCCGAGGCCAAGATACTGTTCGTGGGCGCGCTCGGCCGCATGGAGATGCAGCGCGTGCCGGCCGCCGGCTACGAGATTGTGGGCCTGCCCATCTGCGGCTTCGACCGCAAGCACCTGCTCAAGAACGTGGCCGTGCTCTTCAAGATATGGAAGAGCCAGCGCATGGCGCGGCGCATACTGCGCCGCTTCAGGCCCATGGCGGCCGTGGGCGTGGGCGGCTATGCCAGCGGCCCCACCCTCAACGAGGCCGCCCGCATGGGCATTCCCTGCCTCATACAGGAGCAGAACTCCTACGCCGGCGTGACCAACAAGCTGCTGGCCAAGAAGGCCGCCCGCATCTGCGTGGCCTACGACGGCATGGAGCGGTTCTTCCCGGCCGACAAGATACTGAAGACGGGCAACCCCGTGCGCCAGCAGCTGCTCGACTGCGGCATGACGCGCGAAGAGGCCGCCGCCTCCTTCGGGCTGGACCCCGCGCTGCCCACGGTGCTCATGGTGGGCGGCAGCCTGGGCGCGCGCACCATCAACGAGAGCGTCATGCAGCACCTCGCAGAGGTGGCGGCGTCGGGCGTGCAGTTCGTCTGGCAGACCGGAAAGTACTACAGCGCCGACATAAAGACCCGCCTCAAGGCCGCCGGACAGCCTGGGAACCTGAAGGTGACGGACTTCATCAGCGACATGGGAGCGGCCTACCGTGCCGCCGACCTCGTCATCAGCCGCGCCGGGGCGAGCAGCATCTCTGAGTTCTGCCTCATCGGCAAGCCCGTCATCCTGGTGCCCTCGCCCAACGTGGCCGAGGACCACCAGACCAAGAACGCCATGGCGCTGGTGGAGCGCGGCGCCGCCATCTGCGTAAGAGACGCCGAGGCCCGCGACAAGCTCATACCGCTGGCGGTCAGCACCGTGCGCGACAAGGCGCGGCTGGCAGCCCTCGCCGAGAGCATAAAGAAGATGGCGCTGCCCGGCTCGGCCGACACCATAGCGCGCGAGGTGGTGCGCCTGGCGCGCGGAGAATGAGCGGCGGCGCTCCAGGCGGCGCCGCCCGAAAACAAATACAGACAGACAATGGAACTTAAAGACATAAAGGCAGTTTACTTCATCGGGGCCGGCGGCATCGGCATGAGCGCCCTGGCGCGCTTCTTCATGAGCCGCGGCCTCGTGGTGGCCGGATACGACAAGACCCCCTCCGCCCTCACGCGGCAGCTCGAAAGGGAGGGAATGCTCCTGCACTATGAGGAGAACGTCAGCGAGATACCCCACGTGTGCAAGAACCCCAAGGCGTGCCTCGTGGTCTACACACCGGCCGTCCCGGCCGACCACCGGGAGCTGGAGTTCTTCCGCCAGGGCGGCTTCGAGGTGCAGAAGCGCGCCCAGGTGCTCGGCGAGATAACACGCTCGCACAAGGGGCTGTGCGTGGCCGGCACCCACGGCAAGACCACCACGTCGGCCATGTGCGCCCACATCATGCACCAGAGCCGCCCCGACTGCAACGCCTTCCTCGGCGGAATAGCCAAGAACTACGGCACGAACTACATACTGAGCGACAGCGACTACGTGGTGATAGAGGCCGACGAGTTCGACCGCTCGTTCCACTGGCTCAGACCGTGGATAAGCGTCATAACCGCCACCGACCCCGACCACCTCGACATCTACGGCACGAAAGAGGCCTACCTCGAGAGCTTCACCAAGTACACCACGCTCATACAGCCCGGCGGGGCGCTGATAGTACACACCGGACTGGAGATGCGCGACAGCCTGCAGCCCGACGTGCGCCGCTACGAGTACAGCCGCGACGAGGGCGACTTCCACGCCGAGAACATACGCATCGGCGGAGGCGAGATAACGTTCGACTTCGTGTCGCCGCTCGGGCGGGTTGACAACGTGCGCCTGGGGCAGCCCGTGCCCGTGAACATCGAGAACGGAGTGGCCGCCATGGCCATGGCTCAGCTGTGCGGGTGCACCGCCGACGAGCTGCGCTACGGCATGGCCACCTTCACCGGAGTGGAGCGCCGCTTCGACTTCAAGATAAAGACGCCGGGCCTGGTGTTCCTCAGCGACTACGCCCACCACCCCAAGGAGATACGCCAGAGCGCGGAGAGCATAAGGCAGCTCTACGCAGACAAGCGCATAACGGCCATCTTCCAGCCGCACCTCTACACCCGCACGCGCGACTTCTACAAGGACTTTGCCGACAGCCTGAGCCTGCTCGACGAGGTCGTGCTCTGCGACATCTACCCCGCGCGCGAGCAGCCCATACCGGGCGTCACGTCGCGGCTGATATACGACAACCTGCGGCCGGGAGTGAAGAAGGAGATGATCCGCAAGGAGGACGTGGCCGACTTCGTGCGCGGCCACAGCTTCGAGGTGCTCGTGGTGCTCGGCGCCGGCGACCTCGACAGCTACGTTCCGCAGATAACGAAAATCCTGCAGGAGAGACTGAAGGGCTGAGGGCGCGCCCGGAAGACAGCCCGCCCGCGCCTCAGCGCGCGCACCGCACCTTATATAAACAACGCGAAGCCCATCAAGACAAGCAATGACGCTCAACTGGAAAAAAGCCACACTGACGGCACTCAACGCGGCCATGGCCGCCTATCTGCTGCTCGCTGTCACCGCGTTCAACAAGCCCGGCGACAAGGATGTGGTGTGCTCTCAGGTGAAGATAGACATCGCCGACAACGTGGTTGACGGCTTCCTCAACGCCGACGAGATACAGCGCATGCTCAAGCGCAAGGGCGTCTACCCGCTGGGCAGGCCCATAGCCGCTGTTGACGTGCGCGCCATCGAGGAGACGCTGCGCCGCAGCCCGTTCGTGGCCGACGCCCAGTGCTACAAGACCGGGGGCGGCCGCGTGTTCATCGAGCTGCGCCAGCGCATGCCGGTGATAAGGGTCAAGGCCGACAACGGCGACGACTACTACGTCGACAACAACGGCGGCATAATGCAGAACACCAAGTACGTAAGCGACATAATCATAGCCACAGGCCCCATCAGCCGCAACTACGCGCGGCGGGTGCTCACCCGGCTGGGCAACACCATAGTCTCCGACCGCTTCTGGCACAGCCAGATCGTGCAGCTCAACGTGCTGGCCGACGGCACGGTGGAGCTGGTGCCGCGCGTGGGCGACAACATAGTGTACCTCGGAAAGCCCGTTGGCGTGAGGCGCAAGCTGGACCGCCTGGCCAAGTTCTACAAGTACGGGCTGAGCCGCGTGGGCTGGAACCGCTACTCCTACATCAGCCTGGAGTTCGACAACCAGATAATCTGCAAGCGGCGCGGCGCCGCCGGCGGAGCGTGAGGAGCGCCCGCGCCCGGGCGGACGGAAGTGAAACAAAGAAACAAAAGCATATAAACCAACAAGATGGCAGCAAAGGATTTTATAGTGGCAATAGAGCTCGGGTCATCCAAGATGACGGGCATCGCCGGAAAGAAGAACCTCGACGGAAGCATCAACGTTCTCGCGGTGGTCAAGGAAGACTCTTCCTCGTTCATCCGCAAGGGGGTGGTGTACAACATCGACAAGACTGCCCTGTGCCTCACCAACATCGTCAGCAAGCTCACGGCGCAGCTCAAGACCGAGATAACGCAGGTCTACGTGGGCGTGGGCGGCCAGTCCATACGCAGCAAGCACAACGTGATCTCAAAGGATCTGCCCGCCGACACGAAGGTGACGCAGGACATGGTCATCGAGCTGATGGACGCCAACCGCAACATGAAATACTCGGACCAGGAGATACTCGACGCCGTGACGCAGGAGTACCGCGTGGACTCGCAGTACCAGCTCGACCCCGTGGGCATCCAGTGCTCGCGTCTTGAGGGCAACTTCCTCAACATTCTGGAGCGCAAGACGTTCTACAAGAACCTCAACAAGTGCTTCGAGACGGCGGGAATCAACGTGGCCGAGATGTATCTCGCGCCCCTGGCGCTGGCCGACAGCGTGCTCACCGAGACCGAGCGGCGCTCGGGCTGCGCCTTGGTGGACATCGGAGCCGACACCACCACGGTGTCGGTGTTCAGCAAGAACATCCTGCGCCATCTCGCCGTGATTCCCCTCGGAGGGGCAAACATAACGAAAGACATCGCCTCGCTGCAGATGGAAGAGGGCGAGGCGGAGAAGATGAAGCTCAAGTACGGCTGCGCCTACACCGACAACAGCGAGATAGACAACACGCTGAAGCTGCCCATCGACGCCGAGCGGAGCATCGACTGCCGCAAGTTCATAGACATTGTGGAGGGCCGCCTGGAGGAAATCATCGAGAACGTGTGGTACCAGATACCGTCTGACTACTACGACAAGCTGCTCGGCGGGATAATCCTCACCGGCGGAGGCGCCAACATGAAGAACATCGAGCGGGCCTTCGTCAACCACACGCACATAGAGAAGGTGCGCGTGGCCAAGTTCGTGACCCACACCATACACTCCACCCACCCCGACATAACCGCACGCAACGGCATGATGAACACCGTGCTCGGACTGCTCGCCAAGGGCGACATCAACTGCGCCGGGGGCGAGCTGAACGCCAACGGCGACCTCTTCGCCGCAGGCAAGCCGGCGCAGCCCGCCGGCGAGCAGCGCACCAAGGCGCGCCAGCCCAGCGAGATTCCCACCGGCGTGGTGCTCACCGAGGCCGAGAAGCAGAAGGCCGAGGAGGAGGCGCGCCGCAAGCGCGAGGCCAAGGAAGAGGAGGAGCGGCTCAGGCGCGAGCAGGAGGAAGAGGAGAAGAGGCGCCAGGCCGAGGCCAAGAAGGAGAACAGCCCGCTCAACAAGTTCTGGCGGCGAGTCAAGGACTTCGGCCAGACCATCATCGGCGAGGAGTGACGCCCGCGCCGCCCTACAGTGAGAAACAAAAAAGAATACAGAATATGGCAGACAACAATTACCCGAACAGCATCGTTGACTTCGGGGCTCCGGAGAAGGAGCACAGCATCATAAAGGTCATCGGCGTGGGCGGAGGCGGAGGCAACGCCGTGAACCATATGTACCGCGAGGGCATACACGACGTGACCTTCGTGCTCTGCAACACCGACAACCAGGCGCTCAACGACTCGCCCGTGCCCGTGCACCTGCAGCTCGGCAGCGAGGGCCTCGGGGCAGGAAACAAGCCCGAGCGCGCCCGCCAGGCCGCCGAGGAGAGCCTCGACGACATAAAGAACATGCTCAGCGACGGCACCAAGATGGCCTTCATCACCGCCGGGATGGGCGGCGGAACGGGCACCGGCGCCGCCCCCGTGATAGCCCGCGTGAGCAAGGAGATGGGCATCCTGACCGTGGGCATAGTCACCATACCCTTCCGCTTCGAGGGGGCGCGCAAGATAGACCAGGCCCTCGACGGCGTGGAGGAGATGGCCAAGCACGTTGACGCCCTGCTCGTGATCAACAACGAGCGCCTGCGCGAAATCTATCCCGAGCTGACCGTGCTCAACGCCTTCGCCAAGGCCGACGACACGCTGAGCGTGGCCGCCCGCAGCATTGCCGAGATTATCACCGTGCACGGACTGATAAACCTCGACTTCAACGACGTGAAGACCGTGCTCAAAGACGGCGGAGTGGCCATCATGAGCACCGGCTACGGCGAGGGCGAGGACCGCGTGAAGAAGGCCATCGCCGACGCCCTGAACTCGCCACTGCTCAACGACAACGACGTGTTCAACTCGAAGAAGATCCTGCTCAGCATCTCCTTCTGCGGCGAGAAGGACGGACAGGACGGCCTGATGATGGAGGAGATGAACGACGTGGACGACTTCATGGCCAAGTTCAGCAGCGACTTCGAGATAAAGTGGGGCATCGCCATCGACCCCGAGCTGGGCAAAAAGGTCAAGGTGACCATCCTCGCCACCGGATTCGGCATCGAGAACGTGGACGGCATGAACGGGCACCTCAAGCGGCACACCCAGGAGGAGGCCAACCGCATGGCCGAGGAGCAGGAGCGCGCCGCCGAGCGCCAGGACCGCCGCAACCGCTACTACGGCAGCGAGGGGGGCAACATGAAGTACAAGCGCCGCCCCCACATCTACCTGTTCCGCCCCGAGGACCTCGACAACGACGACGTCATATCGGCCGTGGAGCAGACGCCCACCTACAAGCGCACGCGCGAGATTCTCGACAGCATACACATACAGGCCGGCAACGGCCCCGCCGAGAAGGCCGACACGGCCGACAACGCAGCCGACGCCGCGCCGGGAACGATAAAATTCGCATAAAAACAAGATAGACATGACACTGTTTGAACAAGTCAGCAAAGACATCATCGCAGCAATGAAGGCCAAGGACAAGGTGCGCCTTGAGGCCCTGCGCAACATCAAGAAAGTGTTCATCGAGGCCAAGACGGCCCCGGGAGCCAACGACACGCTGGCCGACGCCGACGCCATGAAAATCCTGCAGAAACTGGCAAAGCAGGGCGACGACTCCGCCGCGCTCTACGCCTCGCAGGGCCGCCAGGACCTGGCCGACGCCGAGCTGGCGCAGGTGGAGGTCATCAAGTCATACCTGCCGCAGCCCATGACAGCCGAGGAGATTGAGGCCGCCGTGCGCGGCATCATCGCCGAGACGGGTGCGCAGACCATAAAAGACATGGGCCGCGTGATGGGCGTGGCCTCAAAGCAGCTGGCCGGACGCGCCGACGGCAAGGCCATCAGCGAGGCCGTCAGGCGGCTGCTGGCCTGACCCCGCGCGGCAAGCCGCACTTATCCGTTCACCCGCCCCGACGGCTCTGACAGCCGACGGGGCGGGTTTTTCGTTTCCCGCGGACGGATTCCCCGCTTCAGGCGGGCGGAGCAAAGCGCATAAACATACGCGAGCTCGGAATAAGGATTTTCGTTTGCCCGGCAAAAAAATGTAAGTCTCCGGCCTGCTGTCTGCCACGTGTGGAGACGCAAAATTTTGCGTCTGGGAGGGGGCAATGCCATAAAAATGGATGCAACTGACAATGCCAGACGCAAAATTTTGCGTCTCTACATGAGAGCTACCACTGCTTGGTCTCAATGCTTGCTTATCCCGGACTCGCATAAATATGCAGTCCGAGGCGCATATCCATGCGGTTTTGCATAGTGCCACGGAGCGTTTCTGGTCGCCTTGCGGGGCGTCCGCGAGGCCGTTTCGGCCCGTCCGCGTAAGCGGCTGACAGCCAGCGGGTTGCAACATAGGGTCGTTTTGGTCTCCAATATATGCCATTTCGCAGTGCAATATAGGCCATTTTGCACTGCGAAATGGCCTATATTGTAAAACGCTTCGGGCGGGTCTGCCCCGCAGGGTGGTTTTTCCGGCCTTTTCCGGGGCGTCTCCGGCCCGGAAAAGACACGCTTCTGAATTCTATATTTATACGCGAGCTCGGGATAAGGATTTTCGTTTGTCCGGCAAGAAAAGCAAGCCTCCGGCCTGCTGCCTGCCACGTGTGGAGACGCAAAATTTTGCGTCTCGGAGGGACAATGCCATTAAAATATGGATGCAAATGGCAATGTCAGACGCAAAATTTTGCGTCTCCACATGAGAACTCCAACGCTTAATCTCAATGCATACTTATCCCGAACTCACGTATTTATGCAGTAATGAATATCCACATTTTGCCAAAAGGGTGCTTATCGGCAATGGTCCACACCCCCCGACCGCTCACCCAGCCCGGCACCGCCGAGCCGCCCGCGCTCACCTCACGCACCGCGCCGCCCGCACGATCATGTCCGCCGCGCCGTCAACGCCGGTCAGGGCGGTGTTTATCATCAGGTCGTAGCCGCCGATGTCGGCCCACTGCCGGCCGGTGTAGTGCCAGTAGTGGTTGGCCCGGCCTGTGTTCACGCGGTCTATCTTGCGCCGCGCCTCCTCGCGGCCCAGGCGATCCTTGGAGGCCACGCGGGCCAGCGCGGCATCGCGCCCCGAGGTGATGAACACGCGGAGCACGTGCGGGTCGTCGCGCAGAATCCAGTTGCCCAGACGGCCTATTATCACGCACGGCTCCCTGCGGGCCAGCCCGCGTATGGTGCGGCTCTGGCTCACGTAGATGGCATCGTCGGCCGAGGGGCTTGCCGACGGCGGTATACCGCTGTCGGTGACGATTATCTCCCACAGCCGGCGGGTGGATATGTTCTGCTCGTTGCGCTCCACAAACTCCGGCGTGCGGCCCGTGCGCCGCGCCGTCAGGTCTATCAGCTCGCGGTTGTAGCAGGCGCAGCCCAGGCGGCGGGCCACCTGCTGGCCCACCTCGTCGCCCCCGCTGCCGCAGGTGCGGGCTATGGTCACCACGAGGTGGCCGCCCCAGCTGTCGGGCGCGGCGGCAGCCTCGGCGGCCATGCGGCCGGCCCGTGGAATGAGCAGGCGGTCGAGCCAGCCCATGCGCGGGGAGAACACGCGCACCATCATGCCCACGTAGAACATCGAGACGAGCGTGCCCGGCCCCACCATCGACCAGTCCCACCGCCCGAAGTTGGCCACCATCAGCGCCGAGCCAATGGCGACGAGCAGCGTGTCGGTGCAGATCTTCACCTTGCCGAAGTCGCGCTTAAGGAACTTTGCTATGGCCAGCGGGAAGCCCTCGCCGGCAAGCATGAGCGAGTCGCAGCGCACCTCCATCGCTATGCCGAAGGCCAGCACCGCGCCGCCCAGCAGCAGCTCTACGGCGCGCAGGGGCAGGCCCAAGGCCGCCGGCAGGCTCTGCGGCACCTGGAGGAAGCCCGTGAGCCACATCGTCAGGTCGGTGTAGAAGCCGAAGAGCAGCGACACGCCTATCTGCAGCCACTGCCGCCGCTCGAAGTCGCGGCGCAGCAGGGCCACCTGCGCAGCTATGAAGAACACGTGCATCAGTATGGTGAGCTGGCCCATCGTCAGCCCCACGCCGGGCACGAGCGACAGCACGTAGGGCGGCGCCGATATGGGCGACGAGCCCAGATTGGCCCTGATGGACAGCGACGTGCCCAGGGCTATCACGAACAGTATCACCACGAACGCGGCGTAACGCCGCGCCCACTCCTCCTTGCTCCGTTTTCTTTGCTCCATTGTTTTGTCTTTCTTATTCCTGAGGCCACGCCGCAGTGCAGCCGACGGCAGGCCGACGCGCCGCAGTGCGGACGTGCAAAGTTACTCAAATCCGCGATGCGCGGCACGCCTCAGCGCCCGACTTTAAGCTAATTTAAACGCTTTTTGCCAACCGATAGGTTAAACATTCTAAATATTTTCTTTTTCCCCTTCATTGAATCTATCTCATTTCATGGCATTTTGTTACTTTTGGAAACCCAATTAAAATGTTGTTATTATGAAAAGGAAAAACAAGTTAATCACATTGGGCGTTTTTTGCATTGGCCTATTGTCTTCTGTATGTTATGGTTTACGCCAAAATTCAGATTATGTTGAAAGTTCCGTTTTGTTGGAAAATGTTGAGGCTTTGGCGCAATACGAGCCTGGCGATCCAAATAAAAAGTGGGCTTGCAGGAGTGAGGATACGTATCCCGTCACCAGACAAGAGTACAATGAAGTGACACAGCAATATGAAACAGTGGTTGTTTATTATAAAATTGAGGTTTCTTGCCATGGTTATATGGAGGGTGTTGTTGAGTGCCATGCAGGAACATTTACTATGTTCCCTGATGAAGTTGAACAAAATAGCACATCAATATGAGAAAATATGTTTATTTGATTCCTATTTTGGGAACATTTTTTGTATGTCTCTCTTATTTTGCAAAGATAGACACGAAAGAAGACTTGCTATATGAGAATGTCGAGGCTTTGACTCAAATTGACATAAGCACGACAAAAACAGCCATGTACAAACATAAAGACACGGAAAGCAAGTTTGCCGGATATGAACGCGAGGTTGTTGGTGACACAATTTATTTATATGAACTATTTTATGTTTACGAGATTGTGTCGTGTGAGGGTGAGGGGAAAATCCCTTGTGAAAGTTCTGTGAACGATTTAGGAATGGAAAGGGTGCCATTGTCATGATCAGAAATGCTTTCAACGTGTTTTTTGTGGCTTTGTCGTTGCTGTCGTGCGCGGAGCCTGCGGCAGTGGTGGCCCCGACGGCCATAAGCCTTGACAGCGAGCGGGAGAAGATAGCCGACACCACGCTGTTCTCGTCGATGCGCGAGGTGAGGCTGGAGTCAGCGCCCGACTGCGCGATAAACTCCATCAACAAGGTGCTGATGGCCGACTCAACGCTCTACATAATGGACAGGCGGCAGAAGAAGGTGTTGCTCTTCGGGCTTGACGGCCGCCACCGGGGCACCATCGCCGACATCGGCCACGGGCGGGGCGAGTACGTCGACCTTGTGGACGTGGCTGTGGACAGGCACCGCCGCGAGCTGCTGCTGCTCGTCTATCCCCAAGGGATAATGCACTACACTCTCGGCGGAAAGTTCAAGCACAAGGACGAGCTTGACGGAACGTTCACCAACATCTGCTGCGACAGCACCCACTACTACCTGCGCCGCGAGACGTTCGCCAACATGAAGCAGGCCGACTACTCACTGATGTCCGTCAACAAAACGACCGGCGAGCGGCGCGACCTGCTGAGGCTCGACGCGGAGCGGGCGCCGTTCTGCTCGCTCGGCGGCGACAGCCGGCTCTACGACTGCGGCGGACGCTTGTTCTTCACCCGCTACTTCGACAGCAACATCTACGAGCTGTCGGGCGGCGGGGCTGTGGCGCGCTACAGCATTGACCTCGGCAAGTACGCCTTTCCCGAGAGCGAGATGAAGAAGCGCTTTGAGTGCCAGGAGCTGTATTCCGGCGCTATAAGGAGGCGCCGCATATACGCCATAACAAAGGTGAAGGCGGGGCGGCGCTACGTCATGTTCTCTTCAAACCTCAAGAACCTGGCGATGTTCGACACCAAGACCGGGCGGACATTCTTCACGTCATCACATCCGGGCTGGCCGTACAGCGTGGCCTTTGGGGCGTCGTGCGACTATGTTCCCGTAAGCGGCACCGACGACAAGGTGTGCCTCGTGGTGCCGCCGTCGCTGTTCACGTCGGCGGAGCATATTGTAGCCGAGCACCCCGAGCTGCGCGGGCGCTTTTCCGGGCGCGCTCTGGAGCTGGCCGGCAGCTTCAGCGAGAGCGACAACCCGCTGCTGGTGATATGCACGCTCAAGTGAGCCGGGACGGCGTGGCGGGCGGCGTGTGAATCGCAAGCGACCCCGCGTTAACCGCTTTTATATCTTCTCGTTTGGCCGTGTGGAGCGAATGTTGTAACTTTGCGGCCAAAAGATTGAATCAATTAATTAAGGTAACAGAACATGGCAAAGAAAGCACTGCTGATGATCCTCGACGGATGGGGCATCGGCAAACACGGCGAGGGCGACGTGATCTACAACACCCCCACTCCCTATCTCGACTATCTCAACGCCGTGAGCGCGCACTCGCAGCTCCAGGCTTCGGGCGAGGACGTGGGCCTGCCCGACGGCCAGATGGGCAACTCTGAGGTGGGCCACCTCAACATCGGCGCGGGCCGCATCGTCTACCAGGACCTCGTGAAGATCAACCGCGCCTGCAAGGACGGCTCGATAATGAAGAACCCCGGCATCGTCAGCGCCTACACCTACGCCAAGGAGCAGGGCAAGAAGCTCCACCTGATGGGCCTGACGAGCAACGGCGGCGTGCACTCGTCGCTCGACCACCTCTACAAGCTCATCGAGATTGCCAATGAATACGGTCTGGAGCAGACCTACGTGCACTGCTTCATGGACGGACGCGACACCGACCCCAAGAGCGGCGCGGGCTTCATACGCGACCTCGGGGAGCACTGCCGGGCCAACGGCGCCCACATCGCGAGCATCGTGGGCCGCTTCTACGCCATGGACCGCGACAAACGCTGGGCCCGCGTAAAAGAGGCTTACGACCTGCTCACCGCCGGCAAGGGCCGCCAGGCCGCCGACATGGTGAAGGCCATGGAGGAGAGCTACGCCGAGGGCGTGACCGACGAGTTCGTCAAGCCCATCTGCAACTCCACCGTCGACGGCACCATCCAGGAGGGCGACGTGGTGATATTCTTCAACTTCCGCAACGACCGCGCAAAGGAGCTGACCCAGGTGCTCACCCAGCAGGACATGCCCGAGGAGGGAATGCACACCATCCCCGGCCTGCAGTACTACTGCATGACGCCCTACGACGCATCATTCACCGGCGTAAGCGTGCTCTTCCCCAAGGAGAACGTGGAGGACACGCTGGGCGAATACCTCAGCAAGCAGGGCAAGCGGCAGCTGCACACGGCTGAGACGGAGAAGTACGCCCACGTGACGTTCTTCTTCAACGGAGGCCGCGAGGCACCCTTCGAGGGCGAGGACCGCATACTCGTGCCGTCGCCAAAGGTGGCCACGTATGACCTGAAACCGGAGATGAGCGCATACGAGGTGAAGGACAAGCTCGTGGGAGCAATCAACACTCAGGAGTACGACTTCATCGTGGTGAACTTCGCCAACGGCGACATGGTGGGCCACACCGGCGTCTACAACGCCATAGCCAAGGCCGTCTGGGCCGTTGACAACTGCGTGCGCGAAGTCATCGAGGCCGCCAAGGCCAACGGCTACGAGGCAATAATCATTGCCGACCACGGCAACGCCGACAACGCCGTCAACGCCGACGGCACGCCCAACACGGCCCACTCGCTCAACCCCGTGCCGTTCATCTACGTGACCGACAACAACAGCGCGACGGTAAAGAACGGACGACTGGCCGACGTGGCGCCCTCCATACTGCACATCATGGGTCTGGAGCAGCCCGCCGACATGACCGGCGAGAACCTCATAGAGGACAACCTGAAGTAGGCGCGGCACCGCCCGCAACACTATCACGGGGAGCGCGACACGCCCCGCAGAGCGACAGCCTGCGGCGCCGCGCTCCCCGCTTTTTGCGCTTTCAGCCCCCACCGCGACCAGCCGGGGGCACCATCATTTTTATCCCGCTACGCGAGTTCGGGATAAGCAAGCATTGAGATTTAGCAGTGGGAGTTCTCATGTAGAGACGCAAAATTTTGCGTCTGGCATTGTCATTTGCATCCATTTTTTTAAGGCATTGCCCCTCCCAGACGCAAAATTTTGCGTCTCTACACGTGACAGGCAGCAGGCCGGAGGCTTGCTTTTCTTGTCGGACAATCGAAAATCCTTATCCAGAACTCGCGTTTCCATCGCCCAAAATAATTGACATAAATCAATTATTGCACCCCGCCTTTTATATTTTGTTGGTAATTTTTCGCTAAATATATGGTTTTTTGTTATTTTTGTCGTGCCAAGTTTAATTTTAAAACAATATATTTTATGGTGAAAAGATTACTTCATTCATTGTTCACCGCGCTGGCGATAGCCGTCGCGACGAACGTCTCAGCCCAAACTTTCTACGTGGGCATGACAGGCCTCAGCAGTGCTGTTGACGGCTATGAGGGACGTATTCTCTCTTTTGATCTCGCTGATGTGTCAAAAAAATCAAGCGAATTTTGCAAGATTCCGACCTCTGACATGTACATGGAGGACAGTTACTACGGAGCCGGAACAACAGTTGAGAACTCTTATTATGCGTTAATCAAGCCCGACTACTCAGACTCCTATTGGGCTTCGGTAAACTTTGAGAGCGGAACGCTGACAAAGCTCCAGCAGGCAGGGCCGACTTACAGTGTTTTGGACATGACTTATGACCCGGTAACAAAGCAGGTCTATTTCATTCGTAACGTTTCAAATTACGATGGCGAAGTAAGTTCAACCAACACGATTGTCTCCACTCTCAACATTACCGACGGCTCGGTTACAGACTACTGCACACTGCAGAATGTGGCTCTGTCTGCTATTGCAGCCGATGCCAATGGCAAAATCTATGGCGTGAGCGTTGAGCGCACAGGAGACAACGCAGAGACTTACGTTACAAATGTTGAGCTTTACAGTGTTGATATGACTGCAAAGCAGGCAACGATGCTTCGTGAGATAGGTTCGTTCAATGGAACGGCCAGTGCCCATACAATGGCCTTTAATGAAAGCGATGGCAAGTTGTATTTCTTGACCGGCAAGAAGTTGTTCACAATCAATCCCGATGAAGGAGACATACAGGCTGTTGATGGCGACCTGCCTCTTTCTGGTTTGTCCGGACTGACATTCACAATGTCTACAGCCGACAAGGCCGACCTCAGCGGAAGCGGCGACGAGGAGCCTGTGGAAGTGTCTACAGTGGGCTACTTCGCAACCTTGTCTTCACCGGGATCTTATCTTGAGGGCAACGACGGACGTGTGTTCGCAGTCGACCTTGCGGGCGAGACCACGCTCCAGGGCGAGTTCTGCATGATACCCGGCGTAGAGATTTCTTCAACCGATATCGACTACTACACCATTGCAGGCGCGTCGGTAGGCGACACCTACTATGCCTACGTTGAGGCAGACGGAGCCGACTATCCGGAATACTACCTCTACTCTTACAACTTCAACGGCGACGAGGCCAAGAAGATCGCCACCCTCAGCAGTACCGACGTTGTGGCCGGCGTCATGGACATGGCATACGACGCTGCCAACGGCAAGCTCTACGCCGTGCGTCCTAACGGCGACAACACCGAGGTCTACACCGTCAGCCTGACCGACGGCGCGCTCACACTCAGCGGCACAATAGAGGGCGTCAAGCTCTACGGCATCACCTTCGACGCCGACGGCAACGCCTACGGCGTGCAGAACATCGCATCAGGCGCAAGCTTCTCCTACACCAACGCCATGTCGCTCTACACACTCGACCTGAGCGCCATGACGGCCACAAAGAAGGCCGACCTCAAGAGCTACAGCAGCAAGTCTGAGATTATGTCGCACACGATGGCATTCAACGGCGAGCGCCTCTACTTCGCCTACGGCTCCGGCTACGTGATGTCTTTCCTGCCCGACGGCAGCGAGCTGAAGGAAGTGCGCATGACAGTCAGGTCGAGAGTGGCCGGTCTCACGTTCACCAAATCGACCGCCACAGCCGGCTCTACCACCGGCGGCGACGAGGAGGAAGACACCGGCCTGCGCGTTGCCTACAACGAGATCTGGGGCACAGCCATGGGCGACGTGCCCTCTGACGTGGCCTCAAAGCGCACCTACTTCTACTACGACAGCTACAACAACCTTGTGCGCGAGGCTGTCTACGGACGCCTCTTCACCGACGCGGGCGGCGTTTCCGACAACTGGGAGATTGAGAAGTACATCAAGTACGACTACGACGAGAACCACCGCCTGATAAGCACTCACCAGGAGCAGTGGGGCCAGTACAGCGGCGAGGACTACGCCTTCAAGGCCACCGGCGACACCATCAACTACGAGTATGACGAGCAGGGCCGCCTCTCGAAGGAGATCAACGCCTCTACCGGCAGCTACACCATGTATCAGTATGACGACGCCGGCCAGCTTGTCTACGAGGCAAGGATGAACCCCGACACCTACGGCACACACGGCGGCGAGGACTATGCCATAGAGAGCAAGGCTTACTCAGACTTCGTGGCCTTCAACAAGCCGCAGACAGTCAAGGGAGACGGCGCCTACGACTCCTACAAGTGCGTGATAAAGAACGCCTACGACGAGGACTTCAACTGCATCAGCTCCACCAAGTACAACGCCGACGAGAGCCAGATCCAGGAGTTCACCGAGAACACATACCGCAACGACTCGCTCGTGGAGACCGTCACATACAAGCGCAAGTACACCGGCGAGACCTACGAGGACACGCCCACCAAGCGCCTCACCTACGTATGCATAGACGGCAACCCGAACATCGTGCGCGAGATCTCATGGGAATATGACAAGGAAGACAAGACGTTCCACGAGAAGCCCACAAGCAATGTGGACTACTACACACAGTACAGCGCCACCTACGCTCCCACAGACCTGAAGGCAGAGAAGGTTGAGGGCGACATCAACACCTACGAGCTTTCGTTCGTGGCTCCCAACATCCCGTCGTTCGGCGACGTCTACTACAACGTCTACCGCCAGGGCAAGCTGGTCAACACCATCAGCCAGAACACCGACGGCGCGCTCAACCCGGAGACAGGCCGCTTCACCTTCGTTGACAAGAACCTGCCCAACGGACTCTATGACTACATGGTGCAGACCGTCATCAAGGACGAGCTGGGCGACAGCACCACCTACAACGTGTCTAACTGCATCAGCATCACTCCGTTCGTGAAGCTGCCGACAGTCACCAACCTGCACTTCGTCAAGTATGAGAACAACAACGGCTCCAACCTCGTGACCGTGGCCTGGGACGCTCCCGAGAACCTCGACCCGGCACTGCGCTTCGAGCGCTACAACGTGTTCATCACCGAGCTGGGAATGCGCGCCGCCGAGAACAACGAGGAGGACGGACAGCCCACCGAGTACACGCTGACATTCCGCTGGTCGGCCGAGCACATCTACGTTCAGAGCCAGTACCACTACGGCAAGGTGAACTCAGACACCATCTACGTTGACCTTGAGACTGTGGGCGTGAGCGAGGTTGCACAGGACGTTGCCGACGGCAAGGTTTCCATCAGCGCGAGCGAGATCAGCGTTGACGGCGTGGCATCGGCCATGATGATCTACAACGTTGGCGGAGGCCTGGTAGCCTCTTACAAGAACGTGAGCCGCGCCGACATCAGCGCACTGAGGCAGGGCGTCTACGTTGCCCTCATCACCGTTGACGGCAAGAACGTGGCCCTGAAGTTCACGAAATGACACTGACAACCTGACGCGCCGCCAGCCGCGGCGCCAATGACAACAGGGCGCGCCGCCCGGAGAAATCCGGCCGGCGCGCTCTCTTTTTGCGCCTTTCTCAGGGTTAACCCAAATTCACAACAGTTAAAAATCCGGCCTTTCCGCCCCCTGAATTTCCGCGAATTTGAAAACAATAGCCATTTGGCCGCGAATACGCGCGGCATGAGTGTGCAGTTGCCAACTTATTGGTCTTATAGGACTTATAAGCCTTATAAGACCTATTGTGCAATGAAACAAGCCCCCGAGACAGCCCAAAACAGCCCCAAAACGCCCCGTTTCACCGGCCAAGAACGGCCTTTCCGCCCTGCGATATGACCCATACCGCATTCCAATATGGCCCATATTGCGCTGCGATATGGCCTATATCACCCTCCAATATGGCCTATATCGCAAAACCGGGGGCTGCCTTTCGCAAAAAAAGAGGTCAAAAACCGCCTTTCAAACTCTATTTCATCACTTTCTGAAGTGTTAAATTCAATGAGACGGGAGACCGTAGACGGGAGGCGGACAATAGTTTTGTGGAAATCAAGAATACGCGGGTTCGGGATAAGCAAGCATTGTGATTAAGCAGTGGTAGTTCTCATGCGGAGACGCAAAATTTTGCGTCTGACATTGGCATTTGCATCCATTTTTATGGCATCGCCACTCCGAGACGCAAAATTTTGCGTCTCCACACGTGGCAGACAGCAGGCCGGAGACTTGCTTTTCTTTCCAGACAAACGAGAATCCTTATCCCGAACTCGCGTAAGAATAAAGAATCAGGAATTAAGAAATTAAGAAAAACAGCCGCAGCGAGTGAATTTCTTAATTCTTAATTCCTAACTCTTAACCCTTCATTCTCAATTTCCGCCGAGGCGGACTCACGCCGTCATCACACCGTTCCGAAGGTGACGTAGAACGTGCGCTCGGCCTTTGTCTTGCCGTCGGGCGAGAGGATGGTTATCTTCACGAGGTGCGGCTGCCCGTCGAGGAACTCGCCGATGTTGGTGAAGCGTATGATGTAGGAGTTCTGCATGGCTCCGGTGACGGG
Organism: uncultured Prevotella sp.; assembly: GCA_944320305.1. GTDB lineage: Bacteria > Bacteroidota > Bacteroidia > Bacteroidales > Bacteroidaceae > Prevotella. Next base: position 69,821 of record CALUGW010000007.1, on the reverse strand, counting down.
CAGGCTGGCCAGCGTGACGTTGCTGAAGTCGGCGTCGGCATAGAGCACTGTGCCTCCGGTGTACTCAGAGATGCGCCACGGCTGCTCGCTCGTTCCCACGTTGTGGCTTATGCTCTTGCTGCCGCTGAACACGGTGTGCACCGTGCCCTGGGCCGCGCTCCAGTTGGTCTGGCTCTTGAAGAACTCGGTGCTCCAGCGGTCGTTGCGGTCGGGGTAATTAGGCTCGTCGGTGAAGTTGACGTATATCCTGTTTGCCCCGGTGCGGAAGTCCATGTTGTCGTTGGCGTAGGCTATGGCCTGCCCGCCGCACTCGTCGCCCGTGCTTCCCAGCGAGTTGGCGGCAGCCTCAAGCTCGTCGGCGTCAGCGCCGGCGAACCCCACGGTGCGGCTTGTGCCGGTTGTGCGGTTGAGATAGTCGCTCAGCGTGTTGGCGTCGGTCATGTTGATGGCTCCGCTTATCTCGCCCCACATCGAGTATCCCACGCAGCCGAAGCGTATGTCGAGGCTGGAGTTCTGCAGCAAGTTTGCCCAGTTCACAATGTCGCGGGCTATGGCGTCGGCCTCCTCCGACATGCTCCCGGAGTTGTCGACGCAGAACACGAGGTCAATCTTCGGCATGGTCTGGCTGCCCTCGTTGTCGGCGTTGTTGACCACGGCAATGCCCTTGGGCTTGCCGTCCACCTCGACCCACACGTTCTGGCCGCCCTGGCCTGTGCCCACGAGGCGCAGCCAGTCGTAGCCGCCGCCCTCCTGCACGCCCGTCATGTCGATGCGCGCGATGGCCGTGGAGCCGTCGCCCTCAAGGGTTGTGGTGATGTTCGGTATGGTTGTTGTCTGGTTGTCTATCGTTGGGTTTGGCCCGGCCTGGTCGTCGCCGGGAATGCCCGTGGTGTTGCCGTCCTCGAGCACAATGGTGTCGTCGCCGTCGCTGAGGCACGATGTGAGTGTGAACGCGGCCGCCACTGCCAGCGCGGCCATTGATAATATGTTGCGTCTCATAACTGTGTCGGTTTAAAGGTTAGAAATTGTTGAGAATGGTGAACTCCACGCGGCGGTTCATGGCGCGTCCCTCCTCGGTGTCGTTGGTCGAGAGCGGGCGCGACATCCCGTAGTAGCTGTAGGTCAGCTTGTTGCGGTCCACGCCCTTCTTCACGAGATACTCCACCACGGCCTCGGCGCGCTCGCGCGAGAGATTCATGTTGAAGTCGGCCGAGCCGACGTTGTCGGTGTGGCCTTTCACCTCCACGCGCCTGTTGGAGCGTATGAGCGTGGTGGCCAGCTTGTCCAGATAGCCGTGCGACTCGGGGCGGATGGTGCTCTTCGAGAAGTCGAATGTGATGGCGTCCACGGCGCAGATGGTCTTGCCCTCAATGCTCTGGTTCTTCGCCATGAGGTCGATTATCTCGTCGAGCGTGTAGCAGGGCTTCTCCGGCGCGGGCTGCGGCTCAGGCTCGGTAGCGGCCACTACGGGCTGCGGCTCGGGGTCGGGCGCGGGCTGCGCCTTCTTCTTGAAGATGCTGAAGGGCACGGCGAGCACCGCCTGCACCTCGAATCCGCTCAGCTTGCGCGTGCCGTCGATGCTGTAGCTGCTGCCGAAGAGCTGCGCCAGGTCGTTGGCCTCGCGGTCTTTCTCCTTGCTGCCGTAGGTGTCGGTGAAGCCCAGCTCGTAGCTGGCCTCGATGCCGAGCCAGCAGCGGTCGCCGGCCACGGGAATGGCGAACTTCACTCCCGCGCCCACCTGGGCGGCGAAGTAGGTCGACGCCATGTTGGCGTCGGACAGCTCCGTCCTGTAGCCAGACACGTCGCCCCCGGTGCCCTCGGCAATCAGCATGATGTCGCCCGCCGTGGCGAAGCCCAGCACCGGGGCGGCGAACACGTAGGGGCGCACGGTGGAGGCGGCCCGCCCGAACTGCCATATCAGGGGCACGCGGATGTCGATGTAGCGCGAGCGCAGCGAGTAGAACACCTCGTCGAGGCCGTTGTCCTGATAGAATCCCTCAACGTTGGCAATGTCGGTGAGCTTGCCGCCGCGCGTGAGGAACGACAGCTGCGGGCGCACGGCGAAGTTGCCCTGGCTGCCGAACTCGCCCTGGGCGAACACGGAGAACACGCCGCTGCCGCGGTTCTTGCTCTCGGGGAAGATGTCCTCGTTGAGGTCGGAGAAGCTCATGTGCGACGAGTGGTAGCCGCCGCCCAGGCCGAAATACCACTTGGCGCCGCCCTGCTGCTGGGCCGCCGCGCCTCCGGGCAGAAGCAGCGCCAGAGCCAGCGCGGCCGAAAATGACTTTAATCTGTTTCGTTTCATAATGAATATAATTAGTTAGTAATTGAGTGAAACATCACGACAGGCCGCGGCGCGGGGCCGCAGCAATAATGGACAAAGATAAGGAAAAAATATGGAATACGCGCCGGCCGCCGCCTGGAAAAGTTGCGCATCATGTCCGAAAATGTGTCCATCCGGCCTGAAATCATGCTTATCGTGCGCAAAAAAAGAGCGCCCGCAGAGGCCGCCGCGGGGGCGCCCGGAGCCACATTTTGCCCCCTGCGGGGCAGAAAAGCTCCGCCGCGCTTGCACCGGCTGAAGAAAATTAGTATATTTGCACACCTTGCCGACAACACCAAAACCATGATAAAGATGAAGAAAATGAAACTGAAGACAACGGCCTGCCTGCTGGCCGCCGCCCTGACGCTCAGCTCGTGCATAGGCTCATTCGGCCTGTTCAACAAGGTGCTCGACTGGAACAAGGGCCTGAGCAACAAGTTTGTGAACGAGATTGTGTTCATCCTCATATCGCCGGCCTACGTCGTCTGCGGCGCGGTGGACCTGCTGGTGCTCAACACCGTGGAGTTCTGGAGCGGCACGAACCCCGTGGCCAAGGTGGGCACCGTGGAGAACGTGTGGGGCACCGACGGCCGCCAGTATGCCGTGAAGACGCTCAAGGACGGCTACGAGGTGACCAAGCCCACCGGCGAGAAGGTGCTCTTCACCTACGACAAGAAGCTCAAGAGCTGGTCCATGGAGGCCGAGGGGCAGGAGCGCGAGCTGTTCCGCTTCAACGACGACGGCACCATCCAGGCCACGCTCCCCGACGGCGGGAAGAAGGACCTCACGCTCGACGAGCGCGGAGTCAGCTCGCTCCGCATGGCCATGGGCGACGGGCTGTACTTCGCCGCGCGCTGACACGGGGCGCGGCCCGGCCGCAGAGCTGTATAGAGACAGGCCGCAGAGCTATATAAAGAAGTGGGGAGAGCGGAGCCGCAAGGCGCCGTTCTCCCCACTTCTTCCGTCTTCCGGAACTAAAGAAAGCCCTCATCAGGCGCGCAGCAGGGCGTAGCCTATGGCCCCGCCGGCTATCGACGCGGCGAAGATGCCTATCTTGGCCTGCAGCAGCATGAGGCCGCCGTCGAAGGCCAGCGTGGCTATGAACATCGACATCGTGAAGCCTATGGAGGCCAGGAAGCCCAGCCCCACCACGCGGCGCACGGTGAGCTGCGCCGGCAGACGGGCCACGCCGAGGCGCGACAGCAGCAGCACGGCCAGGGCGATGCCCAGCGGCTTGCCCGCCAGCAGGCCCAGGGCCACGCCCGGCGCCACCGCCGTCGAGAAGAGCGACGAGGCGTCAAGCCCCGCGAACGACACCCCGGCGTTGGCCAGGGCAAACACGGGCATGATGACAAACGACACCAGCGGGTGCATGGCGTGCTCCAGACGCTGCGACGGCGGGATGGCCCGGCGCGTGTCGTCCATCATGTCGGCAATCACCTCCACCTGCCGCTCGTCGAGCGTGGACACGCCGTTGGGCCTCATGGCGGCGAAGCGGCCGAGGTGGCGCGAGGCCCTCCGCAGATAGTCGCCCTCGGCAATCCGCGCGTCGGCGGGGATGACGAAGGCGGCCAGCACTGCTGCTATCGTGGCGTGGATGCCCGACATGAGGAACGCCGTCCACACGCCGCCGATGCCCAGCACGGCATAGAACACCACGTTCTTGACGCCCGCCTTGTTGGCGGCCAGCATCACTCCGAGCACCGCCACCCCAGCCGCGATGTTGGCCACCGATATTTCCGACGTGTAGAAGAGGGCTATGACGACCACCGCCCCGAGGTCGTCGACGATGGCGAGCGTGGTGAGAAACACCTTGGCCGCCGCCGGCACGCGGTCGCCCAGGGCGTAAACCACGGCCAGCGAGAAGGCAATGTCGGTGGCCATGGGCACTCCCCAGCCGCCCGCCGAGGGGCTTCCGGCGTTGAGCGCGGCATAGATGAGCGCCGGCACGGCCATGCCCGCCACCGCCGCCCCGATGGGCAGCAGGGTGTTGCGCGGGTCGGCCAGCTCGCCGCCGATGAACTCGCGCTTCAGCTCCAGGCCAACCACGAAGAAGAACATAGACATCAGCCCGTCGTTGATCCAGTGGTGCAGGGAGTAGTAAAGCAGCGGCTCGCCGTTGACAATGATGCCCGCCTTGTGCTCAAACAGGGCGAACCACTGCCCGGCCCACGGCGAGTTGGCGGCCAGCATGGCCACCGCCACGCTCACGGCGAGCACCACTCCGGCCGACCGCTCGCGGCCCATGAACTGCTGCAGCGGCGCCACTATGGCCGCCGCCATGCCTTTTCTGCGTCTGTGTGACATATGTTTTCTGTTTTTTATTCCTGCTGCCGGACGTATTCCGCCCGCCTTTTTGGTTCTGCAAAGATAGTGTTTTTATCTGTAAAACCGGCCCGGCAATGCCCGATGCAGACCATACATTAAATATTAAAAACACCCGCCAAAACACAAACAAACGCTAAAATACCTTAAACAGGTGTGCGGCAAACACATAAAAGCACTAACTTTACATCCGCCAACAGTGTCAATGGCTCAACCGAATACCAAAAACAAAAAACCATAAAGCATGAAAAGAACATTCACCACAGCAGCGCTGGCAGCCCTCATCGTGTGCTCCGCCGGCGCGAAGAAGCAGGCCGCTGCCGACGGCTACCCGATAACGCAGGTGCCGTTCACGGCGGTGAAGGTCGGGGCGGGCACCTTCTGGGGCGACCGCATCAAGGCCGCGCGCGACGTGACCATACCTCTGGCCTTCAGCAAGTGCGAGAGCGAGGGGCGCTACGAGAACTTCGTCAAGGCCGCCCACCCGTCGGACAAGTATGACGTCAGCTCGTTCATGGGCTACTCCTTCGACGACACCGACGTCTACAAGACCATCGAGGGCGCCAGCTACGTGCTCCAGACGTTCCCCGACAAGCGGCTGGAGGCCTACATCGACAGCGTGCTCGACATCGTGGCCGCCGCCCAGGAACCCGACGGCTACCTCTACACCGCCCGCACCATCAACCCGAAGAAGCCCCACAAGTGGGCCGGCATGAAGCGCTGGGAGCAGGAGGAGACGCTCAGCCACGAGCTTTACAACCTGGGCCACATGGTCGACGCGGCCTGCGCCCACTACCAGGCCACCGGCTCGCGCAAGTTCCTCGACATCGCCATGAAGTACGCCGACTGCGTGGTGCGCGAGGTGGGGCCCGCCGAGGGGCAGGCCCGCGTGGTGCCGGGGCACCAGATTGCCGAGATGGCGCTGGCCCGGCTCTACGTGCTCACGGGCGAGAAGAAATACCTTGACGAGGCCAAGTTCTTCCTCGACTGGCGCGGCAAGACCAAGGTGCGCCGCGACTACAGCCAGAGCCGCCGCCCCGTCACCGAGCAGAAAGAGGCCGTGGGCCACGCCGTCAGGGCCGGGTATATGTACGCGGGCATGGCCGACGTGGCCGCGCTCACGGGCGACTCGGCCTACATCCGGGCCATAGACGCCATCTGGCGCAACATCGTAGAGAAGAAGATGTACCTCACCGGGGGCGTGGGCGCGCTGCACGCGGGCGAGGCCTTCGGCGCCAACTACGAGCTGCCCAACCTCACGGCCTACAACGAGACGTGCGCCGCCATCTCCATGGTCTATCTCAACCAGCGCATGTTCCTGCTGCACGGCGACGCCAAATACATCGACTGCCTGGAGCGCACGCTCTACAACGGCGTGATAAGCGGCATGAGCGCCGACGGCGGCAAGTTCTTCTATCCCAACCCGCTGGCCGCCGACGGCCACTACGGCTTCAACCACGACGGCTCGATGGAGCGCCAGCCGTGGTTCGGCTGCGCCTGCTGCCCCAGCAACCTCTGCCGCTTCATACCCTCGATGCCGGGCTATGTCTACGCCGTCAGAGCCGACAGCCTCTACGTCAACCTCTTCGCCGGCAGCACGGCCACGCTGAGCGTGGGCGGCAAGGACGTGGAGCTGACGCAGCAGACGGACTACCCCTGGCAGGGCGACGTGTCGCTGACCGTCGGCAAGAGCGGCCCGAAGCGGTTCACCATGATGGTGCGCGTGCCTGGATGGGTGCGCGGCGAGGTGACGCCGGGGGGACTCTACGCCTACGCCGACAGCCTGGAGCAGAGCTGGTGGATAACCGTCAACGGCCAGAAAGTAAACCCGCAGCTCCACAAGGGCTACGCCGCCATAAGCCGTGAGTGGAAGAAAGGCGACGTGGTGCGCCTGCACCTCGACATGACCCCGCGCACGGTGAAGGCCGACAGCCGCGTCAAGGCCGACCGGGGGCGCGTGGCCGTGCAGCGCGGGCCGCTGGTCTACTGCGCCGAGTGGGCCGACAACAGCTTCGACGTGATGCGCTTCGTGCTCGACGCCAAGCCGCAGTTCACCATCAGCGACGACCCAGCGCTGGCCGGAGGCGTGAAGAAGCTGACGGCCGGCGGCACCGTGCTGAGCTGCGCCCCGGACGGACGCCTGCAGGCAAAGGCCGCCAGCGTGACGCTCACCCCCTACTACTCGTGGTGCCACCGCGGCCCCGGGCGCATGGAGGTGTGGCTGCCCAACAGCCTCGCAGTGATGGACGCGGAGTGAGGGAAATGAAGAGTTAAGTAGGTGTTCAAAATTAATTGCCATCAAATTGTGTGCTATTTCGGAGATGCATGCCAAAGTACGAAGAGGAAGCGTAGCGGGCTACGCGACCGATGAGACTTTGGCATGCAGCCCGGAAGAGCGCACAAGATGGCAGCAAAGATAAAGAGAATATCTACAAAGTTATTATATCGGTTAATTTTGAACAGCTACTTAAGAATTGAGAATCAAGAAAAACGCCTTATGCGCCCGCTTTTCTTGATTTTCCGTTCTTCATTCTTAACTCTTCATTCTTAATTCATCCTGTCTTCCGTCTACTGACTTCCGGCTCCCGAAAATTAACACTTTATTTTCCGCCGAAATAGAAAATCCGGAGCGGCTTTAGCCCCGAAATCCTGCCGGAAAAACCGCCCTGTTCTGCAATATGGCCCATATCGGAACGCGATATGGGCCATATTGCGTCGCGATACAGGCCATATCGCAGGGCCGGAAAGGCCTTTCCGGCCGATGAAATGGGGCGTTTTTGGGCCATTTCGGGCTGTTTTGGGGGCTGATTTTATTGCACAGTTGGCCTTATAAGGCTTATAAGTCATATAAGACCAATAAGTTAACAACTGCACACTCATGCCGCGCGAATTTGCGGCCTGAGGATTTTTATTTTCAAATACGCGGAAATTCAGAGGGGGCGGAGACCTGAATTTTAACCTTTGCAAACTTTCATTAACCCCTGCGGAGGCTCCCCGCCCTGCCGCCCGCCGCCCGCCGCATTGGCGCGGCGCGGCCGCAAGGGGCACGATTTTTGGCTGAAAACCAGCGTAGTATGGGCAAAAATCGCTAACTTTGCAACGTTTAATATCAATTGAATATGAAAATAGCATTAATCGGCTACGGCAAGATGGGCAGGATGATAGAGCAGATAGCCCTGGACCGCGGCCATGAGATCGTAAGCATCATCGACGTTGACAACCAGCAGGACTTCGACTCGCCGGAGTTCGCGTCGGCCGACGTGGCCATAGAATTCACCAACCCCACCGCCGCCTACGGCAACTACCTGAAGGCCTTCGCCAAGGGTGTGAAGGTGGTGAGCGGCTCCACCGGCTGGCTGAAGGACCACAAGGCCGACGTGGAGCGGATGTGCGCCGAGGGCGGCCAGACGCTCTTCTGGGCGTCGAACTTCTCCATCGGCGTGGCCATCTTCTCGGCCGTCAACCGCTATCTGGCCTCGATAATGAACCAGTTCCCGCAGTATGACGTGCGCATGGAGGAGACCCACCACATCCACAAGCTCGACGCGCCCAGCGGCACGGCCATAACGCTGGCCGAGGAGATTGTGGACCGCCTGGACCGCAAGCGGCAGTGGGTGCGCGGAACGATGACCGCCGCCGACGGCACGGTGAGCGGCAACGCGCGGTGCGGCGCCGACGAGCTGGCCGTCGACAGCGTGAGGCGCGGCGAGGTGCCGGGCATCCACACCGTGGCCTACGACAGCGAGGCCGACAGCATAACCATCACCCACGACGCCCACTCGCGCAAGGGCTTCGCCCTGGGCGCTGTGCTGGCCGCCGAATACACGCGGGAGCACAGCGGCCTGCTGACCATCAGCGACATGTTCAAATTCTGACAACGCCCTAACACGCACAGACCATGGCACAAGAAAGAAAGAAAGACATGCGCCGCCAGTGGATTAAGTTCGCCGCGGTGACGGCGCTCTACCTGCTGTTCCTCCTCTGGGTGAAGAGCTGGTGGGGGCTGATAGTGGTGCCGCTGATATTCGACGTCTACATCACGAAGAAGATAAAGTGGCAGTGGTGGAAGGACTCCGAGCCGCCGGTGAGGTTCGTCATGTCGTGGGTAGACGCCATCGTGTTCGCCCTCGTGGCCGTCTACTTCATCAACCTGTTCTTCTTCCAGAACTACGTCATACCCTCCAGCTCGTTGGAGAAGTCGCTGCTCACGGGCGACTACCTCTTCGTGAGCAAGGTGAGCTACGGCCCGCGCATACCGCAGACGCCGCTGACGATGCCCCTCACGCAGCACACGCTGCCCGTGGTGGACTGCAAGTCCTACATCGAGTGGCCGCAGTGGGACTACCGCCGCGTGAAGGGCCTGGGCAAGGTGCGGCTGAACGACATCGTGGTGTTCAACTATCCGTCGGGCGACACGCTCTGCTCCGCCCCGCAGTACCAGGCCATGGACTTCTACGCCATGTGCTACGGCCTGGGCTACCAGATCGTGCAGGGCCTGCCCGACCCCGACTCGCTGTCGGCCACGGAGCGCCGCCGCTACTTCAAGACCGTGCGCGACGCCGGGCGGCAGTACATTGCCGACAACCCGGGCGAGTATGGCGAGGTGATCAGCCGGCCCGCCGACCGCCGCGAGAACTACGTGAAGCGCTGCGTGGGGCTGCCCGGGCAGACGCTGCAGATCAAGGACCGCATAGTCTATCTGGACGGCAAGCCCAACAAGGAGCCTGACAACGTGCAGTACACCTACTACGTGAAGCTGCGCCAGCGGCTGCCCGAGGAGCTGACCCGCGAGCTTGGAATATCAAACGAAGACCTGGCGAGCCTCAACACCATGGGCTACATGCCGCTGACACGTCGGGCCGTGCAGGCGCTCAAGGCGCACCCGGACCTGGTGGAGAGCGTGACGCTCAACACCGACGCGAGCCACACCGACACCTACCCGCTGGACGGCAACAAGCACTGGACGCGCGACAACTACGGCCCGGTGTGGATACCGGCCAAGGGCAAGAGCATCCGCCTGACGCTCGACAACCTGCCCATATACGAGCGACCCATCGCCGTCTACGAGGGCAACAGCCTCGACGTGCGCGACGGGAAGATATTCATCAACGGCAGGCAGGCCACGAGCTACACGTTCAAGATGGACTACTACTGGATGATGGGCGACAACCGCCACAACTCGGCCGACTCGCGCTACTGGGGCTTCGTGCCCGAAGACCACATCGTGGGCAAGCCCATCTTCATCTGGTGGTCGAGCGACCCCGACCGCAGCGGCTTCGCCGGCGTGAGGTGGAACCGCCTGTTCAAGTTTGTTGACAACATAAAGTAAAAACCCGAAGCCTATGAGGGCATGGACCAAGACCATAACCGCACTCGTGGTGGCGGCGGCCGCCGTCGTGATGTTCCGTGCCCTGTTCTTCGCTATCTACACCGTGGGCGGCACCGGCCTGGAGCCGGCGCTGCTGCCTGGCGACCGCGTGCTGGTGAACCGCTGGAGCTACGGCCTGCGCGCCGGCGGAGGCGACGGCCTGTTCGGCTACGGCCGCTTTCTGGCCGACAGCGTGCGCCGGGGCGACATCGTGGCGTTCGACAGCCCGGAAGCCGAGGGCGGCGGAGTGTTCGTGTGCCGCTGCGCCGCGCTGCCGGGCGACACCGTGAGCACGCCCTCGGGGCCGGCGGTGGTGCCCGGGCGCCAGGCCACCTGCGCGCCCGAGGACTACTACTGGATGGCCGCGCTGGGCAAGAACGACACCACGGACAGCCGCGTGTTCGGCCCCGTGGCCGAGAGCCGCATCATAGGCCGCGTGTGCCTGATCGTCTACAGCCACGACGACAGCCTGCCGTTCTACATCGGCTACCGCCGCGGCCGCACGCTGCTGCTGCCCGACTGAGACCGCCACACCCCACAACCTATGGAAAACAACGCAACCACAGTCCTGCTCTCCACAACCTACTTCGGCCCCGTGCAGTGGTACCAGAAGCTCTGCCGCTACGACAGGGCGCTCATAGAGCGCCACGACACATACCGCAAGCAGACCTACCGCAACCGCTGCGTGATAGCCACCGCCGCCGGAACGCAGACGCTCACCGTGCCGGTGGAGCGCGGCGGCGGCGCGGAAAGGCTGCTCACCAAAGACGTGCGCATCAGCGACCACGGCAACTGGCGGCGCCTGCACTGGCACGCCCTCGAGTCGGCCTACAGCGAGTCGCCGTTCTTCGACTACTACGCCGACGACCTGCGCCCTTTCTTCGAGCGGCGGTGGGAGTTCCTCTACGACTTCAACGCCGAGACCTGCGCCACCGTGTGCGCCCTGCTCGACATACGGCCCGACATAAGGGGCACGGAGGAATATGTGAAAGCCCCCCTCCTATCCCCACCGCGGGGGGAAGAAGCCATGCGGCATGAAACGCCGGCGCACTCTTGCGCCAATCGCATCGCCGGCCACGAGGGAGGCGCGTCCTCTGCCCCCCACGGTGGGGACAAGAGGGGGGACTCCGACTTCCGCGACGCCATCGACCCCAAACATCCCGACCCCGACCCCGAGTTCGTGCCCCGACCATACTACCAGGTGTTCGGGCGCAGGCACGGATTCCAGCCCAACCTGAGCATACTCGACCTGCTGTTCAACATGGGGCCTGAGGGAATATTCTGGCTGCAGTGAGCCTCGCGGCGGCAGCGGCCCGCGGCGGCGGCGCGGGAGCCGGGGCAAACAAATATCATAAAAAAGTAGAAAATTCCACCTTTATATAATGTGGAAGAAAAGTTTTTGCTTACTTTTGCACCCCAAACAAACCAATGTCGAGCATGATTAAGAATTTAGTTATAGTCGAGTCGCCCGCAAAGGCGAAGACCATAGAGAAGTTTCTGGGCAGCGACTACAAAGTGATGTCCAGCTACGGACACATCCGCGACCTGAAGAAAAAGGAACTGAGCATCGACACCGACACCCTGCAGCCCCACTACGAGGTGCCCGCCGAGAAGACAAAACTCGTGAGCGAGCTGCGGCAGAACGCAGGCAACGCCGACAAGATATGGCTCGCGTCCGATGAGGACCGCGAGGGAGAGGCCATCTCGTGGCACCTCTGCGAGGTGCTCGGACTTGACGAGAAGAACACAAACCGCATAGTGTTCCACGAAATAACCAAGCCCGCCATACTCGACGCGATAAAGCACCCGCGCCACCTCAACATGAACCTGGTGAACGCCCAGCAGGCCCGCCGCGTGCTCGACCGCCTCGTGGGCTTCAAGCTCTCGCCCGTGCTGTGGCGCAAGGTGAAGCCGTCGCTCTCGGCAGGCCGCGTGCAGAGCGTGGCCGTGAGGCTCATAGTGGAGCGCGAGCGCGAGATACAGGCCTTCAAGACAGAGCCTTACTACCGCGTGACGGCGCTCTTCGGACTGGCCAACGCCGACGGCTCCATGGCCGAGGTGAAGGCCGAGCTGGACAAGCGCTTCAAGAGCCGCGACGACGTTCTGGCCTTTCTCGCCGACTGCAAGGACGCCACCTTCCGCGTGGCCTCGGTGAGCAAGAAGCCCATGCGCCGCTCGCCGGCGCCGCCGTTCACCACGTCAACGCTCCAGCAGGAGGCCGCCCGCAAGCTTGGATTCACCGTGTCGCAGACCATGATGATAGCGCAGCGGCTCTACGAGAGCGGACGCATAACCTACATGCGAACGGACTCGGTGAACCTCTCGACCCTCTGCCTCGGCGCAAGCCGCGAGGAAATAGTGCGCCAGTGGGGCGAGCGCTACAGCAAGACGCGCCAGTATCACACCCACTCCAAGGGGGCGCAGGAGGCGCACGAGGCCATACGCCCCACCTACATGGACGCCACGACAATAGAAGGCACGGCGCAGGAGAAGCGCCTCTACGACCTGATATGGAAGCGGACGGCCGCCAGCCAGATGGCCGACGCCGAGATGGAGAAGACCACCGTGGCCATCGCCATCGAGAAGAAAGGCGCGGCCGCAGACGGCGCGCCGCAGTTCACCGCCAGCGGAGAGGTGGTCAAGTTCGACGGATTCCTCAAAGTGTACCGCGAGTCGTCCGACGACGACGACCAGCAGGGCGACGACGCCGCGCGCCTGCTGCCGCCCATGGCCGAGGGGCAGGAGCTGCAGCGGCGCGAGATAACCGCCACGGAGCGCTTCAGCCAGGGCCCCGTGCGCTACACCGAGGCCAGCCTGGTGCACAAGCTGGAGGAGCTGGGCATCGGCCGCCCGTCAACCTACGCCCCGACCATAAGCACAATACAGCAGCGCGACTACGTGCACAAGGGCGACCACAAGGGCGAGGAGCGCACCTACACCGTGGACACGCTGCGCGGCAACGTCATAACCAACAAGACACGCACCGAGATGGCCGGCAGCGACAAGGGCAAACTGCTGCCCACAGACATTGGAACGGTGGTCAACGACTTCCTCCTGAAGTACTTCCCCACCATCATGGACTACAACTTCACGGCCAAGGTGGAGCACAAGTTTGACGAGATCGCCGAGGGCGAAGAGCAGTGGACGGACATGATGAAGGACTTCTACCGCGACTTCGAGCCTACGGTGGAGAGCACGATGAACGCCCGCTCGGAGCACAAGGCGGGCGAGCGCGAGCTGGGAACCGACCCCGCCAGCGGCAAGCCCGTGTTCGTGAAGATAGGCCGCTACGGCCCCGTGGTGCAGATCGGAGCCGCCGACGACAAGGAGAAGCCGCGCTTCGCCCAGATGCCTTCGGACAAGAGCATCGAGACGATAACCCTCGACGAGGCCCTCGAACTGTTCAAGCTGCCCCGCGAGGTGGGCGAGTTCGAGGGGTCGAAGGTGGTGATCGGCGCCGGACGCTTCGGCCCCTACGTGCTCCACAACAAGAAATACGTGTCGCTGCCCAAAGGCGCCGACCCCATGACAATAACCCTCGACGAGGCCGTAAGCCTCATCGAGAACAAGCGCAGCCGCGAGGAGCAGCGCCACATCAAGACATTCGGCGAGGAGCCGGGGCTTGAGGTGCTCAACGGACGCTACGGCCCCTACCTGGCGTTCAACGGAAAGAACTACCGCCTGCCCAAGGCCATGCACGCCCGCGCCGCCGAGCTGACCCTCGAGGAGTGCCGCGACGTGATCGCGGCGGCAGCGGCAAAGAAAAAGTGAACGGGCCGCAAAGCGGACAGAAAAGCCACAACACACTATGCAACGGATAATACTTATCGGCTATATGGGGGCAGGCAAGACCACCGTGGGCAAGGCGCTCGCCAAGGCTCTGGGCCTGCAGTTCTACGACCTGGACTGGTACATAGAGGCCCGGATGCACAAGACCGTGCCGCAGATCTTCGCCGAACGCGGCGAGGAAGGCTTCCGCCAGGTGGAGCGCAACATGCTCCACGAGGCCGCCGAGTTTGAGGACGTGGTGCTGAGCTGCGGCGGAGGCACGCCGTGCTTCTTCGACAACATCGACTACATGAACCGCCAGGGCAGCGTGGTCTACCTCAAGGCCGGGCCAGAAGTGCTCTACCGCCACCTGCTGATGGGCAAGACCGAGCGGCCGCTGATAAAGGGAAAGTCGCCCGAAGAGCTGATTGCATTCATCCGCAGGCAGCTCGCCGACCGCGAGCCGTACTACTCCAAGGCCGCCCACACGCTCAACGTGAGCCTCATGGACAGCTACGACAAAATAGACGTCACCGTGGCCGGGCTGCGCAAGATGCTCGGCATATGACCGGCCTCAGGCCGGCGGCCGCGCACTGAGGCGGCCTCTGACAAGCAACAACAATCAAAACAACATCTCCAACGACACGAACGAAATGAAAAAGTGGACTATCGAAGATTCCAAGGAGCTATACAACATCAACGGGTGGGGCACGTCCTACTTCGGCGTTAACGAGAGCGGCCACGTCTATGTGACCCCCTGCAAGGACGAGGTGCGCGTGGACCTGCGCGAGGTGATGGACGAGCTGGCCCTGCGCGATGTCACGCCGCCCGTGCTGCTCCGCTTCCCCGACATCCTCGACAACCGCATCGAGAAGACCAGCTGCTGCTTCAGCAAGGCTGCGAAGGAGTACGACTACAAGGGCGAGAACTTCATAATCTATCCCATCAAGGTGAACCAGATGCAGCCGGTGGTGGAGGAAATAATCAGCCACGGGCGCAAGTTCAACCTCGGTCTGGAGGCCGGCTCCAAGCCGGAGCTGCACGCCGTCATCGCCGTGCAGTGCCAGAGCGACTCGCTGATAATCTGCAACGGATACAAGGACCAGAGCTACATCGAGCTGGCGCTGCTCGCGCAGAAGATGGGCAAGCGCATATTCATCGTCGTGGAGAAGCTCAACGAGCTTGACACCATAGCCCGCGTGGCCAAGAAACTGAACGTCAAGCCCAACCTCGGCATACGCATCAAGCTCGCCTCGTCGGGCAGCGGCAAGTGGGAAGACAGCGGCGGCGACGCCAGCAAGTTCGGCCTGACCAGCGCCGAGCTGCTCGACGCCCTCGAGATTCTGGACAAGAAGAACATGCGCGACTGCCTGCGGCTCATCCACTTCCACATCGGCAGCCAGATAACAAAGATCCGGCGCATACAGGCCGCGCTCCGCGAGGCGTCGCAGTTCTACATCCAGCTGCACAAGATGGGCTACAACGTGGACTTCGTCGACTGCGGCGGCGGCCTCGGCGTCGACTACGACGGCACGCGCTCGCCCAGCAGCGAAAGCTCGGTGAACTACTCCATCCAGGAGTATGTCAACGACTGCATCTACACGTTCGTGGAGGCCGCCAACAAGAACGGGCTGCCCCACCCCAACATCATCACCGAGAGCGGGCGCTCGCTCACGGCCCACCACTCCGTGCTCGTCATCGACGTGCTGGAGACGGCGTCGCTGCCGGAGATGGAAGAGGAGTATGAGCCTGACGAGAACAGCCACCAGCTCGTCAAGGACCTCTACGAGATATGGGACAACCTCAACCCGCGCACCATGCTCGAAGACTGGCACGACGCCGAGCAGATACGCGAGGAGTCGCTCGACTTGTTCAGCCACGGCATCGTGGACCTGAAGACCAGGGCCGAGATCGAGAGCATGTACTGGAGCGTGTGCCGCGAGATCAACATACTGGCCAAGCAGCTCAAGCACACGCCCGAGGAGCTTCTCAACCTCGACAAGCTGCTGGCCGACAAGTATTTCTGCAACTTCTCGCTCTTCCAGTCGCTGCCCGACGCATGGGCCATAGACCAGCTCTTCCCCATCGTGCCGCTGCAGCGGCTCGGCGAGAGGCCCACGCGCAGCGCCACACTGCAGGACATCACCTGCGACAGCGACGGCAAGATAACCAACTTCGTGACCAACCGCAACAACTCGCACATACTGCCCGTGCACGCGCTGAAGAAGAGCGAGCCTTACTATCTGGGCGTGTTCCTCGTGGGGGCCTACCAGGAGATCCTCGGCGATATGCACAACCTCTTCGGCGATACCACCGCCGTGCACATCAGCGTAAAGGACGGACACCACCACATAGACCAGGTTATCGACGGCGAGACGGTGGCCGAGGTGCTCGACTACGTGCAGTACAACCCGCGCAAGCTGGTGCGCCAGCTTGAGATGTGGGTGACAAAGAGCGTCAGCCAGGGCCGCATCACGCTCGACGAGGGCAAGGAGTTCCTCAGCAACTACCGCTCCGGACTCTACGGCTACACTTATCTGGAATGAGCGAAAGGAGTCAAGACAATGGAAAAGGAGTCAAGGAGTTGAAGAAGTCAAGGAGTTAAGACAAATGCTTTGCGGAATGGCACGTTGCTGTTGTCTTAACTCCTTGACTTCTTCAACTCCTTGACTCCCCAAAATACAAATTCTAATGAAACAGAAACTCACAATAGTCAAAGTGGGCGGCGCCGTGGTCGAGGACCCGGCGCAGCTCGACAGCCTGCTCCGCGACTTCGCGGCCATCGGCGGGCGAAAGGCGCTTGTGCACGGCGGAGGCCGCCGCGCCACGCAGACAGCCGCCCGGCTGGGCATCGAGAGCCGCATGGTGGGCGGGCGGCGCATCACCGACGCGGCCATGCTTGAGGTGGTCACTATGGTCTACGGCGGCCTTGTCAACAAGAACATCGTGGCACGCCTGCAGGCCGCCGGCGTCAACGCGCTCGGACTGACCGGCGCCGACATGGACTGCCTGCGCTCCCGCCGCCGCCCCGTAAAGGACGGCGTTGACTTCGGCTTCGTGGGCGATGTCGAGCGCGCCGACGGCCGCGCCCTCTCCACACTCATCGAGAGCGGTGTCACGCCGGTCATGGCCCCGCTCACGCACGACGGCGGCGGACAGCTGCTCAACACCAACGCCGACACCATCGCCGCCGCCACAGCCACGGCCTTGGCGCCGCTCTACGACGTGACGCTCATCTACAGCTTCGAGAAGCCCGGCGTGCTCGCCCGGCCCGACGACGACTCTTCCGTCATTCCCACCATCACGCGGGCCGACTTCCAGAGCCTCGTCAGCTCCGGCACCGTGGCCGGCGGCATGATTCCCAAGATTGAGAACGCCCTCGCGGCGGTGGATGCCGGCGTCAGCCGGGTGATCATCACCAAGGCCACTGCCATAGACGGACGCCACGGCACGGTGATAATGTAGGCCGGAAAACATCAACGCATACGCAAGATGCCTCGGCAGAGACCCGCTGTGGACTCTGCCGAGGCATCTTGCGTATGGCGCGGCGGCACCGCCGCTGCCCAGCCGCTCAGAGCCTGAAACTCACGGGCAGCGTGTACCTCACGCTCACGGGGCGGCCCTTCTGCGTGCCGGGCTTCCAGCGGGGCATGGAGCTGACCACGCGCACGGCCTCCTTGTCGAGCCACGGGTCCACGCCGCGCTTCACGGCGACATCGCGCACCGCGCCGTCGCGGCCCACCACAAACTGCACAATCACCCTGCCCTGCACCTTGTTCTCGCGCGACACGGTGGGGTAGCGCAGCTTCTGCGACAAGTACTTGAACATGGCCGCCGCCCCGCCGGGAAACTCCGGCATCACCTCCGCCACATCCGTAACCACGTCTGCCCCGCCGGCAGGCGCCTCCCCCGCGCCGCCGCTGACTGCCGGCGGCGCGAACCTCACCGACGACTTGCCGCGCGGCAGCGCGCTGACGCTCTTCACATGGAAGAGCACAGCCTGGCTCGTGTGGCCCGCCACGCACTCGCCGCCAATGAACTCCTCGCCGTCATACTCGCCTATGTACAGGTCAAAAGTGCCCATGAGCATTCCGTCCTCATACTCGTTGAGCGTGGCACGGAGGCTGTCCTTGACGTTGCCCTCCACGCGCGCGGCCCCGGTCCACCCCTTCTGCCTGTACTCGCCCCAGATGGAGTCGCCCGCCTGGGTCAGCGTCATCACCGTGGGCTCGCCGCCTATGCCGCCCTCAAGCACCACCACGCGGCCTGCGCCAGGCCCGGTGAACCTGAACGCGCCCTGCGCCGAAGCCGATCCAGCGGCGACGGCCAGACACAACACGGCGACGGCGGCAACCCGCCGCGCCACACGCTTAAAACATTCTGATCTCCTCATAAATTGATTCATTAAGTTTGGTTGCACAAAAAGCCGGCCTTGACACCCGCCGCAGCAGACCCGCCGGAGCCGCAAAGGTAAGAATAAATATGCGGAAAAAGAAACACCCCCCGAACTTTTGCACCGAAAAGGAACGCTAAAGCCGCCACGCCTTTGCCATTCTCCGATTATATCGCTACCTTTGCAGCAGTTATGGACTACAGCTATTACACCTCCGAGGCCGTCAGCCTGCTCAGCCGGCTGATAGCCGTGCCGTCGGTGAGCCACGACGAGAGCGAGGCCGCCGGCGTGCTTGAGAGCTACATGGACGCCTGCGGACTGTCGCCCCGCCGCGAGGCCAACAACGTATGGGCCGTGGCTCCCGGCCACGACGACAGCCGCCCCACGCTGCTGCTCAACGCCCACATAGACACCGTCAAGCCCGTGCCCACGTGGACACGCCCGCCCTTCAGCCCCGCCGTGGAAGGCGACCGCCTCTACGGCCTGGGCAGCAACGACTGCGGCGGCGGCCTTGTCAGCCTGCTGCAGGCGTTCCGCCTGATGTGCGGCCGCAGCCGCGCATACAACCTAGTCTACCTCGCCTCGGCCGAGGAGGAGGTCTCCGGCGCCGACGGCATCAGCCGCGCCCTGCCCCTGCTGCCGCGCGCCGACGTGGCCATAGTGGGCGAGCCCACGGCCATGCAGCCCGCCATAGCCGAGAAAGGGCTGATGGTGATCGACGCGACGGCCCGCGGACGCTCGGGCCACGCCGCCCGCGCCGAGGGGGTGAACGCCATCTACGAGGCCCTCGACGACCTCCTTTGGCTGCGCTCCCACCGTTTCGCGAGGGTCAGCCCGCTGCTCGGCCCCACGCTGGCCACGGCCACCGTGATCAGCGCCGGCACGCAGCACAACGTCGTGCCCGGCGAGTGCCGCTTCACCATCGACGTGCGCACCAACGAGCTTTACACCAACCGCGAGGTGTTCGACCTGCTGCAGGCCAACATGAAGAGCAGCCTCAAGGCGCGCTCCTTCCGCCTCAGCCCGTCGGCCATCGACCCGGCCCACCCCCTCGTGGCCCGCTGCACAGCCATGGGCATGACGCCCTTCGGCTCGCCAACCCTGTCGGACCAGGCGCTCATGCCCTTCCCCTCGCTCAAGCTGGGGCCGGGCGAGTCGGCCCGCTCACACTCCGCCGACGAGTACATAGCGCTCAGCGAGATCGCCTCGGCCATAGAGACATACGTCCGACTGCTCGACGGGCTGCGGCTCTGACGCCCGGCCGGACAGCACACGGAAAAGCTCCCGCCCGAAAAAAAAATTTCGCCCCAGGCGGCCGCTTTTCCGTTTTTTTTCTTACCTTTGCAGCCGCAATGGTTCACCGTAAGAAGTGATCAAAAGGGAACGGGGTGCGAATCCCCGACAGTCCCGCTGCTGTGAGCCGCCCTTATCAGGAACGAACAACAAAGCCACTGGGCATTGCCGGGAAGGCGTTCGTAATCCGGGCGGCGAGTCAGAAGACCTGCCTTGCGACACAATCCGCCACGACTTCGAGGAAAAGGCGCGGCGGAAAGCCAACAGAGACACAACGCACAAGCGACCCGACGGGCCATGCGCCCGCAGGGAGCCGTATGCTGTGGCGCACCGCGGCCGCCTATCCATCATTTTTAAATATGCTTTTATGAAACAAAACATCAACTCACTCATCGTGCCGCTCGCAGTGGCACTGGCCGCCGTGGCTCCCACGGCCGCCGCACAGACAGCAGCAGACAACACCCCAGCCGCCGCGCCCGCCGCCGTGGCCGCCGGCGACACCGTGGCCGCCGGAGCCGAGGCCGCGCTCACCGTGAGCGTGAGCGGCGGCACCGCCCCCTACACTGTCACGTGGACCAACGGCCTGCACAACGTGGTGGCCGAGGCGCGGCTCGACGCGCCGGGCACGTCGGCATCGGCCCACACGCCCCGGGAGTGCGACCTCTACTACGTGACCGTTACCGACGCCGCCGGCCTGCAGGCCGCCGACACCTGCCGCGTCATCGTGACGGGCGACGCCGTGGCCGCCACAATGGACAACCTCTGGCTCGCGCCCGAGAGCGCGTGGTTCGGCCCCGACACCAAGGGCGAGCAGGTCACCGGCACCTACTACGACCAGCAGATGGCCGGGTCGTTCGTCAGCGGCTCCTACAGCTTCAGCAACAACTACAGCCTCGACTGGGGCTCGTGGAGCGGATTCGCCTACTCCAACAGCACCGCCACAAAATATGAGAGCCTCGACGACCAGTACAACTCGGCCACAGGGGGCGGCCGCGACGGCTCCGCCAACTTCGCCGTGGCCTTCGACAGCGGCACCGTCAGCGTGCTCAGCAGCGCCGAGGGCGACACCGTCAGCGGCTTCTACATAACGAACAACGCCTACGCGCTGAACTCGATAATGAACGGCGACGCCTATGCCCACAAGTTCGACGAGGGCGACTACCTGCGCGTCATCTTCACCGGAACACGCGCCGACGGCACCACGGCCACCACGGAATGCTATCTGGCCGACTTCACCCGGCCCGCCGAGGCCGACCGCTACTGGCTGGACACGTGGCAGTGGGTGGACCTGCGCTGCCTCGGACGGGTGACGAAGATTGACTTCATGCTCGACGGCAGCGACAAGAGCTACGGCTACCTGAACACGCCGGCCTACTTCTGCCTCGACGACTTCGGCGGCACGCGCCAGACGGCCACGGCCGCCGTGCAGACCGCACGCAGCGTGGACCTGGCGCCGCTCTTCCAGTTCAGCTCCAACGAGGGCACCATCGGCTACGCTCTGCCCGACACCCTCTATGACGGCACGGCCGGACTGGCCACCATCTCTGCCGACGGCAGACTGCTGCTGGCCGACAGCGCTGAAGGGCGCCTGAGCATAACCGTGAGCGCCACGCAGCGCGGACAGACGCAGTTTGTCACCGTGCCGTTCGACATAGCCACTGCCATCAGTGCCCCAGGAGCCGCAGAGGCCACAGAGGCCGGACGCTACGACCTCGGCGGACGCCGCCTGACGGGCACGTCAAAGGGCCTCAACATCATCCGCATGACAGACGGCTCGGTGCGCAAGGTGGTGGTGAAATGACAGCGCAACCTGCTAAAGACCATGACAATACGAAACACCCTGCTTCAGGCGTGGAGCTTATTTAATGTATGACAAAAGCGTGGGCGCGGCGTGATGCCGCGCCCACGCCTTTTTTGTTCCGCCGCGGCGAGAAAGCCGCAAATGTTAAATCAGGTAATAAATCTTGACAGCAGCGCGGCCCGTTACGGCCGTTTTCAGAAAAAAGCAGCCGCCGGGCGGAAATAAGCCCGCCACGGGTGTGCAACCGTAACTTATTGGACTAATTAGACTTATTGGACTAATTAGCCCAATTGTGCAATAGAAACAGCCCCCGAAACCACCTCTTTCAGCCCCCAAACGGCCTTTCCCGCCCTGCGATATGGGCCTTTTCGCAATGCGATATGGCCTGTTTTGCGATGCGATATAGGCCTTTTCGCGATGCGATATAGGCCATATTGCAAAACCGGCGGCTGTTTCCGGCGTTCCGAGGGGGGCAAGAACGGCCCGCCGGCTTCTATTTCACCGATTCCGGTCGTGTTAAATCCGGCGGCGCGTTTTTAACAGGTTTTCACTCTCGGCGGCTCTGAGCCATGGCCGCACAGGCAGCCGCAGGCCTGAGACAAAAGCGGGAGCGCACCGCAATGGCGCGCCCCCGCAAATTAAGGATTGGGCTTTCTCAGTAGACGTAGATGCGGTAGTCCTTGATGCCGCCGGGCGCACCCTGCTCGGCGCGGGGCAGCAGCTCCACGGCGGTGACGGTCTGCTCGGCGCCGAGGTCGATCACCACCACGTGGGGGAACTTGTCGCGGCGGGCAGTCTGCCAGTAGGTAGACTCCTGCAGGTCGAACACCTTGTCGGCCATGTAGTTGCCGCCGGAGACGTCCTCGCTGTCGGCATACTTGATGGTCCACGGCTCGCGGCTGAGGCGTTTGCCCCCGGCGTCCTGCACGTAGACCTCGGCTATGGCGGCCAGCTGCCCCGCGTCGTGGGCGCTCAGGCCCTCGATGGCCACGTGGCGGCCCTTCTTGGGCGAGGCGAGCCTCACCGTCTGCCAGCCGTTGCCGGGCGCGAGCGTGCCTTCGGCGGCCAGCGGCAGGGTCTTGGTGTCGAGCGTCTCGCCGGGCTTGCGGTGGGTGGCGGGGCGGGTGATGTTGAGCTTGTTAAGCTCAGGCTCGGCCTGGCCGAAGCACACGGGGGCGGCCTTCGGGCCAACGATGTCGAGCACAATCACCTCGTTCTTGCCCTTCTTGAGCCAGCAGCCCGGCACGTAGAGCGTCTGCTGCGGGCCGATGTTCCAGTAGCGGCCTATGGCGTGGCCGTTCACATAGACCTGCCCCTTGCCGAAAGCCTCCATGTTGAGGAAGGTGTCGCCGGTCTTCCTGAGCGTGAAGAAGCCCCGGTAGTAGCCCCGGCGGCCTTCGGGATGCGCCATCACCTCCACGTCCTTCGTGATAGTGTTGTCAACGGCGGCGCGGGCTGCGGCGTAAGTGTCGGGTATGCGCTCGCAGGCCCAGTCCTTCAGGTTCCAGGTTATCTCGTCGCCGTCAATCTCGGCCTTCAGCGTCACGGGGCCTGTTATGCCCTTCGGGTCGTTGATGGCGCGGCCGAAGTTGATGCGCCCCATGCCCTCAACAAGGATTGCGAGCGTCTGCCCCCGCTTCACGGGCGGCAGCGTGAGCGAGCGTTGGCGCTGCACGCGGTCGATGGTGCCGACGTACTTGCGGTCGATGAACACCTGGGCGTAGTCGTGCGCCTCGTCGATGGTGAGCACGCTCCTGGCCGGCACCTCGGGCAGCGTGGTGGAGTAGTTCACCGTGCCCCAGCCCATGTCCATCAGCTCGAAGGTGAGCGGGGAGCGGCTCTCTATGGTGGTGTCTGCGGCGGTCATGAGCGGCTCGAAGTCGGCCAGCTCAAACTGCGGCACCGTGATTATGCCGGCGGCGGGCTTCGGCACGGCGGGCAGCTTCTTGTCGCTGTACTTCTGCATCACCTCGCGCAGCTTGTAGTATTTCTCCGTGGCCAGTCCGTACTCGTTTATCGGCGCGTCGTAGTCGTAGGACGTGACGTCGGGCTGGAAGCCGGGCGAGTTGGCGCCGGCCCAGTGGCCGAACGACGTTCCGCCGTGGGTCATGTAGAGCGAGAAGGAGATTCCCTTCGACAGCATCTCGTCGATGCCCCTCACCATGCGCTCGGCGGGGCGCGTCTCGTGGCGCGCACCCCACTTGTCGAACCACCCGCTCCAGTACTCGGAGCA
Organism: uncultured Prevotella sp.; assembly: GCA_944320305.1. Lineage (GTDB taxonomy): Bacteria > Bacteroidota > Bacteroidia > Bacteroidales > Bacteroidaceae > Prevotella. Next base: position 46,317 of record CALUGW010000007.1, on the reverse strand, counting down.
CATCAGCGGCGACGTGGGGCGCAGCTCGCGGAGCTTCTTGAACTGGTCGTCGATGTTGGCGCCGGTGCCGAAGTTCATCGTCCACACCAGGTCGTCAAGCCCGTTCTTGGTGAAGTTGCTGGCCCAGTCGCACTGGAAGAGGGCCACGTCGCTGAAGCCCGAGCGGCGCACAATGTCGCGTATGGCCGAGACGTAGGGCTTGTCCTGGCCGTAGGAGCCGTACTCGTTCTCCACCTGCACCATGATTATGGGGCCTCCGTTCTGTATGGTGAGCGGGGCGAGCTGCTCGCCCACCTTCTTCATAAACAGCTCCACGCGCTCCATGAAGTAGGGGTCTTGCTCGCGCAGGCGCACGTCCTTCTTCTTGAGCAGCCACCAGGGCAGGCCGCCCATCTCCCACTCGGCGCACACGTAAGGGCCGGGGCGCACGATGACGTACATCCCGTTCTTCTGCGCCAGGCGGCAGAACTCGGCAATGTCGTTCTGGCCGGTGAAGTCGAAGCGGCCCTCGCTCTGCTCGTGGATGTTCCAGAACACATACATACAGATGGTGTTCATGCCCAGCGCGCGGCACATCCTGATGCGGTGCTCCCAGTAGGGGCGCGGAATGCGTGGGTAGTGCAGCTCGGCGGCCTTGACCACAAAAGGCTCTCCACCAAGCAGGAATGTCTTGTCGCCGGCGGTGAAGGTGCCGCCCCCGGCGGCTCCGGCTGTGCCCGGCACGGCCGCAAGCAGTGCGGCGGCGGCCAGTGCGGCGATGCGTTTTCTGATTTTCATGCTTATTGGTTGTTTGGTAATTAGTCCGTCTGTGCGGCGGCGCCCGGCGCGGGAAATGTCCGCGCTGGCATCACGGGCGGCGGCACGCCACGGGCAAAGTTAACAATATTTTCCCACAGGAGCAAGCCTTCGGCCGAAAAACACGGCCAGGACCGCGCGGCGCCCGTCGCCATGAAGACCGCCGCCAAGCCCGGCCGCCGCCGGAGAGCCTGCCCCCAGAACGTGGCAAAGCCCGCCGCTGCCTGTGCAGGGCGGGCTTTGCCGGCCAAGTTAAATTAAAAATTTATGATGCTGTATTGCCCTATTGGGGTTGTTTCTACACTTATAACACCGCGCGGCGGAATCCTTGCACGCGGGCCGTCGGGTTTAACTTGTTTTAACGCCTGCGGCGCCCGCCATGCGCTTTCGGGGCGTCTCCCGCGCCGCCCCTCACCGCCCGCGGCGGCACTGCCGCGCTGAACAGTTTCATAATAAAGCGTAAATAAATACAGAAAACTTGCCACGTTACACATATTTTATTTAACTTTGTGGCGTTTTATGATGTAAACGAAACAATAAAGTTTTATTTTTAGATGAACGTAATTACGAAGACCGTATCGCTGCCTGATGGAAGAACCATCAGCATCGAGACCGGGAAAGTGGCAAAACAGTGCGACGGCTCTTGCGTGCTCCGTATGGGCAACACCGTGCTCCTGGCCACCGTTTGTGCCGCAAAAGATGCAGTTCCCGGAACAGATTTCATGCCTTTGCAGGTTGATTACAGAGAACAGTACGCCGCCGCAGGCCGTTTCCCCGGCGGATTCACCAAGCGCGAAGGCAAGCCGGGCGACAACGAGATTCTCACATCGAGGCTCGTTGACCGCGTGCTCCGCCCGCTTTTCCCCTCGAACTATCACGCAGAAGTGTTTGTCAACATAATCCTCTTCTCGGCAGACGGCGTTGACCAGCCCGACGCCCTGGCCGGATTCGCCGCGTCCACGGCCCTGGCCTGCTCCGACATACCTTTCGAGTGCCCCATCAGCGAGGTGCGCGTGGCCCGCGTCGGCGGCGAGTACGTGATCAACCCCACATTCCAGCAGATGGCGGAGGCCGACATGGACATCATGGTGGGCGCCTCGGCAGAGAACATCATGATGGTGGAGGGCGAGATGAAAGAGGTGTCTGAGCAAGACATGATCGGCGCCCTGAAAGCCGCCATGGCCGCCATCAAGCCCATGTGCGAGCTGCAGGCCGAGCTGTCGAAGGAGCTGGGCAAGGACGTGAAGCGCGAGTATGACCACGAGGTGAACGACGAGGAGCTGCGCAAGCAGATGGCCGACGAGCTTTACCAGAAGGCCTACGACGTGACCAAGCAGGCTCTCGACAAGCACGCCCGCGAGGAGGCGTTCGACAAGATTCTGGCCGACTTCAAGGAGGCTTACGCCGCAGCACACACAGAGCTCTCAGAAGACGAGATGGAGGAGAAGCAGGCCATGATGGACCGCTACTACCACGACGTGATGCGCGACGCCATGCGCCGCTGCATCCTCGATGAGGGCATACGCCTCGACGGGCGCAAGACCGACGAGATACGCCCCATATGGTGCGAGGTGGGACCGCTGCCCATGCCCCACGGAAGCTCCATCTTCACACGCGGCGAGACGCAGAGCCTCACCACCTGCACGCTCGGAACGAAGCTCGACGAGAAGATGGTGGACGACGTGCTGGACAAGAGCTACATGCGCTTCCTGCTGCACTACAACTTCCCGCCGTTCTGCACGGGCGAGGCAAAGCCGCAGCGCGGCGTGGGCCGGCGCGAGATCGGCCACGGACACCTGGCATGGCGTGCGCTGAAAGGACAGATTCCAGAGGACTTCCCCTACACCGTGCGCCTGGTGAGCCAGATTCTTGAGAGCAACGGCTCGTCGTCGATGGCAACCGTATGCGCCGGAACGCTCGCGCTGATGGACGCCGGCGTGCCGATGAAAAAGCCCGTGAGCGGCATCGCCATGGGCCTGATCAAGAACCCGGGCGAGGACAAGTACGCAGTGCTCAGCGACATTCTGGGCGATGAGGACCACCTGGGCGACATGGACTTCAAGACCACCGGAACGAAGGACGGACTGACCGCCACGCAGATGGACATCAAGTGCGACGGCCTGAGCTTCGAGATTCTGGAGAAGGCTCTCATGCAGGCCAAGGCCGGACGCGAGTACATACTGGGCAAGCTGACCGACACCATAGCCGAGCCGCGCCCCGAGCTGAAGCCGCAGGTGCCGCGCATCGTGCAGATAGAGATTCCGAAGGAGTTCATCGGAGCCGTTATCGGCCCGGGCGGAAAGATCATACAGCAGATGCAGGACGAGACCGGCACCACCATCGCCATCGACGAGACCGACGGCGTGGGCAAGGTGCAGATCAGCGGACCCAACAAGGAGAGTATCGACGGCGCCCTGGCGAAGATACGCGCCATAGTGGCCATACCCGAGGTGGGCGAGATCTACGAGGGCACCGTGCGCTCGGTGATGCCCTACGGCTGCTTCGTGGAGATTCTGCCCGGCAAGGACGGACTGCTGCACATCAGCGAGATTGCCTGGAAGCGGCTTGAGACCGTTGAGGAGGCAGGCATACACGAGGGCGACAAGATCAAGGTGAAGCTCATGGAGATTGACCCCAAGACAGGCAAGTACAAGCTGTCGCACCGAGTGCTCATACCGAAGCCCGACGACTATGTGGAGCGCCCGACGCGCCGTGAGCGCGGAGAGCGCCGCCCAAGGCCGGAGCGCCGCGAGCGCCACAATGGCCAGGAGAGCCACGAGCCGCGCGACTTCAACGACTCGCTCGACAAGATGGGATATTAGTTTTTTTATAAATTTAGGTCTAAATTGTGGTCGGCACGGCACTCGCGAGAGTCCCGTGCCGTTTTTTTTCGGAACAGTTCGGGGCGTCAAGAAAAAGCGCCAAGTAGCTGTTCAAAGTTAATTGCCGTCAAATTGTGCGCTGTTGCGGACTGCAAGTCAAAGTCCGAAGAGGAAGTGTAGCCCGGCACCACGCCGGAAGCTGACAGGCCCGGCACCCTCAGGGACCGACAACGTCGCCACGGAAGCTGATGCTCTCGCGCCGCTGCGGGCGGACACTGATGTCGGCATCGGCGCCGCTGATGTCGATGCGGAAGCGGAACGTGTCCTCAATGGTGCGCACGGTTAACTCCAGCCGCGCGGCACCGCGCTCCGTTGCGCTCCTTGCAAGGCCGCGCACCGGCGCGTCGAAGCTCAGCACGTTGTCCGTGCCTATCGGCGCCGAGTACGCCCTGCCGAAGTAGGGCAGCTCCGAGAGCAGGCTGTCGCCGTGCAGCTCGACAAAGAATCCGGCCGAGAGCGGCACCGTGCGCCCGCGCTGGGTCGTGGCCGTGTGTACTTGTATGCGCGTCCGCGCAGCATCGGCGGCATCGGCCGTCGCCACAGGCCGACGCACCGCAGAGCCGCCTCCGGCCGGAGCTGACGCGCCGCAGGACGCAAAGAGGGCGGCTGCCAGCGCCATGACGAAATGCTTTACCTTCAACATATCTCCTATTGTTTGCACCGCAAATATAGCCTTTTCCCGCACTTCCAACACAACGCCACAACGTGTTTTGTGCGTTTTTTGTTTTTATTTTACTATATTCAGACTGCCCGGCAGAGGCCGGAAGGCCTGAAACGAGAGGCCCGCGCCATGCCTGATGGGGCACGGCGCGGGCGCAGAAATCAATATCCATACAAATCAGACGGCATATGTCACATCTGCCGGCAAGCCGAACGGCAGCCGCCATGGCGTGCCGTCAGAAGCTGATGGCGGTGCCGGCGCCCTCGTGCTTCGGGGCGAAACTGATGCCGAGCAGCGAGGCCACGGTGGCAGCCACCTGGCTGTTGTGATAGTCGCCCGACGTGAGCACGCCCTTGGCCGGAATGCCCGCGCCAAAGGCCATGAGCCACGTCTGGTCAGACCCGGGCAGCTCTCGGCTGTGGTGGAACCAGCCTTTGTCTGCGGTTGTGCCCCGTCCGTGGTCGCTCACGACGACGAACGTTGTCTTGTCCTTGTAGAACGGGTCGGCCTGGGCCGTCTCCCACAGTTCCTTTATAAAGCGGTCCACATCGTGGGCGGCCTCAAGATAGAGGCGGTAGTTGCCAGCGTGGGCCCACTCGTCGGTGTCGCCGTAGCCCACGAACATCAGTTCCGGGTGGCGCGACCTCATGGCCTCGACGGCATACTCGTGGGTGAACACGTCGAAGCGCTCCTGCTCCCAGTAGCGCGGCGCGGCGTCCTGCAGCTTGTTGACGTAAAGCTCGCGCTCCGTGGGCCGCTCGGCCAGCGAATGGCGGTAGTTGGCGTTCACCTCCAGACCGCTGCGCCGCTCGTTGAAAATCTCGATGAAGCGGCCCCAGCTGCCGAAGACGAGCACCTTGCCCCGGTACTGCGGCGTGTTGTTGGCCGCCTCGAACACCGTCACGTTGGGGTTGGGCAGCGGGTCGTTAGACCTAATGTTGGCGTCGTCGGCATAGCCGCAGAGCGTCTCGCTGTAGCCGGGATAAGAGAACCACATGTTGTTCGTTACGCTCATGCGGCAGCCAGCGTCGCGGTTACCTATCATCACGCCGCTCTTGGCAACGTGGTCCCACACGAAGGGCATGAGCGCCCGGCGGCGCCCGTCCTGCGTGTCGCGCCAGAAGTCGGCGCGCATCATGTCAGGATTGCCAAACTCCTTGTTGTTCACAAGCGCCGAGTCGGCGCCGCGGTAAAGCTCCTGCCAGCGGAAGCCGTCGACCATCACCACAATAACTTTGTTTCCTGCCACAGCCATTGCCGGCAGCATCAGCAGCGCGGCCAGCAATAAAAACATTGTCTTTTTCATCCTCAAAATCTGTTTGTTACAAGAATCCCAGCACGCCCAGGGCATTTGGGCAACGGCATGCGCAAAGGCATCCGCAGGCCCGCCACGCCCCATCGCGCAGCCCGATTCTTAAATCCTAACTCCTAATTCTTAATTACCAAAGCTTCTGCCACGCCCCATCGCGCAGCCAAATTCCTAATTCCTAATTCTTAACTCCTAATTCTTAAAGTCCTCCGGCCACCTCACCGTGTCTTTCACCGAGCCGTCGCTCATGCGTATCCACGTCTTGAAGCCGCGCCCGCCCTCGGCCAGCTCTATGACGCGGGCGCCCCGCCGCCCGTCGGTATAGGTGGTGCGGCCTCCGGTGAACTGCCCGTAGCCAAGCAGAATGCCGTGCCAGGGCGTCACGTAGTTGTTCACATGGTCGTGGCCAACGAACGTGGCCATCACGTCGCCCGCCTCAAGCATGGCGGCGAACATTCCCGAGTTGATGGCCGGCGAGCAGGCCTTCTCGCCGCGCTGGCCCACGAGCGGATTGTTCAGGGCGGCGGAAGCCTCGTTGTACTCAGGCAGCGGAATGTGGAAGAAGGCCAGCGCCGGCAGCGGCTTGCCGCCGTTGGCGCGGGTCAGCGAGTCGCTCGTGCGGGCGTACCAGTCAATCTGGTCGCGGCGGAACCATCCGTAGCCCTTCAGGCTGTCTATTGTCGAGTAGGCGTTGCTGTCCATCACATAGAGCACGGCCTCGGCCTGCTGTCCGTCGGCAGAGGTGACGGTGATGGCGAAGTCGGTGCCCCCGGCCTTGGCGTTGAGGCAGCCCCGCTTCTTCTTGATGTAGTCGTAGAGCTGCGGTCGGGTGAGATCCTGCTCGTCGTCATGGTTGCCGAATGTGGCGGCGTATGGTATTCCGCGGCTTATGGCCGGCTCAAACGCCTTGTCGAGCCCCTCTGTGGCGGGCTTGCCGGTGGTGATGTCGCCGGTGTAAACCACCAGGTCGGGCTTCTCCTCGTCGAGCACTCGGCTCATGTTGGCGGCCGCGTCGGCCGTGGCGGGGTCGCCCGCGCGCCAGTGGATGTCGGTGAACTGCACAATCTTCAGCTTGCCGTCCTTGTTGAAACTCACACTCTGCGCGCCCGCCTGCAGCAGCCCTGCCATGCAGAGCGCGGCGGCGCAGATCATCTTTCCTGTTGTTCTCATTGTCAAAAATGCGTATTTTTTGTCGTTTCTGATTTATTTTCTCTTTATGAATTGTCCGCAAACGCCCATGCACTCCGCCGCACAGGCGTTAACATTTTTATGTTAATGCGGGGCGGCAACATCCGCTTTGCCTAACGTTCTGATATTCAGCACATTGCAAAACGTGCCATTTTGGCGTCCAAAACAGGCCGTTTCGGAGCCTGAAACAGGCCATTTCGCAGCCCGAAACAGGCCATTTCGTGACACCGGCATGGCGCAGGCCGAAAACAGGACGCAGACAGACGTTTTTTAGTTGCATATTAGTTGCATATTTGCAAGTATGGGCCGAATGCGGATATTCATATTCTCTTTACTGCCCGGAACATTCTGAATATTTTTTGTTGAGCCAGACTAATCCAACGCTCTGGTTCTTTGACTCTCAATGGCTGATTCGCTGTCAAAAACATCATCACTACATGATGGAAACATCATTGCCGAAGCAATTAGCGCAAAGTAAAAAGAATTCTTCATATTAATAAATTTGTAGCATTAATATAAAAAGATTTCATAATATCCATGTCCGTTAGAGATTTCCTTAATGGCGTCAAGTGGAACATACATTGTGTATTTTCCCCAATCATATTCGTCAGTTGTCAAGACAAGAAAGCTCCGTCAATTTCAATATTGAGCCTTTCACCGTCAAAACTCTGCCCTCGGTCATTGTTGAAATAAACAATCGCACTTGTTATCCCCAGGCTTCTTATCTTGTCGGCGTTGCGCTGCGCAAGCGTGGGATAGTCGTCATCGTCGTCGCTGCAGGCGGTGAAGCCGAGCGAGAGCGTGGCTGCAAGGAGCAGCAATAAAAGTTTTTTCATGTCGCAAAATCAAATTAAATGTTCAGAATTCCGTATCGTTCCTCAAAGAAAGACCGGCCGGGGCGCGGTGGCCTCCGGCCGGTCCGGGCGTATGCGTTGTGTTGTGTCGGTTCAGTCTTTGAGCCACCAGGGCATGGCGGAGGTGCGGTCGTTGTTGGCGCCGAACTGGCGGGTGATGGCCTCCTCCACGTTCTGCGTGTTGTAGCGGTACTCGGTGTCGGGGTACATCCAGCGGTAGGGTATCGGGTTGCTGGCCAGGTGGGCGAAGTCGGGATAGCCGGTGCGCAGGTTCTCGAAGAAGGGATCCCAGCCGCCCTGGTAGAAGCTCACGCAGTACTTCTGGAAGATGATGCGCTCTATCTTCTGCTCGTCGGTGAGCGTGTCGTCGAACTTCACGAGCGGGCCGGCCAGGTAGGTGGTGGCGGCGTCCTGCGTGACGTACTGCGAGTACTCGGTGGCGTAGGTCTCATAGAACTCGAACGAAGCCCTCACGCCGTTCTCGTAGTACTGGCGGGCGTCGCCCCCTATCCAGCCGCGCACTGCGGCCTCGGCCAGCACCTGCTGCAGCTCGGCGTAGCCCATGAGCATGGTAGGCTCCTCGGTGGGGTCGGTGCGGAAGCGCGAGTTGATCTGCGAAATCTGTCCCTTGCTCACGAGGGTGATGTTGTCGCCGTAGGGCACCGTCGGGTCGCCGCCCGCATAGGCCGTGAAGTCGTTGACGGCCTTGCCGGCCTCCGACGCCTCGGTGGTGGGCAGGCAGAAGAGGAAGAGGCGCGGGTCACGGCGCTCGGCCATGCGGTCCACGTAGGTCTTGTCCATGTAGTAGCCCGACCACTGGGCGTTGAACTGCGGGTAGCGGTTGCCCTCCTGGTCGATGTAGGCGAGCTGGCCGTTGTCGGCGTTGCTCTCCATAAGGGGCAGCCGGGCCACGCTGGCAAACTCCTGCGCTATGTTGTGGCCGCCCACGGTGGTCTTGTGCGAGAGGGTGAGGAGCACCTTGAGGTGGAACGAGTTGATGAGCTTGCGCCACTGCTGCAGGTCGCCGTCGTAGATGATGTCGCCATTCACCGTGACGCCTGGGTCAAGGGCAGCGAGCTGTTCCTCAGCCTCGTTGAGTTCGTCGAGTATTCCGGCGAACACCTCTTCCTGCGTGTCGTACTTTGGGTTGAAGTTGCCAGCCGTCTCTCCCCCCATCGCCTCAGAATAAGGAATGTCGCCGAATCGGAGCGTAAGCTCGTAGAAGTGGAACGAGCGCAGGAACTTGTATATTGGCATATAGTTCTCGTCGCCGGTACGCTCGGCCTCCTCCTTCATCTTCTCCAATTGCAGCAGCTCATTGTTGTAGGTGTCGAAGCTGCCCCTGTCCCACTCGTAGAACTGGTCCTCGCTGTGGCCGTCGGTCTGTATCACCATCTTGTCGGCATACATTCCGTCGGTGCCGCGGGTGAAAGCATCCTGGCACACCTTGGGCAGCAACAGCTGCGGAGGCACCTCTGTGGGGTTGTTGGGGTTTGTGTTCATCTCGCTGAAGCTCTCGCACGAGCAGAAGGCCACAGCCGCGATGAATACCGGCAATAATATCTTTGATTTCATGATTGTTACCTTAAAGTTTAAAATATGTGGGGTTGATTAGAATGTCATGTTGACGCCTATTCCGATGTAGCGGGCCGTCGGGTCGTTGGAGCCGTCGTTCTCGCCGGTGTCTCCGCTGATGTCGGGGTCTATCCATGGAGCCTTCGACCACAGGGCGGCGTTGTTGCAGAAGATGGTTCCGGTGAGCGACTTCACGGGCGACTTCTCGCTGAGCAGGCGCTTGAAGTCGTAGCTCAGGGCAATCTGGCTGATCTTCAGGTAGGTGCGGCTGAAGGTGTTGGCGAAGAACTCGTCCATGTCGTCGGTGACGGTTGCCTGGTAGGGATAGTTCTGGCACCACGACTGCCAGTCAACAGCCTTGTCGAACTTCTTGAACACACGGGTGTCGCTCAGCACGTTGCCGTGGGTGTCGTATGTCACCTCGCCGCTCACAACGGTCACCGCGTTGGGCACGTAGACCGGTATGGGGTTGCCTTCGCTGTCGCGGTTGGCATACTCCTGGTCGCGGTAGATGGTTGAGTTGGGGTGCTTGCCGCCCCACCAGAGCTTCGGGCTGAGGTTTGAGAAGATCTTGCCGCCGATGGCCGCGTTCATGTTGATGGTCAAGGTGAAGTCCTTATACTTGAACTTGTTCTGCATTCCGAGGCGCACGTCCGGCTCGTAGTGGCCCACGTTGCGCTGGTAGGGGTCGGCCAGCGGCTGTCCGTTCTCGTCTACGATGACCGTGCCGTTGGGGTCGCGCTGCCACACCGTGGCATAGAAAGCGTCGGCGCGCTCGCCCTCGCGCAGGTTGCCGAAGTACTCCTCGCCGCCGTAGATCTCGGTGAGCTTGCGCACGCTGTGGCTGGCGTTGAGGTCGAAGTTCCACTTGAAGTCCTTCAGGTCGATGGCCTTCACGCTGACCATGGCCTCGATGCCGTTGGTGGTGTAGGTGTTGCCGTTGATCTTGCGGCTGCTGAAGCCCGAGGCCTGCGATATGAGCATATCGAGAATCTGGTTGGTGTCGATGTTGCGGTAGTAGCTCAGGTCGAGCGACACGCGGCCCAGGAACGACGTTGACAGGCCCACCTCCCACGACGTGGTCTTCTCGGGCTTGATGTCATAGTTAACCAGCGCGTCGGGATAGCTCATCACGGGGTTGTTTCCCCAGTAGTTCTCCTTGGTGTAGACCTGCAGTATCTGGTAGGGGTCGAGGTCGCTGCTGACCGTTGCCCACGACGCCATCACCTTGAGGTAGTCGATGAACTTGGGCAGCTTCACATAGTCGGATATAACCGAGCTGACGGCCACCGAGGGGTAGAAGTAGGAGTTGTTGCCGGTGGCGATGGTCGATGACCAGTCGTTGCGGGCCGTGGCCGAGAGGTAGGCGTACTTCGACAGGTCGATGTTCACAGAGCCATAGACGCTTCGTATCTCCTTCTCGCTGCGCGAGCCCCACAGCGGGTTGTCGGCGTCGAAGGTGATGATGTTGCCCGTGGAGTTGTTGAGCGAGTAGACGCCGGGCACGTTCAGTCCGTCGGTAGAGGCGTAGTCGTTGCGGTAGCGGCGGTAGAAGACAGACGATCCGGCGTTGACCGTCAGGTTGATGTCGCCCAGCAGGCTCTTGGTGTAGGTGAGCAGCACGTCGGCGTCAACGTTGTCCTGCTGCTCGTTCCACACCTTGTAGCCGCCCTCGCGCGAGTCGCTGTAGTTCATGTAAGACTTCGGCGTCTCGTGCTCCGTGAGGTTGCGGTTGGAGCGCATCGACACGCGGCCCATCACGCTCAGCTCGGGCAGAATCTGGTAGTTCAGGCGGAGCTGGCCGGTGAGCACGTTGCGGCGCTGCTTGCGGCGGCTCTGCTCGATGGCGAAGTAGGGGTTGTTGTACCAGGCGTAGTTGTAGTTGGCCTGCTTGTAGCCCTCCTGGCCCGGCACCCACTGGTGCTTCTCAAGCTCCTTGCCGTCAACGTCGTCGCCCATCCACTCAATGATGTTGTACATATAGTTCGACGGGTGGTAGCCGTAGTCGGGGAAGTTGGGCGAGTAGACCATGTTGTAGTTCATCATGGCGTCGAGGGTGAGGCGGTCGCTGATGTCGAACGATGTGTTGATGTTCAGTCCGCCGTTCTGGAGCGACGTCGTGGGAGCCTGGCCCTTCTGGTAGGCATACTGGCCGAGCACGTAGACGCGGGCCTTGTCGCCCTTGTACGACAGCGAGAGGGTGTTGTTGGTGATGAAGCCCGTCTCGAGGAAGTCGCCTATGTTGTCGTGCGACACGAGCGGCATGGGCACGCGCTCGTAGCGGCCCTGGTCGTCATACTGCGTGCCCTTGACGCTTCCCCACCATGGAATGGTCTCGCCCGTCACCTTGTCGCGTATGGGGCTGTTCCACTGCGGGGCCATGTTGCCAACGTCGAGGCGCGGGCCCCACTGCATATCGTCGTCGGAGATGCCTCCGCCCTCGCCGTCCCAGAAAGCGTACTGGCCCTTGGAGCCGCTGCCGAACTCATGCTGCGTCTCGGGGAATGCGGTGAAGCCGGCCTGCACCATGTCCTTTGTGGAGAAGCTTATCTCCACTCCCTCCTTTTCGGCGCGCTTGGTGGTTATCATTATGGCGCCGTTGCGGCCGCGCGCTCCGTAGAGGGCCGAGGCGGCGGTGCCCTTCAGCACGTTGATGCTGGCGATGTTCTCGCTCGACAGATCGAACAGGTCGCTCTCTATTGGCACGCCGTCGAGCACGATGAGCGGGCTCTTGCCGCGCAGCGAGAACTCGGGCGACTGGAACATGCCCGAGGGTATCGACACGGTGAGTCCGGCCACCTCGCCCTGCAGCGAGGCGCCGGCGTTGAGGTTGCCGGCGGCGGCAATCTCGGCTCCGTCCACTTGCTGGGTGGTGTAGCCGAGCTTCTTCTTCTCCTGCTTGATGCCGATGGCGGTCACGACCACCTCGTTGATGCTCTGCACGTTTGACGTGAGGCTGACGTCGAGCACGCCGCCCGTGACGGTCTTCTCCACGGGATTGGCTCCCACGTAGGAGAACACGAGCACGGCGTTCTTGTCGGCGCTGATGGTGTAGCGGCCGTTCATGTCGGTGACGGTGCCCGTCTTGGTGCCCTTCACCATGACGGACGCGCCCACAACGGGCCCCATCTCATCGGTCACTGTGCCGCTGATCTTCACGGACTGGGCGTACATCGAGACGCTCACGCACAGCAAGCCGGCGAAAGTACAAATCTTTTTCATAAAGTAAAAGTGTGTGTGTTGAAGAATTATAGGTTGTCTTTTCCTTGTCCTTTTCATTGTGTGATCATGGTCTGCAAGACAGCACCGCGGGCGGCGGGGCACTGTGGGCTGCCCCATGCAGGCCCGGCCGTCCGCGGCTGCCATAACTTGCGGAAAGAGTCTGCCCCGGCTCAGTCTTCGAGCGACACGCGGTCGAAGACGGCGAGCAGCTTGCCGGTGTCCTTCTTGCCGGCGCGCAGAGCCTTCTCAAACGACTGGCTCTCCTCTGAGTAGTAGGCCGAGATTGCCACGTTGAGCACGCGCAGCATCTTGTCCTGGGCCTGCTCCATGGTCATGGTCTTCTTGCCGACGGCCTTCTCCAGCCCCTTGTTGATGCGGCGCACCGCGTTGTAGATGTCGCCCTTCTTGAACACGATGCGGGTGGTGGGGTCGCCCGGAACCACGGGCACACGCTTCACGCAGAGCTTCTCGAGCTGGTTGAAGAGGCATGTCACCTCCTTGCCGAAATCGCCGTCGGCCACTGCCGCCAGCTCCTCGGCGGTGGGCTTGTCGGCCACGGCCGAGAATGTCCATGTGGAGCTTGCGGCCTCGGCCGGCTTCTCCGCAGCACTAAGGCTCACATTGACCGCAAGCCCGAACAACATAACCAATACAACAACTGTCTTACGCATAACTTTTAAGTTTTGATTCCTGTTTGTTATTTCTTCCTAATTTTCACGCTGCAAAAGTACGGCGGCGATGTTTCAGCGTTATTTCACGCGGGTTAAAAGATTGTTCAAACGTGTTTAAATGCGGTTTCACCGCGCCGCGCCGCCGGCACGCCACCCGCACGCCGCCCCGGCAAGGCGGCCGCCCGCTGCCTCCACGCGGTATAACTTATGTGAAAATGGGGTGTTTTTGTTTGCCGTTTGCCAAAAAATTCGGAACTTTGCACACCGTTAAGATACATTTTTATGCGCAAAGTAATAGGAATCGGAGAGACGGTGCTCGACATCATCTTCAAGAACGACCAGCCCATAGGCGCCGTGCCCGGCGGGTCGGTGTTCAACGGAATAATATCGCTCGGACGCGCCGGAGTGGAGACGACGTTCATCAGCGAGGCCGGAAACGACCGCGTGGGCCACAAGATCATCGGCTTCCTGAGGCAGAACGGGGTCAACGCCGACAACGTGAACATCCACCCCAACAGCAAGTCGCCCATATCTCTCGCCTTTCTCGACGAGGACGGCAGCGCCGACTACATATTCTATAAAGACCACCCGCACGACAGGCTCGACTTCGCCTATCCCGACGTGGGGCGCGACGACGTGGTGATGTTCGGCTCGTTCTATGCCGTCAACCCCGCCATCCGCCCGCAGGTCATGGGCTTCATCGAGTACGCGCGGAGCCGCGGGGCCATCCTCTACTACGATGTGAACTTCCGCTCCTCCCACCGCAACGACGTGATAAAGATAACGCCCAACCTGCTGGAGAACCTCGAGTACGCCGACATCGTGCGCGGCAGCACCGAGGACTTCGACGTGCTCTTCCGCAAGACCGACCCCGACCAGATCTACCGCAGCGAGGTGGCGTTCTACTGCCGGCGCTTCATCTGCACCGCCGGCGGAGGCTCCGTGGCGCTCCGCACGGGCGACGGACTGGCCAAGGACTACCCGGCGCTGCAGACAGACATCGTGAGCACCATCGGCGCTGGCGACAACTTCAACGCCGGACTGGTGTACGGACTGCTGCGCTACGGCATCACACGCGACGCCCTCGAGGCCGGACTCTCCGAGAGCCAGTGGGACAGCGTGATGCGCTGCGCGCAGCTCTTCGCCGCCAACTGCTGCCGCAGCATCAGCAACTCCATCGACACCGGCTTCGGCCGACGCATGAGGGAGGAGATGGCCGAAGGCCCGGCGGACTGACACGCGCGACTCAACAGTAACAAACAAAAAACATCAAGACCATGCAGGAGATAACAAACAGAATCTATTACGTGGGCGTGAACGACCGCAACAAGGCCCTCTTCGAGGGGCTGTGGCCGCTGCCCGACGGCGTGTCCTACAACTCTTACCTCATCGACGACGAGAAGGTGTGCCTCATCGACACCGTCGAGGCCGACTTCTTCCCGCAGTTCATCGAGCGCATACGCGAGGTGATCGGCGACCGCCAGATTGACTATCTTGTGATAAACCACATGGAGCCCGACCACAGCGGCTCCATAGCACTGATAAAGAAATACTATCCGGGCATAAGGATTGTGGGCAACGCCAAGACGTTCGGCATGATGCGCGGCTTCTACGGACTGGGCGACGGCGAGCTGACCGTCAAGGACGGCGACCGCCTGAGCCTCGGCTCGCGCGAGCTTGCGTTCGTGATGACGCCCATGGTGCACTGGCCCGAAACCATGGTGACGCTCGACGCCTCCAGCCGCACGCTCTTCTCGGGCGACGCCTTCGGCTGCTTCGGCGCGCTCAACGGCGGCCTGGTGGACTCACAAATCAACTGCGACACGTTCTGGCTCGAGATGGTGCGCTACTACTCAAACATCGTTGGCAAGTACGGAACGCCCGTGCAAAACGCGCTGAAGAAGCTCGCCGGCGTGCCCTTGGACTACATCTGCTCCACCCACGGCCCCGTGTGGCACGAGCACATCGGCCGCGTCGTGGGCCTATACGACCGCATGAGCCGCTACGAGACAGCCCCGGGGCTGGTCATCTGCTACGGCACCATGTATGGCAACACCGAGCGGGCCGCCGAGGTGGTGGCCGCCGCCGCGAGCCGCGCCGGCCTCAAGGACATCGTGATGTACAACGTGTCGAAGACGCACCACTCCTACATCATCCGCGACGTGTTCCGCTACCGCGGACTCATCGTGGGCGCGCC
Source organism: uncultured Prevotella sp. (assembly GCA_944320305.1). GTDB lineage: Bacteria > Bacteroidota > Bacteroidia > Bacteroidales > Bacteroidaceae > Prevotella. Next base: position 30,963 of record CALUGW010000007.1, on the reverse strand, counting down.
CACCTACAACGCGGGCCTGTACCACGAGATGGAGGTGCTGCTCTCCGAGCTGGCGGGCAAGGACATCAAGAACCACTGCCTCGGATGGTTCGGCAGCTACGCCTGGGCAGGCAAGGCCGTGGCCAAGATACAGGAGTGGAACGACACCCGGCTGCACTTCGAGCCTGTGGGCACGCCCGTGGAGATACGCCAGAGCCTCACCCCCGAGACCCACGCGCAGTGCGAGGCACTGGGCCGCGCCATGGCCGAAAGACTGCTGAGAGTTGAAAATTGAAAGTTAAAAGTTAAAAGTTAAAAGAAATGGCTTCGGGCCGACATGGTGGCATCAACCGTACCTGAAGCCGCCAGAGGTCTGAGGCTGTTTCTTTTAACTTTTAATCTTTTAATCTTTAATTTTTAACTTTTAATCTTTAACTTTTCCATCACTTCCTCAAGTGTGCCTGCCACGCTGACCACGTCGCGCCACCGGCCGCGCACGGCCCCGCTGGCGGCCAGATCGTCGAGCATGGCTATGAGCGAGTTCCAGTATCCCTTCATGTTGAAGAGCACAAGGGGCTTCGAGTGGTAGCCCAAGGTGGCTGCTGCGGCCACGGTGAACAGCTCGTCGAGCGTGCCGATGCCGCCCGGCAGGGCCACGAAGGCGTCGGCCTGGGCCATCATCAGCTGCTTGCGGTCGGTGAGGTCGGCGCAGGGAATGTGAACGTCCATCAGACGGCTGGTGTGGCCGCGCTCCTCGACGCGCTCCGGCACCACGCCTATAACGCGCCCGCCGGCCTCGCGCGCGGCCTCGGCCACGGCCTGCATCAGCCCCATGTCGGTGCCGCCGAACACGAGCGCGTGGCCGCCGCGCCCTATCACGCGGCCCAGCTCGGCCGCCATCGTGTAGAAATCAGGGTCAAGCCCGCCGTTGGCGGAGCAGAAAACGCATATTCTCATAAAATCGGTCCGTAAAAGAATTTTTTACCGCAAAATTAACGAAAATCCGCCTCTTGGCAAAATAAATCCAGCCGTTTGCTCCCTAACCCATTTATTTTCACTACCTTTGCACCCAGAAAGCCGCAAACCGTCGTCGGCAGTCGGGCCGGGGGTATGGGGCTGTAATAGGTATTATTTATTATTTTTTAGATTGAAGACATTTGAAGAATTGGGCGTCAGCGAAGAGATTCGCCGCGCCATCGAGGAACTGGGCTTCGTCAGTCCGATGCCGGTTCAGGAAGAAGTTATCCCCTATTTGCTTGGCAACCGCAACGACGTGATAGCCCTGGCGCAGACCGGCACGGGCAAGACGGCCGCCTTCGGAATCCCCATCCTGCAGCGCATCGACACGCGCTGCCGCGACACTCAGGCGCTGGTGCTCAGCCCCACGCGCGAGCTGTGCCTCCAGATCGCCGACGACCTGAAGGACTTCTCGAAGTATATGGAGGGCATCAACATCGTGCCAGTCTACGGCGGAACATCCATCGAGAACCAGATCCGCTCGCTGCGCCACGGGGCGCAGGTGATCGTGGCCACTCCGGGCCGCCTCATCGACCTGAAGAACCGCGGCGTGGCCAAGCTCGGGGGCATCAGCAACGTGGTGCTCGACGAGGCCGACGAGATGCTCAACATGGGCTTCGCCGACAGCATCAACGAGATCTTCGAGGGCCTGCCGGCAGAGCGCAACACGCTGCTCTTCTCGGCCACCATGAGCCGCGAGATCGAGAAGATCGCCAAGTCCTACCTGCACGACTACAAGGAGATTGTGGTGGGCAGCCGCAACGAGGGCGCCGAGAACGTGAACCACGTCTACTACATGGTCAGCGCCAAGGACAAGTATCTGGCGCTGAAGCGCGTGGTTGACTACTACCCGCGCATCTACGCCATCATCTTCTGCCGCACGAAGCGCGAGACGCAGGAGATTGCCGACAAGCTGATACACGACGGCTACAACGCCGAGTCGCTGCACGGAGACCTGTCGCAGCAGCAGCGCGACCTCACCATGCAGAAGTTCCGCCAGCACCTCACGCAGCTGCTCGTGGCCACCGACGTGGCCGCCCGCGGCCTCGACGTTGACGACCTGACGCACGTCATCAACTACGGCATGCCCGACGACATCGAGAGCTACACCCACCGCTCCGGCCGCACGGGCCGCGCCGGCAAGAAGGGCACCTCGATAGCCATCGTGCACTCGCGCGAGAAGAGCAAGATACGCGCCGTGGAGAAGCAGATCGGCAAGCAGTTCGTCGAGGGCAAGCTGCCCACGCCGCAGGAGATATGCACCAAGCAGCTCTACCGCGTGATGGACGAGATCGTGAAGGTCGACGTGAACGAGGAGGAGATAGCCCCGTTCATGGACGAGATAAACCGCCACTTCGAGTTCATCGACAAGGAGGACATAATCAAGAAGATTGTGAGCCGCGAGTTCGGACGCTTCCTCGCCTACTATGCCGACGCGCCCGAGATTGACCAGCCCAGCGGCAAAGGCCAGCAGAAGGGCGAGCGCAAGGAGCGCCAGAGGGGCGAGCGCGGCGGACGCCGCAAGGCCGAGCGCGGCTACCGCCGGCTGTTCATCAACCTCGGCAAGGACGACGGCTTCTATCCCGGCGAGGTGATGCAGTTCATCAACCGCCACGTGGACGGACGCCAAGAGGTGGGCCACATCGACCTGCTGGGCAAGTTCTCCTACATAGAGGTGCCCGAGGGCGACGCCGAGAGGGTGATGCGCGCCCTCAACGGCACGCGCTACCGCGGACGCGACGTGCGCTGCAACGACGCCGACGACCCCAGGCCCGCCGCTCCACGCGGCCGCCGCGGCCAGGCCGACAGGCAGCCGGCCAACGCCTTCAGCCGCTTCGAGAAGAAGTCGGCGCGCGGCAGGGCGCAGGAGCGCGCAAGCCGCCGCAACGACCGCTTCAGCGACAACGACGACACGAGCGACTGGCGCCAGTTCTTCAAGGACGACGAGCCGGACTTCTCTGAGGAGGGCTGGGCACGCCGCAAGCCGAAGAAACGGTGAGAAGTTTGGAGTTAAGAGTTAAGAATTAAGAGTTAAGAGTTAAGAATTAAGAATTAAGAGTTGGAAAAGGCGGACTATAGAGCCGTTGTCTGTCTCCCGTCTCCTGACTTCTGATTCCTGAAAATTAACATTTCCAATTCCGCCGAAACAGAAATTTCCGGGCGGTTTCTGGCCTACAAAAATGCCCGAAACGTCCATTGATTTTGCAAAACGGCCCATATCGCGTCGCGATATGGGCCGTTTTGCATTGCGATATAGGCCATATTGGAGGGCTAAACGACCCTTTTCTGAGGGCAAAAAAGGCCGTTTAGGGAGCTGAAAAGGGTGGTTTCGGGGGCTGAAAAAGTTGCACAATTGGGCTAATTAGTCCAATAAGTCTAATTAGTCCAATTAGTTACCAGTTGCACACTCATATCCGGCGAATTTGCGCCCGGCGGCAGATTGTTTTCAAAAAACGCGAAATTTCAGGGGGATAAAGCAAAAAAATTAACACATTTGAAATTAAGTAAAAAGCCTGAAAGAATGATAGAAAACGAACACAAAAACAGATTATTTTTCCCGCCCGCGCTGTCACAAAAATGTATGCCAAGCGCGTCTTTGATAATGAGAGGCAACAACAGAACCAAGCAACAAAACAAAAGCAGTATGAAAAAGATTATCATCGCAGCCGCTGCCGCTGCACTATGCGCCACAAGCGCTTACGGACAAGATGTCGAGCAACTGTTCAAGGACTGCGGCAACATGGCCGGAGCCGTGACAGTGAGTCTGCCGCCAAAGGGCGGGCTGCCCGAAGGCGTCAAGGCGGAAGACATGCCAGACCTGCCCGAAGACATCGACTCTATAAAGACGGTGCACTTCAACAACCCTACGGACAGTTTGAAAAGGAGCCTTAAGAGCCGCCTTGACGGCCTGAGGAGTGTCGGCTTCAAACAGGCTTTCGATGTGGACAAGAGCGGAAAGAGAGCCACGCTCTACATGAGCGGCGGCAAAAACGTTATGGTGGCACTGGCAGAGGGAGACCGTAAGGCCGCTCTGGTAGTAATCTACGGCAGACGGCTGCTTGAGAACGTGAACGTGGCCATGGGCAGACCCGGAGCCAAAGAAAAGACCGCTCATGGAGACCGATGACTTCAAGCTGCTTTTCCTGCCATGCCGCCACCGGCTCTTCGAGGCGGCCTGGCGGCTCACCGGCAGTACGGACAGAGCCTCGGACTTGGTGCAGGACACATATCTGAAGCTCTGGCAGCGACGCGGCGCACTGCCCGTGCCGGAAAGCGCGGAGGCCTACTGTCTGAAAGTGATGCGTCACGCATGGGCCGACAGCCGCCGACGACAGCGCCCAGAGTCAGTGGCCGAGCTGCCGGAGGCAGCACTCACCGCCGACGAAAGAGACCGCAGCCGCCACGATGATGCGGCGCTGGTAAGGGAGTTGGTGGCCCGGCTGCCTGCCGACCAGAGGCGCGCAGTGACTTTGCGCGACCTTGAGGGTCTGGGCTACGACGAGATAGAACGGCTCATGGGACTGACACAAACAAACATCCGCTCGCTGGTGTCGCGCGGACGGAAAACAGTAAGAGAACTTTTCAAAACCATTGACCGATATGGACGATAACAGAACCAGACTTCTAATCGGAAAGTATTATGACGGAACGGCCACTGAGGCCGAAGAGCGCGAGCTGTCCGAACTGCTCGACAGAACCACACCTCCACCCGGACTTGAGGCCGACTGGCGCACAGCGCAGGCATTGCTCTGTGCCCGATGCCCTGCCATGCCGCCGAAGCTTGACAGCCGGATAGAGTATGTCATCGGCGGAAAGACGGCCGAGATGCGCCGCCTGCGGGGCATGAGACTGGCCGTCGGCTCAGCTGCCGCCGCGCTCATACTGCTGTCGGCCGGACTGTGGCAGTGGAGCGCGTGGAACAAGGCGCGCCACGAAGAGCGCGTGGCCGAGTGCCGCCGCGCCGCCGCTGAGACAGAGCAGGCACTGACACTGTTGTCGGCTGTGCTCAACGAGGGTCTGAACGAAGTAGGCGCAGTAAGAATCACAAACAATGACAACAACAACGAATAATTAAAAGTTATGACAAAACATCTCTTTATCACACTCATCGCACTCACGGCCATATTCATACCGGCCACCGCACAGGACGCCTTTTTCGACAAATACGCCGGCAGAAGGGGAGTGACCGTGGTGACAATAGGCAAAGAAATGCTGGAGATGATGCCGGAGGTGGACGCACTGCCCGACAGAATGGAGAAGATAACGGACAAGATGGACCGCCTGCGCATACTGAAATGCGAGGGCGGCCTTGTAAGAACCGTACGCGACGCCTCGCTGGCCGAAGTGCGCAACAACTACAAGAAGCTGCTGGAGATAAACAAAGAAGGCAAGCTGACATCTGTCTACACACGCCGCACCGACAGAAAGAAAAACGTGATTATGGCCATCGTGGAGCAGAGACGCCGGCTCACCGTGATTTGCGTGACCGGCAGCATGAAAGCGAAAGACATCCAGCAGTTGCTGAATGACTGAACAGGCTATGGAATGACACACGACACAACGCAACGCCCACTTCCGAACCACAGATTGCCTCCGGCTTCTTCATTGTCAGCCGGAGGCAATCTGCGATGTTACTCGAAACCCAACAAAAAGCAGAAGAGAATGTTGAAGTCAGCCCGAATAGTGGCTTCGGACTGTATTGGCAGGCGGTTGAGGCATACCTCTTCTCAGCATAATCCAACTCACTCATTTTCCGTTTTATAAACAACAGCCCTTCCGTCGGCCGTGATGCCCTCGGCGGAGACCACTATCCCCCGGCACGACGAGTTGTTGTAAAGCTCTATTGTGGCCTCGCCGTTGGCGTCGGCCCTGACAGCCGGGTTCCAGTAGAGGGTGCGGCGGTAGTCGGCCTCCTTGGGCATGAGGCTGTAGTCGGGCATCTGGAACGTCTGCACGCGGCTGTAGCCGTCGAAGTGGGTGACGCGCAGCCCCTTCTGCCTGGCCGGAAGCTGGTGGTGGCTGTAGAGGAACACCGTAACGGGACTGTAGCGCTCAAGCGCGGGGATGGTCACGTAGCGGGTCCAGATGTTCTCGTCCTCGGATATGTAGACGCTCTTGTACTCGTCGAGCCAGCGCGGCATCTCCTCCAGACTTGTGGCCGCCACGTGCTCGATGTCGCCCTTGTCGACACCCCGCGTCTTTGTGCCGAAGTAGAAGGTGTTGTTCAGAATCCATATCACGGGGCGGTTCTTGTAGCCCATTCCGTCGCGCGTCAAGAAGCCGCGATATTCGTCCATGGCCTGCTCGGTGTCGCTGATGTCGGTCTGCAGCACCCCATCGGCGTCGCCGGCATCGGTGGCGTCGGGGGTGGCCACTGCCGCGTCGGCCTCAATGTCGGCTCCGCCGCCGCTCACCACGGCCCCGTCGGTCTCACCTCCGCCGAAGAACGGGTTCTTGGCGGCCAGCCACTCAAAGATGGTGGGCGTCTCGCCGCCCCGGTCGTAAATCTCGTCGGCGGCCTTGTCGCAGTCGTAGCGCAGGTAGGACTTGAAGGCGCCGCGCTGCTCGTTCTCCCATCCGGCGCGGGCGTTCTCAAAGAGCCGCTTGCCCCGCACGTTGACCTCCTTTATCATGTGTACGCGGTCTTCCATCGACAGTGCCTCGGCCTCGGCCTCAAAGTCGGCCACGGCGGCTGCGATCAGGCGCGGCTCGGCCAGCTCTATGCGCACCGTCTCCAGCGGCGAGAGCAGGCGCGGGGCAGGGGAGAAGTTGCGGTCGATGCCCACGCGATACTTGCGGGCCTTGCCGTCCTGGTCGCGCGTGTTGAGCAGCAGCGTCCACTCGCCCTCGCAGTCGGGCAGACGGAAAGCGTAGTTGCCGGCGGAGTCGGTCCGGGCTCGGCCGTTCATCGACTCGCCCGCGCTGTTGTAGAGCGTGGCCGACAGGCTGACGCCGCCCACGGCATCGCGCTTGCGGGCGGGCATCAGGCGTCCGTAGAGGTAGAGCGCGTCCTCTATCGGGTGGCGGCGCAGGAATGTCTCCTTGCCCTCCATCTGGGCTATGTCGTAGCGTCGCCAGCCCTGCACCATCATCAGCAGGTCGGCGGCGCGGCGGTGCTCAGGGTCATCTGCCTCAAGATAATACTCGGGATGGCTGATGTAGCCGCGCAGGTCGGAGGCCAGCAGCAGCCATGTGGCGGCGTCGCCCGCGCTGCCGTTCACGTCGGCGGCGCGGTCGCGCACGCTGACGGAGAACATGGCGCCGGGCAGGGTCTTGGTCTTCAGCGTAAGCTTGCCGCAGGGCGAGAGTGCGCCCTCGGCTCTCACGCCGATGGAATCAACGCCGCCCTGGGGGTAGACAAACACCATGCGCTCGGCCACGATGGCGCCGTCGGGGCGTATCAGGGCCAGCTGGCTCACGCCGGGCATGAGGTCGGCGCGGGCGAAGCGGCGCCGGGCGACGCGCTCCGAGGGCTGCAGTATGTCGGTGGCGTCAACGTTGCCGCCATTGACGAGTGCCAGAGCAAGCGGCTCAGCGTAGCCGGCGGTGCGGCTCACGGATATGTTCAGATAGTCGCCCTCCACCGCATCGACACTCAGCACGCAGCCACTGGCGTCGGCGGCTGGCAGGGTGAACGTGTGGCTCTTGCCGTTAGCGTCGGCCAGGGCGAGCGTGGCCGCACTGCCGCCCGGCACAAGCTCGAACACGCCGCGACCCTCGCGCAGCGTCCTGACCTCAGCGGTTGTTCCGTCGGGCAGGGTGAGCGTGCCTGCGGTGTCGAGCGGACGGCCGTCCTTGTCGGTCACGGCGAAGGCCACCTTTGAGCGCAGCCCCCTCACAAGCCGGCCTCCCTCGGGATAGAAGCTCACGTTGAGTGCCTCGCGCCTCACCGTGTCAGCCGCCCTGACCGAGGGCATCCGCTTGCGCCAGTCAGGCTCGGCGATCTGCGGACGGCTGTAGTCGCCGTCTTTCTCCGGCGCGTTGAAGATGGGGAACACGCGGGAGAAGGCCCACGCCTCGTTCCAGTTGAGCATATAGCGGGTGTAGGCCCTCACCTCGTAGAAGCCCGAGGTGAGCAGCCTGTCGAGCTTTATCGAGCCTGAGCCGCGCCCGTCGGCAAGCCTCAGCTTGCGCTCCTCGACCACCTCGCCGGTGGGGTCGAGCAGCTCCACGTACAGCACGCGGCTCATGTCAGACAGCTGCTGGCGGTCGGCGCGCACCACATAGGCGCTGAACCAGATGGTCTCGCCGCGGAAGTAGGCCGTGTTGTCGAAGTGCAGATAGACCTTCTCCTGCGGGAAAAGGCTGTTGAACGCGCCGATGTTGCCAACGAAGCGGCGCAGCGAGTCGGCCGCGCCGGCTGCGGCAGCTACAGCCCGCGGGGCTGCTGCGGCGCCCCGCGCGTCCGCCTGCCGTACAGAACCGGCCAGGAGGAAAAGCAAGACAAAGGCCAAGGCGTGGCACGGTCTTGCAATGAAAGAAGTTCGTCTGATGGTTTCCATATTGGTGAAAGTATAAAAAAAGCGGTTTCCGGGACGTGCCGGAAACCGCATAATATCAGTTCATCGGGTGGCGAGCATGGCCAGGGCGCGGTCTTCGGCGGCTTCCATAAGCTCGCGCTCGCCCGGTCCTTTGTCGTTGATTCCGCAGAGGTGGAGTATGCCGTGGATTATGACACGGTGCAGCTCATCGTCGTACTCCTTGCCAAACTGCTCCGCGTTTGAGCGCACCGTGTCGAGACTTATCACGATGTCGCCGTTTATCCTGTCGCCCTCGTCATAGTCAAAGGTGATGATGTCGGTGTAGTAATCGTGACCCAGATACTCGCGGTTGGTCTCGAGTATCTTCTCGTCGCTCACGAACATATAGCCCACCTCGCCCACCTTGCGGCCGTAGGAGGCGGCAACGGCCTTAATCCACTCCGTGGTCTCGCGCTTCTTTATTGCCGGCATGCGCACTCCGTCAGCATTGTATGTTATCATATGCGTGGTTTTTGTTCAGGATTTTGAGTCTTAAATTATTGTCTGCGGCGGCTTCCGGCCGGATGATTCCCCAACTGGCAGCGGCAGCCGAAGACCGTCCGGCAGCTCACTCCGCGCCCTCCGCCTTTCTGGGTATGAACTCTCCGGCGTCCTTGCCGAAGTGTATCAGCTCGCGCACCATGCTCGACGACACGCTCTCATACTGCGGCTCGGCGTAGAAGAGCACCGTGTCTATGCCGCCTATCTTGCGGTTAATGTCGGCCTGCTCGCGCTCGTATTCAAAGTCTTTTATGCTGCGCACGCCCTTTATTATGAACTGCGCGCCCTCGCGGCGGGCGAAATCGACGGTCAGGTCGGTGTATGACTTCACCTCGATGCGCGGCTCATCGGCGTAAAGAGCCTCTATGCGGCGCACCCTCACCTGTGCGCTGTACATGAACTTCTTGCGCTCGTTGACGCCGACGCCTATTATTATCTTGTCAAACAGCGGCAGCGCGCGGCGCACAATGGCGTCGTGGCCCACGGTGAAGGGGTCGAAACTGCCCACGAAGATGCCGGTTTTCATAATTTTGAGTTACGGATTTTGAGTTTTGAGTTGTCGCCTAACGGCGATTAAGTGTTGCGAATTTCTGAATCGCAGTGCGAGACGGAAGTCCCGGAGCTGCTTCTTCTAACTTTTAATTTTCAACCTTTAGCTGTCGAAGAGCCCCGGCTGCATGATGTTTCCGGCGTAAGGGTTGCGGCCGAAGTGGCGGTAGGCCAGCTCCGTGGCCATGCGCCCGCGCGGCGTCCGCTTGACGAAGCCCTCCATGATGAGGAACGGCTCGTAGACCTCCTCGACGGTGCCGGAGTCCTCGCCGATGGCCGTGGCGATGGTTGACACGCCCACGGGGCCGCCCTTGAACTTGTCGATGATGGTGAGCAAGATCTTGTTGTCAATCTCGTCGAGACCATACTGGTCTATGTTCAGGGCCGAGAGCGACAGCTGAGTGATCACGGTGTCTATGCGTCCGTTGCCCTTCACCTGAGCGAAGTCGCGCACACGGCGCAGCAGCGCGTTGGCTATTCGGGGCGTTCCGCGGCTGCGGCGTGCTATCTCCAGGGCGGCGTCATCGTCGATGGGCACGCGCAGAATGCCCGCTGAGCGCTTGAGGATGCGGCAGAGCGTCTCCGGCTCATAGTACTCCAGGTGCAGGTTTATGCCGAAGCGGGCGCGGAGCGGGGCCGTGAGCAGGCCGCTGCGCGTGGTGGCACCCACGAGCGTGAAGGGGTTGAGGTCTATCTGGATGGACCGCGCCGAGGGGCCCTTGTCTATCATTATGTCTATGCGGTAGTCCTCCATGGCGGAGTAGAGATACTCCTCGACCACGGGCGAGAGGCGGTGGATCTCGTCGATGAAGAGCACGTCGTTCTTTTCGAGCGACGTGAGGATGCCGGCCAGGTCGCCCGGCTTGTCGAGCACAGGGCCGCTGGTTATCTTGAAGCCCACGCCCAGCTCGTTGGCGATGATGTTGCTCAGCGTGGTCTTGCCCAGTCCGGGCGGGCCGTGCAGCAGCGTGTGGTCGAGCGGCTCGCCGCGGTATTTGGCAGCCTCGACGAACACCTCGAGGTTCTCGACCACCTTCTTCTGGCCGCTGAAGTCGCCGAAGCGCAGCGGGCGCAGAGCGTTCTCAAACTCACGCTCGGCGGCCGACACGCGCTCCTGCCTTATGTCAAAGTCGTTGTCCATCTGTGGATTGTTGTTGCTTTAGGATGCAAAGTTAATGCAAAATCCCGATTAAGCGAAGCCCCGGACGGTTTTTATTTGCACCGCGCCAGGCGCACGTCAGGTGAAGTGTCCAAATCATACAGATTTTCTTAGGCCGGACGGATGATTTTTCGTATCTTTGCTCACCAATAACCCCCAACGGAAAGGCAATTATGAATCTGAAAGAAATGCTCGACCTCACGGTCTTCGGCCTGTCCCTGCGCTGGATTGTGGTGTTCTGCGTCAAGGCGGCGGTGATTTATCTGTTCGTGCGGCTGGTCACGGCGTTCATCAAGTATATGTTCCGCCGCTCGCTGCGCCGGCAGGGCAAGCTGGCCGTCGACGAGACCAAGGCCGGCTTCATCCGCCAGATTGTCGTGGCGGTGGTCTACATCATCGGCGTGGCGGCGTTCCTCTCGCTCATACCGGGCATGGAGAAGGTGAGCAACTCCATACTGGCCAGCGCGGGCATCGGGGCCATGGCCGTGGGTCTTGCGTCGCAGGACGCGCTGTCCAACGTCGTGGGCGGCCTGTTCATCATCTTCTCGCGGCCGTTCAAGGTTGGCGACTTCATCATGGTGGACGACATCGTCACCGGCACGGTCATGGAGATAACGCTGCGCCACACGGTCATCCGCAACGCGGAGAACCGCATGATACTCATCCCCAACAGCAAGATGAACTCGAGCACTGTGGTCAATTCGTCCTACGGCGAGACGGCCACCTGCGCATTCGTAGAGGTGGGCGTGTCGTACACCACAGACCTTGACCACGCCATGGAGACCATGCGCGACGAGATAATGAAGCACCCCATGCTCATAGACCACCGCTCCGACGGGGAGCGCAAGGCCGGAGTGCCGCAGGTGGTGGTGCGCGTGATCGGCCTGGGCGACTCCGCCATCACACTGCGCGCATGGGCATGGGCGGCCACGCCGGGCAACGCCTTCACCATGAAGTGCGACCTGCTCAAGAGCGTCAAGGAGCGCTTCGACAGCGAGAAGATAGAGATTCCCTATCCTTACTTCAACCAGATTGTAACGCAGGCGTGAGCCTGAGACAGAGCCATAGGCGCAAGCTGCCGGGAGCCAGCGGCAAGGCTGTTCCCGGCAGCTTTCCTTTTCCCCGGCCGGTCTCACACGGCAACCTCAGCCGCCTGACGGCGGTTCGGCCTGCGCGTGGTGTACGACAGATGCAGCCAGCGGCACCCGTTGCTCTGCCGCCGCTCAAAGAGCATCTGGTCAAAGTCGGTGTTCTGCCGCACAAAGTCGTAAATCTTGCGCCCCACCTCCATGCCGGCAATGTGGATGTCGGCCGCCTCGCCGCGCAGATGCTGCGACAAGGGCGCGCCGCCCACGGCCTTGTTAAGTTCCGGGCAGCGGTAGCCGCTGGTCACCCTGACGGCTCCAAAGCGCCGCCTCACAGGCTCAAGCACATTGAGGCACAGCAGCCTCAGGTTCTCCACCGCCTCTGGCGAGGGCGTGTTGTCTATACCCCGGCTCAGGGCAACGCCCGAGCGCGTCATCTCTTCGAGCGAGAAATGCTCGCTCAGCATTGTGTGTTCATTCATGGTCTTGATAATTTTAATCTTTTCGTTAACTTGGACATCAGCCTGTCAATCTGTTATTCTTCCCCGGCACCACGCATTCTCGCTGCCATTTTCAGCAGCAGTCCGCCGTCGGGGGCGGCTTTCATGCTGCGGCGGTAGCGGCTCAGCAGCGGCTCCTGGCGCACGCCCTTGCGGGCCGCGGCCACAGTCCTGACGCAGTAAGGATTGCGCGGCGCGTGCCTGTGCAGCAGCAGACAGGCCTTGGCCGCCACCTCGGAAAACGCCAGCGGACGGCCCGTCACATCGCGCAGCACGCCCTCCGCAGCAGTGGCATAGGCCGCCTCCATCATGTCGGCCATGCTGCCCGTCCACACTGTTTCTGTCCGCCCGGCGTCTGCCAGCAGCCGCGCGAACTCGTCTGCCAGCCGCTGCCGCGCGGCGTTCACGTCTGTCTCTGTTATTGTCACTCCATGTCCGGCGGCCTCGCCCGCCCGGTCTGTCAAACTCCTGTAGTTATTCATGATCATTAGCATTAAGTGTTTCCTGCCTCCGCGCCAGCCGGCAGGAGTGGCCCGGCGCGGCTCTTACGGCTGCAAAGTTACTATGCCGCAGTGCACACGATGTTCCATCCGACGGGAACTTTGGTTAATTATCACAAACGGGAAGCGCCCAATATCAGGAAGCATTACCGACAACACGCAAAAAAAACGGCGGGAATTGACGTTTACGCCAATCCCCGCCGACAATAACACTCGTACAAAAAGCACTTCCCTATCTCACTTGCAGTTTGTGCGTCTCAGGCTTGCCGCCCGCTGTTGTCTCAACCACCACAAGGCATATTCCGGCCTCTGCCCACAGCGTGGCATAAGCCGCGCCGTGCAGAATTTTGTCTGCTATCTTTGCTCCGCCGAGGCTGTAGACAGCCACCCTTTCTATTCCGCCTGCCGCCGCAACGGCTATCTGGCCTCGGGCCGGAGAGTAGCAGCGCGAGAGGCCATCCCGTTCTGCGGCCGGAACCATTCCCGCAGCGGTAATCCAGTAGCGCCCGTGCTCATTGTTGGCCAGTGTAAGCACGGTGCTGTCGGCCAACACCGTTGTACTGCCGTTCTTCGCATCATAGAGTGCCAGCGGAACCTCCATGCCGCCAGTTCCGGCAACGGTCACTCTGGTTATGCCGCCGCTTCCGCCGACAACACCAACCGGCAGCATTTTTATTTCGGGCAGGGTGTTCACGCTTACAGCCTGAGTGCCGGCCACGGTGTAGAGTGCCGGACGCCCGGATCCGCCGTCGCAGAGCAGCAGCTCCGCGTCCTCGCTGTCAACAAAGGCCGCGTCGGCGTCAGCCGAGACAAGCACCGCTGCCGCGCCGGTTCCGCCGTCGGCTGTCAGCGTCAGTGCCCTGACAGTCCTCGGCGTGCGTCCAGCCCGGGCGCGGGCAGTGGTCTCCCGTGCCGCAATGTCGGCTATAAAAGTCACTTCCGCCGGTGTCGCGCCCTCCGCCTTCTTCACAAAGAAAGCCTGCATTGGCGGCAGAGTGCCTATATTGTCGGCCGCATGAGCCGTCACTGTGCCATCATTTATTGTCCAATATTTCTTCTCCAACTGCGTGTTCAGGCCGAAGAAGCCTTCCATATCTATCGAGCACATATACGGGTTGCCCACCATGTAGAGCCCGTTGCCGTCGCTCTCGTTGGCCATGGGCTGCCTCACCGTGCCGTAGCCGTCGGCGTTGCCGTTGTCGAGCAGCAGCCGTCCGTTGCCGCTTCGGTCAAGCTGGCCGGTGTCCTGCCCGTCGGCCTGTCCGTCGTGGCTGTAGTAATCATAGGCGGTGTCGTTCTTCGGCAGGCGCAGCAAGGCGTCCTGCGGGTACTCCGTGCCGTCGCGTCCGGCCTTGATCATGAATCCGTTCAGCCCGCCGTCGGCCCCGTTCCAGTACTTCACGCCGGCCTCGTTGTAGTTGTGGCTCCAGTGCGTCTCTATCACAGTGGCTTCTTCAGCCGCTCCGTCCCACGCCCAGTCGATGGCTGCGCCATAGTCGCCGCGCGCGTCGCCCTGGGGCGTGATTACCACCGACTCGGCCCTGTCCCAGCTGCGCTGGTATATGGGATATTCGTTGCGGCCGTAGCTTTGGTTGTCGAAGCATATCGGCATGAAAGCCTCGGTCTCCTGCCGCCCGTTGCCCTTCGGCACATACATGTCGCCCGAATAGACGCCTCTGAGCGGCGAGGCAAGCAGGTTCCACGTGCCGGGGCGCAGCTCTTTCTCCACCCACGCCGTGCCGTATGTGAGGTAATGCTGGTTGCGCAGTTCGGCGCCGGGCTTGAAATATATCTGCCCACAGGTGTTCGCATAGAACTTCTCACACTCGTACCTGCCATCTTCCGGCTCCGTCTTCACCATAAGGTCATACTCTATGCCGTCGGTGGCGGTGAAGAAGTCGCTGTTGACGAGGCTCTCCTCCCTTATTATCCCGTTCGTGTGCGTTGTGGCCTCGGCCAGCAGCGGAGGCCGCACTCCGGCCTGAACGGTCACCTTTGTAAACTTCATCGGCGCATACGAGGGCTGCTGCGCCAGCAGGGCAAAGTCTCCCTCGCCATAGTCCGCATAGCCGGCCTTGTATAGCTCGGCCTTCGTCGAGCGTGTCCAGTTGGCGTCGTTGTTCCAGTTGGAGCTGCCGTCATTGTCGGCGCGGGCTGTCCACGTAACGAACTCCGGCACCACCTTCAGCGTCAGGAACACGTCGCCCAGGCAAGCCTCCTGCCCCTGCTGCAGCCCTGCTGTGTGCACAGCGTCGTGGAACCTGAAGTTCAGCTCGTACCAGTAGCCCTCGTGCAGGCCCGCCGCAGCCTCTTCCGCCAGCGCCAGGTCCACGTGGTCGGCGGCAATCTCAGTCACGGTGCCAAACCGGGCGGCTGTCGCCGTGTTCCACGTGGGGTCGTTCGTGGCGCTCACCGTCACGGCATTGTCATCATTGTAGACTGCCAGGCTGAACGTGCCAGAGCCGTTGCCGTCCATGTTCTTGTAGCCGTTCACCGGCAGGCGCAGCGTCTTGCCGCCGCCGATGGCCGCCAGCTGCCCCAGCCCGGCCCTCACCGAGCGGGTGGTGCCGTTGAGGTACTGCACGTCGGCGAAGCCGAGCGTCAGCTCCGGACTGCTCACCCTCACCCTCAGCGACATGGCTACAGGCTCCAGGCACAGTGCCACGGCCTTGCCGCCTATTTCCACCGATGGCGTCACCGGTGTGAGGCAGAGGTCGAGCGAGCCGTGCTGGGCGTCGGCCTTGGTCACGCCCCGGCTTATTTTCTCTGCCGCCAGATGCAGCCGCCCGCCATTGACGAACTCGCGGAGCGCGGCCTTGTGCGCCTCGGTATATGTTCCTGTGGCGTTCTGCTCGCAGCTTGCCACGGCGTCGGAGGGGTAGGCCTGGCGGAAAGCCTCCAGCGCCTCGCGCAGCCCTGTGCCTTTGCTCGCGGCGGCTTCATTGTATTCTTCGAGCGTGCCGATGAACCAGTCGAACTTCACTCCCTGGGCCGCCACCATGCCGCCGTTGTCGGGGTCGGGCACTTTCAGCGAGGCTGTCAGCTCCACGCTGGTGGTCTCCACGCCGTTGCAGGGCAGGATTATCTCCGGGTTCACCGTAGCGGTGGCGTCGTGGATTTCCAGTTCCTGTGCAAGAAGAGTGAAGTAGTCGCTGTAGACGGAGCACACGTCGTCGGGCATTCCCCAGTTGCCGGGGCGGTAGTCGCCGTCCTCGCCCATGGGCAGTGCCACCGACACGTAGTACTCCTCGCCGGGGGCGAGGCCGAAGTCGCGGTCGGCCAGGATGGCGTAAACCTCGCCGCCAACCAGCTCGTAGCCGTCCTTAAGCGTGCCGTCGGCGTTGCGTGGGTAGCGCACTATTGTCGCCGTGCCGTACTCCTCGGTGCCATTGCCGCCGTAGACGCCCGTCAGCGGGGTGCCGTCGGCCTTGCAGATGCGGTAGTAGATGGGCTTGCTCTCCCACACCTCGAATATGTTGAGCAGCGCCAGCAGGCTTTCGTGCTTTGCCCTCAGCCGCACCGTGGCCCCGCCCGCCTGGCTGTCGTCGCAGGCGGGCCGCTCCTGCAGCGTCTCCACCTTGGCGTTGCTGGCGTAGATGCGTATGTCGTCCACGGCGTAGTCGGCGCCCTGCGTGCCGTTGCAGAAGTTGTCGATGCTCACGAGGAACTTGCTGTAGTTCTCCACGCCGGTGCCTTGCTGCAAGGTCACCCTGGCGTATACCTGGTACCACTCGCCCGTCTTTGTGGCGTTCACCGTATTGAAGTCGCCCGAGGCAAACGAGTGTATGAGCTTGCGGCTCGTTATGTTTCCATAGGCGTCGGTCTCCACCCCGTAGAGCTTGAATATCACCTGTGGCTTCGTGCTCTGGTTTGTCATGTCTGCCACTGCCGCGCTCAGCACTATGGTGCTGCCCACGCACAGGTTGCCCTCAAACTCCACCGAGGCTATGGGGCGCGACTCGTCGGAGGCGTCGACATATAGGAAATAGCCCGACTGCGCCCCGCCGGTAAGAGTGTATGTCCGGTCGCGCAGCTGATTGTTGACCCACCAACAGAATCTGTAGTAAGTGCCGCCCCACTGCACTTCGCCTTTCGACACACCGTCCACGTTGATGCTCTTATAGAGGCCGTATTCGCCATGGCCCGGCGAAAGCCCTTGGTAGCTGGCCGACGCCTGGTCGTAGTAGGCATAAAGCCCCGGGTAGACAAAGCCGTAGTAGCGCCGGTTCCATGCCGAGGGCAGCTGTGTCATGTTGTCGAGCGGGTTTGTGGGGGCGGCGAGGCTCGTTCCCTCGCAGTCGTTGTCGAAGGTTATCTCGGCCACCTTGGTGTATTTCGTGTCGAGGAAGCTCACCCTGCGGTATGCCGGCACCTCCTCTACGGTCATGGGGTACGAGTCGCTGATGAAGCGGCAGTTGAACTTGGCCACCGGGCACATATTGCTGCCGGCATCGGCGGCGTAGGCCACGATGTATGCCACGTGGCCTATGTCGTATGTTATCTGCTCCGATTCCCTCGATTCCCCGTCTAACTTGCTGAAATAGCCGCTTAGGTTGTCAAGGCTTATGGAGGCCATCCGGCCATTGTCGAGGTTGGTTGTGAGTTCCTTGGAGAGCCTGCCCGTTTCGTCGTACACAAACCAGCGGATTCTGGTTGCCTTTATCAGCTCCGTGCCGAAGTCGCTTTCCGTTGTCTCATGGCCTTCGGGTACAATCTTGTTGGAGTAGACGTAGTTATAGAAATAGTAGTCGCCCACATCGTGGAATCCCACCCGCAGGTTTGTTGTGCTGCCTCTGCCGTATACGCCCATGCTTATGTTTCCCTGGTCCTCCAGCACGTTTTGCGGCCCTGAGAGTATGGCGGTCTTTATCGCGTTGGCAATGTCGGCGGCGGGGCGGATGTTGAAGATGTAGCGCATGGAGAGCGTAGGCTCGTGCAGCAGGTACTGTTTCGTTTCGTCGAGTCCGTCTATGTAGCGGCTCACGTCGCAGGCTATGGTCTCGCCCGTCCATCCCTCCGCCGGGGCCACGTAGTCAACCGCCGCGCTCGTCTCCTTGCTGCTTAGGTTCTGGTTCCATATCATCAGTCCGCGGCTTCCGTTGGCCGGATAGTGCTTCAGGTCTTTTCCCCATTGAGAGTTGTCAAGGTTCTCAGATGCGAAGTCGGTGTCGTAGTTGTACCAGCGGAAATATCCGGCAGGCTCAAGCACGTCGCTCTTGGGGATCGGCAGCTCAAGCGTTATTCTCTCCCCCGGCTTCACATAAATGCTGTATGTCCAGGAGTGCACCTGCTGGCGGCCTTTCTCGTCGAAGTCGCTGCCCGAATAGCCCTTGTAGTGCTTGAAGTCGGTAGGCACGGCGCGGTAGCTGTAGATGTATTTCAGCTTGAAGTCGGGTTCTTTAAGCACATAGTCGCCCGCAGTCTCCGGCGTCTTGTCGGCTATCAGGCACACTATGCTGTAGCCTTCCTGTAGCGACGAGGCAGTGATGTTGTTGAGAAAAGTGTTTAAGTTGGGATTCCACTGGCCGCCCAACTTGTTTGCAGCCGTGGCCGAATTGTAAACCATTCCGGCGCTTATCTCCTTGTAGTCGGTGGCGGCTTGGTTGTGGCCTATGCTCCCGGCGGCAAACACGTTGTTGCCCTCGGCGTCGGCGATGTACCAGCGGATGTAGCACTCCTGCATGTTGCGGCCCACCTCGGTGGGCAGGTTGCTGTAGTCCTGGTAAAGGTTTATTGTGGATGAAGTGGGGAAAGACTCCTGGAGCAGGGTCTTTTCGTATGTGGTGGCGTTGCCCTCGCCGCCGGGTGTGAACATGGCCTGGGCCTGCTCCTCGGTGATTATCTCGAACGAGACTGCGGCCTCGATGTTGTCAGGGTCGCCGGTGATTGCCCAGGTGGGCTCGTATGTGTAGCCGTTCTGCTTCGGGTCTTGCGTGGACAGCAGGCAGACAACGCGGTATGCCCCTGCCTCGCCTTGCCCGCTGAAAGTCAGGTTGGCGCTTGATATTTTCTTTTGGTTGTCGGCGTTGTACGTGTCGAGCCAGCTTTGGTCGGTTCCCTTTCCTTTCCACCATATCTTGCCGTAGCCCCCCACGTCGGCCGTCTCATAGAACGGCAGGTTTATGGCCCATGCCTCCGCCATGTTCTCAGCCGGCACATAGCCGCTGCCATCGGCATTGGCCACAAACCAGCGTATGTAGAGGCTGCCTATGAGATCGGCCGCAGAACCCTTGCCAAAGTCTGCGGCTATCTGGCCCAGCTTTTCGTAGAACGACGCGCTGACGGTGCGCGTGCCGGTGTCATAGATTGCGTACATATTGTACGTATGGGCGGGGGCTATGTTCTCCGCAGGGGTGAACGCGCCGCCGCCTTGGCCGCGGGCCATGCCGAAGGCGGCTATGGCCAGGATAGCGGCCAGCAGCAGCCTTGGGCTTATGTGGTTCTTTGTTTGCATACGCTTGTTGTGCTGATGGGTCATTCCTTTATTATGCAGATGCGGTAACTTAGGGTTCGGGCGGCCTCACCGCCGGTGCCGCCAACGCTCACCGTCAGCGTGTGGTAAGCCCGGCCGGTGGCCGTCTCCTTTATCTTGCCTATGATGCAGCGGCTGCCTTCCACCCATACCGGCGCTCCTCCATTGTCGGGTTGGTCGGCTGTGGCCGTGCCGTCGGCATATATCGCGGGGGTGCCGTCGGTGGCCCACCCTGTGTATTGCCACTGGCCGGAGCCGCTGCCGTAGCCGAGGGCCTGGCCGGTGCTGTAGCGCATTACCTGCGGCACGAGGTGGAAGTGGCCTCCGGCGTGGAATGTGCAGGTGAAGAGTCCGTCCTCCTCCTTCACCGAGGCGGGGTAGACGCCGATGGGCGGAAAGTCGTAGGGCGTGAGGTCGAGGCGGTAGTCGTCGAGCGTTACGGGTATCACGCGGTGGTCGTTGCGCCCTATGTAGTTCCAGTTGCCGTCGTCGTTGGTTATCAGGGCGTAGCGCATCTCGCCATCTTCGCCGCCGTCGCGCTTCAGTGCGAGCGTGAGGGTGAACAGCCCGTGGGCGTTGGCCGGCGTCAGACTCTCGTTTACGTAGAAAACAAGCGTCGCCGGCTCCTCTGCCCCGGCAGGCACCGCCACAGTCTGCTCCCATGTGTGGTTGCCCGCTGCGGCGCCCTCCGCTATGTTCGGACTGCAAGCCCCCGTTTCGCCGCCGCCGGCCGGCTGGGGCAAGAGCATCAGGTTGCCGACGGCGTTCTGCGTCACTCCGTCCAGCGTCACCCCGGTCACCGTGAGGTCGGAGGCGGTGGCGTTGGTGAGCCTCAGCTCCATCTTGGCCAGCATTCTCACCACCCACAGCTCAACGGTCTGCGTGGCCGCGCCAATCTCTATGGTCTGGCTGTTGCTCATCGGTATGCCTCCCTCGGGCAGCGTGAGCGTGTTTCCGCTTACGCCGAAGGTCATCGTGCCGAAGTCGGGACACTGTCCGCCCTCTTTTGGCGAGCCTATGTCGGTCATGCTGATGTTGGCGAACGAATAGAAAGTGTATGTGCCTGCGGGCAGTGTCAGCTCGCCTATGTTGTCGGAATAAATGTCGCCGAGGCCGTCGTTGGCCAGTACCTTCACCACGGTGCCGCCACCGTCGGCCACAACCACGGCCCAGCTGTTCATGCCCTCGCCCGCCGTGGGATCCGACTGTGCGCCGTTCCATGCCCGCGTGGAGGCTGCAGGGGCGGCCGCGAGGCGCAGGCTCACCGTCACGGGGCTTCCGTATGCGTCGGCCTGTGGGTCGTCGGCTGAGCACGCCACGAGGCAGAGCGCGGCGGCCACGGCCGCCGCCCACGCCGCGAATGTACGTTTTATGGTTATGTTTGCTGTTATGTTCATTGTTGTTTGGGGGTTACATCACAATGCCGGAGTGGCTGAACAGCGCCCACTTGCGCACGTTGATGGTGGCCTGCAGCTGCGGCGAGCCGCCCTCGTAGGCCACGCCGTCAATCTTGACGCGGTAGATGTTGTTGCGCACTGTGCCGTAGAGCATGGGCTGCGAGGCGTCGTCCGCGCCGTCGGGGTCGCTGTGGCGCAGGGTGTAGGTGAATGTTTTCTCCTCGCCGGTGGCTCCGTCGGCGGGCCCGCCTGTCTCCTCGTTCCACTCGGCGGCCTTGTAGTAAGTGCCCGTGAAGCGCAGCGACGTGGCAAAGGCGGGGTTGTTGTCGAGCGTGGTGTTCTCCATGGCGTAGGCCAGGATATAGTAACTGTCGCCGTCACTGTCGGTGTGCTCCGCAGGCTTGGCGGCCACGTCGGCGGCAGTACCGGCATAGAGCGAGGCGTCTTTTCCCTTGAGTGTCCACGGGTCGAGCACCCAGTTGGTCTGGCGCTTGTCGGCGTCGGCTGTCTCGGCGCCTAAGTATTCTATGCCTTTGCCTCCATTGCCGCACACCCGCTTCAGC
Source organism: uncultured Prevotella sp. (assembly GCA_944320305.1). Taxonomy (GTDB): domain Bacteria; phylum Bacteroidota; class Bacteroidia; order Bacteroidales; family Bacteroidaceae; genus Prevotella. The sequence continues at coordinate 9,721 of CALUGW010000007.1, read as the reverse complement.
AGGTAGGAGCCTGCGGCCATGACGTTTACGGGCGTCACGGAGCGCAGCACGAAGCGGTCGCCGGTGTCGGTGCCACCCTCGGCCAGCACGTGGTAAGTGTATGTTCCGTCCGCCGCGCTCCATGCGCCGCCGCCCGGGGCTATGTCTATCCGCGCCGCCAGCCGCTCCACGCTTGTGCTGAGGATGTAAGGATTGGCGCGGGAGCCGTCGCCGTCGGCGAAGTCCAGCGTAGCGTCTTCGGCAGAAGCCATCACGAAGCCACTGCACTGCTCGGCGTCGGCGGCCGGTGTCCAGGCTTCCTTTATAATGTCGTCGCGCACGGCGGCCACGGTTTTCCCTTGATATTCCGTGCTTACGTCGCCCATGTTGGCCACCACTATGGCGTGCCAGGCACCGCTGGCAGCGGTTATGCCGCACTCAGCCGCCTCCGAGGTGTAGGCCGTGCCGTCGGCCGACGCGGCGAGCGTGGGGAAATACACCGTGTGCTCCACGGTGGCTGTGCCGTCGCCGTTGAGCCCTGTGGAGGCGTCGGACTGGCGGTAGAGCAGCAGCGTCACGTCGCTGACGGCGTTCTCGCGGTCCATGCCCGGCTCCCTGCCGTCGCCGTCGTCGCCCCCGGCGGGGCCGAGGCGCGTGATCCCCGGCTGTGCCACGAGCAGGCGCACCGACACGTAGGCCGTGCCTCCGGCAGCCGCAGGATCCTTGGCAGGGGCGTCGTCGCCGCTGCAGGCCGACAGAGCGCAGAGAGCGGCGACAGCCGCAAGGGCGGTGTATCGTAATGCAAATCTCATTTGTGTCCTGTTGCTCCTTAAATGCGTTTTCAGAGGCCCAGCTCCTCATACTGCACCCGCTTGCTCCAGCCGAGCACGCTGATGCTTATGTTGATGTAGGCCAGGCGGTCGCCCCGCAGGAAGATGTCTATCTGGTAGTCGTAGCCCCGGTCGAGGAACTCCTGCTCGCTGTAGCGGTGGATGTCCTCGCTCGTGCGGAGCCGCGAGAGCACGTCGGGCAGGTTTATCGTGGCCACCTCCACGCCTGTCAGCCTGTTGGTCACGGTGAGCCGCCCGTCGTCGGCCGGGTCGTCGTGGAAGATTATGCGCGATGTCATGAAGTCGGCGTGCCCTATCCTGCCCGGCGCCTCCGTGGCGGTGCCGTCGGCCGATGGCGCGTCGGTGCGGTCGGTGGTGTTCCACGTGGCGTGCGGGGTGTAGGCCACGGCGTCGCTCTCGTCAAGTGAGTTGTCCCAGAGAATGTGCGAATTGCGGTCGGTGATGCGCAGGTCGTAGTTGGCTATGTCCATCTCCGCCGGGTTGTCAAGCTCGCGCAGCGTCACGTTTATCTTCTTGGTGTCGCGCACGAGCGATATGGTGCCGTAGGTGGGGCGTGTGGCCGACACCTCGAAGCCGCCCGTCTCCATGCCGTGCCACAGCGTGTCGAGCGGCAGCGAGCGGTTGTCAATGTTGTATATTCCATTGCCGGCGGCCACGCGGTCGAGCCTGATGTCGAGCTGCCGCATGGGGTCTCCGGCGCCCATGTCGGCGCGGACGAAGCGCGCCCTGTCCGAGGCCAGCATGTCGGCATAGGGCTTCTGCCCCGCCAGGGCTATGAACTTGTAGCGGCCCGGGGCCAGGTCGGTGATGTGCATGGCGTATGCCGTGTTGGCCAAGGGCGTTGCCGTGGCTGTGTTCGACTCTTCGCGGACGCTGACCAGGCGCTCCTGCTCGTCGAAGATGTAGAGCGTCACCGAGCCTACATGGTCGTTGAACATATCGGCACGCTGCAGGTTGTAGTCGTACTTGAACGTCAGATAGAGTCCGTAAGGGCAGTAGTCGGTCTCCTCATGCATCATATCGCACGACGTGGGCACCGCCGCCGTGGCGAGCAGGGCCAGCGCAAGGCCCAGTGTTCTCGTTGTCTTGGTCATTGTCACGCTGTTGTTCTGTTTGTGTTGTGTAGCCGCTGTAGGCTGTGGTGATGGTTGCGGCCATGCCCGCCGGTGGGTGCGCATGGTCCGTTTGCAAGGGTCAACGGCGGCGGACCGGGCCTGTGGGCGGCCCGCCGCCGTTGTGCGGTCATGCCTTAGGGGCGCGCCTTACTGGAGCGTTACGCTCTGCTTGCGCTTTGCCCACGAGAGCATGTTGATCTTCACTGAGATGTAGTTCTCCACCTCGTCGTCGGGCGTGGTGTCGGTGTTCACGTTAGGCACGGTGGCGCTGCCGATGGCGCTCACGCCGTTGACCTCAATCTCGTACCAGTTGTTGCGTAGCACGCCGTAGCGGCCCAGCCAGTTCTTGTTGGCCTGCTGCTTGTCGTCGGGATAGGCGGCAGTGGTCTTGGTGGCGCGGTTCCAGGGGGTAAGCTCGTCGCCGAAGTGCTTTATCAGCACTGTGTAGTAAGCCTCGGCGTTGGTGTACTGCGTCACGGTGATGGCGTTCTGCACGGCCTCAAGCTGCTCTGCGTTGAGGTCGTAGCCCTTTGTCGTGGCGTCGCCGCCCTCTTCAGTGGCTGTGAATGTCAGCTTGGTGAGTTTGAGGTTCTTCGTGTCTGCATCTACGGTGTAGGTGACAGCCTTTGGAGCCACATTGATTTTTGTGGCGCCCTCAAACTCGTCGTCGCTTGTTGCCGTGGCCAGGATGGCGTTGTTGTAGAGGTCGCCGGCCTGCTTGAGGATGGCGTTCTCGGCCTCAGACTTCTTGTAGATGGTGGTGCGGATGCCGTTCACGGTGTAGAAGTCGTCGCCTTCCCAGCTTTCGGGCAGGGTGAACTTGGCCTTGATGATGGCGCAGGTGGTGTTCTTCACGTTCTGGTGGGCAACGTCGAACGTGTTCTCGAGGCAGTACTTGATGTTGCCGTCGAATGTCATTCCGCTTGCACTGGCGGGAGCGTCGGTGAACGTGGCGTCAGTGTTGTAGTTCGGGTCTATGCCGAAGTAGGTGCGGTATGCTGCCGTTGCGGGGTTGCCGCTCTCCTCCTGGGCCAGGCTGTAGCCGGCGAAGCGGTAGGGGTTGGCGCTGAGGTAAGAAGAGCTTGCCGACACACCGTCGCCGTCAGACATGAGCGCGTACCATGCGTCGCCGCTCGGGGTGATGCCCTCTGCGCTCTGGTTCCAGTTGCGCACGATGTAAGAAGAGGTGTTCTGGTTGGCCAGCGCCCAGCCGCTGATGGTGTAGGTCAGCTTGTTGGAGCCTACGGTCAGCTCGCTGCTTGCGAGGCTCTGCGTGAGCTGCACCTTGGCCACGGCGCGCTCCACGAAGATGTCGGCGGCGGGGTTCTGCTGCGCGAGAAGCTCTGTCTGGTAGATTTTGCCGCTTACGTCGGCGAGTATCGTGGTGGTCTGGCCGCTTATGGCCGTGCTGCCGGGCTTGTCGGTCATCACGGCGTTGGTCATGAAGTAGCCCTTGCCGGTGAGCGCGCTTGCAGAGGCAACGGTCTTAACGGTGAAGTCCTTGAACGAGCCGGAGAAAGCGTCGCTGCCGAACTTGATTGTGTTTGCGTCGTTGTCAACGGTGAACACGCTGTTGCGGTTGAGCACCACGAGGGCGTAAATCTTCTCGCCCCCGGCGGCGGTGATGGAGTTGATCTTCTGCACCTTGGTTCCCTGCGACGTGATCTGGTCGTCGTCGAGGCCCTGGTTCCAGTTGAGCGTCATGTCGTAGGCAGCCTGGAAGGTGGCGGCGTTCTGGTCCGCGCCCTTGAAGAGCAGGAGCGTGGCGTCGTTGACGGCATACTCGCTTGCGTCGCCGTCGTCGGTCTGGTCGTTGGCGGCGCGTGTGCCTGCGCCCGCACTCTGCGTCGGCAGGTTGATCGACAGTTTCAGGTAGCCGGTGCCGTCAGCGCCGAAGCCGGTGTTGCCGCTGCCCGACGGAGCGGTGACGTCATCGCTTGAGCACGCTGCCAGAGCAAGCGCGGCAAGCGCGATGGTGAACAGTTTGAACTTTTTCATTGTTAATCGGATTTGTTAATTAAAATATTTGGTTGTGATTTATTGTCTGTACTTTCACTTGATGTTGTCCAGATTGGCGCGCGCCTGCTCCAGGCCGGCATCGGCGGCACGGCGGTAGAGCGCGGCGGCGGCCTCGTCGTTGCCTGTCAGCTGCTCGTAGGCGGCGCGGGCGTTGAGTGCCTGCGGGCTGTCGCCGGCCTTGTCTATGTAAGGCTTCGCGCCGGCGGCGTCGCCCGCGTTGAGGCGCGTGCAGGCCGCGTTGAGGTTGGCGGTGGTGTCGTCGGGAAACATCCTGACGGCTATTTCCATCACCTCGTTGAACTCGGCGCTGCCCGGCTCGCACGTCTGGGCCATGAGAAACATCTCCTCGAGCGACAGCTGCTGCGGCTTGGTGAACACGAGGCGGCGCGCCTCCTCAACGCTGAAAGGCCGCACGATGTAGCTTATGTGGTAGTCGGAGCGGCGCAGCGCCGGGTACCACGTGGCCAACATGAAGCGGTAGTCGGCGGGATAGTCCGCCTTTATCTTGCGCTCGCGGGCGTCGGGGTCGAGGGCGGGGTCGGCCATTATGGCGAGTATGGCGTCGCGGTTGTCGAGGTTGCTGCCTTTGAGGAAGGCCTCAAGGCCCTGCCAGTTCTCTGGCGTGTGGGCCACGGAGAAGAGGCTGTCGTCGAGGCTTACGAGGCGGCGCACATAGTCCTTGAGGGTGCGGGCGCGGCCGCGCGCCAGGTAGTCGTTGTGGCTGTAGGGGCTTTCGGGCGAGGCGAAGCCGTGTATCTCAATGTGGCGTATGCTGAGGTTGGGGTCGGCCTTCACCATGTTTATGGTGTTGATGATGCTGTCAAGCTCGGCCGGGTTGCGCCGGTAGTCGGGATGAAGCTCGGTGCGGTCCACGGGGAAGTCGATGTAGGCCGTCTTGTCGATGTGGCGCTCCTTCTGCGCCTCGGCCTGCGGGCGCACAAAGGCCATGAGCGGCTTGCGCCGGCGGCGCAGCAGGTAGTCGTTGCCGTCGAGGCTGTCGCCGCAGCCGCAGAGGTCCTCGTGGATGGTGACGTCGTAGTCCGTCAGCTCTGCGCTCAGAGGCACGGCGGCGCGGTAGGGCAGGCTCTGCGCCCTGCCGTTGGCGCGGCGCACCACCGTGGCTCCCTCGGCGAAGCCGCTGCGGTCGCCGCGCTCGAACATGATGTGCTGGCGGCGTCCGTTGATGACAATCTGTGGCATGGCCTTGCGGCCTGCGGGACTGGTGAGCACCGGGGTGTAGACAAGACGCGTGTTGGCAGGCAGGTCGAGCGAGTCGAGGTTGAGCGTCATGTCGAGCACTACGAAACCGCCGCCGCAGCTCACGCTGAGACTGTCGAGACGTATGCCGCCGGCGGCCATCCGCGTGTGCTCCGCGGCCGGCGACGGAACGGCGGCCATTGTGGCGACGGCGGCAAGTGCTGCCGCGAGTATGTTATTAAAGCTTGCTTTCATTGGTCTGATGCTTTGTTTGTCGGTTAGAAAATATAGAGCACTGAAAAAGCCACCTTGGTGGGGCCGAAGTAGTTGGAATGTGTCGACTTGACCTTCTCGCCGCACTCGCCGCACAGGAACTTGTCGTACTTGATGTAGTCGTAGCCCAGACCCACCGAGGCCTCAACATTCCAGTGACGCGACAAGGGCCACTGATAGCCTGCGGTGACGCCGCCGCCGGCATACCAGCCCTCGTAGCGGTGATCCTTAAGACCGCTGAAAATGCCGAACGGCAGGTCTACACCCGACATATTGAACTCGCCTCCCATGAGGTGGGCGCCAATGAACCAGCCGTTGAAGCTCTGGCAGAACCAATAGCGGTACTCGGGCATCAGCAGCCAGTGGCGCAGGCTGGAGCGGTCGCCTCCCGACTGGCGCCACGGGTTGAGCCCGTAGAACAGCTGCACGGAATGATGCCGCCCGGCCGACATTTCGGCACCGATGTTGGGAGTGGTTGTGGCGAGATAGAGCGCATTGGTCTTCAATGCAAAATCCTGGGCCGGCACAACAGACACCGGCGACAGGAAGATGAATGCGCTGGCAAGCAACTTCTTTGTCATACCTTTAAATATGGTTTATTACCCCCACAGGGGCTGTTTGATCGGATTCCCTAAATTTTAGCAGTATAACCTGTTATGGTCTAAACCGCACTGCAGCCGCCCACTGAAAGCCCTCCACAAGACGTGGCTCTGAATGGCTGACGGCCTGAGCGCCAGAGAATGTGTGCCTTTCGGCACGCCATGATGTCAATATGTCTTGAGCGACAAACGGATTTGCATTATTTGATTTTACCTATTTTATAATCGGATCTCATGCCCATGTGTCCGGGCTGAGCTGTAACGAATGTTATATATGTCATCCATGTTTCGGGTGCAAAGGTATTAACTTTCGTTCGATGATTTTACCCCCCCCGTTAAATATCGTTAATAAGACTGTTCCTTTTGAATTTTTCCTGCAAAAAAGCGAAGCAAGCGATGAAAATGAAATGTAAAGACTGCAAAATGGCGGCAAAAACAAGCACCTAAAGATTTGGAATAAACTAATGTGAAACACGCCGGAGGCCAACAGGCCGCAGGCAGAAGCCGGGAGACTCTCTGGCACTGCAGACCTGAATGTGTTGAATATGTATAACATTAATATATAGTGTTTGGCGGCGGTTTCTTTCGGAGTCTGCCGTTTTTTCATTAAATTTGCAGCATGACGGACAGTGTTACGACAGAATTCATCAGGGCGAACGCCGATGGCGACGTGCGCCGGCTGGCCCTGCAGGCCGTGCGCCATCCCGGCGTTGACATGCCCTTCGCCCTCGACCAGATAGCCGGGCAGCAGACGGCGCGGCGCAAGCTGCCGTCGTGGGCCGCCGTGGATGGCTTAGTCTACCCGCCGCGCCTGCCCATGGAGCAGTGCTCGGGCGAGGAGGCGGCGCGCCACAAGGCCGCCGTGGCCCGGCGGCTGTGCGGCCCGGGCGGGCGGATGGTTGACATCACGGGGGGCTTCGGGGTTGACTTCGCGTTCATGGCCCGCGGCTTCGGCAGCGCCGTCTATGTGGAGCGGCAGGAGCGTCTGTGCGCCATAGCCCGTCACAATCTGCCGCTGCTGGGGCTGGAGCGGGCCGAGGTGGTCTGTGCCGACGGAGCGGAATATCTGCGCCACGCGCCGCAGGCCGACCTGGTGTTCGCCGACCCGGCGCGGCGCGACGCCGCCGGAGGGCGCACATTCGCCATTGCCGACTGCACGCCCGACGTGGCCGCGCTGCGCCCCCTGCTGCTTGCCAAGGGGCGCCACGTGATGATAAAGCTCTCGCCCATGCTCGACTGGCGCAAGGCCGTGGCCGACATGGGCGGCTGCGTGGGCGAGGTCCACATCGTGTCGGTGGGCGGCGAATGCAAGGAGCTGCTCCTCGTGCTGCCCGGACAGGAGGCGCACGGCCCTGCAGTACACTGCGTCTGCGACGGCGCGGAGCTTGTGTTCGGCGCGGAAGAACAGGACGGAGGTGCCGACGGCACGGGCGGCAGCGGCGGCGGACTGACCGAGGCCGACCTGCCGCGACTGGCCGGACGGCTGCTCTACGAGCCTGACGCGGCGGTGATGAAGGCGGGCTGCTTCGGCCTGCTGGAGCGCCGCTTCGGCGTGAGGAGCGTCAGCGCCAACAGCCACCTGTTCGTCGCCGAAGCGGCGGCGGAGGGCTTCCCAGGCCGCGCCTTCGCCATAAGCCGGGCCACAACGATGAACAAGCGCAGCCTGAAGAGCGCCCTGCAGGGCGTCGCCAAGGCCAACATAGCCGTGAGAAACTTCCCCATGACCGTGGCGCAGCTGCGCCGCAGGCTGAAGATGGACGACGGCGGCGACTGCCACATCTTCGCCACCACACTGGCCGACGGCACCCACACCCTCCTTGTCTGCGAAAGAATCGGCGGGGGCAAGCGGCATTTTAACCACCGTTAACCGTCAGACCATGGAAAAAACCGGCTGCTGCAATGCGGGTTTACGAATATTTTTCTTACTTTTGCAAAGTTGGAATTACAAAAAACACAATGATAAATTTACTGTAAAATGGACTTAGTAAAACAAATCATCGAACGCGCTAAGAGCAACAAACAGCGCATCGTGCTCCCCGAGGCAACCGAGGAGCGCACCCTCAGGGCAGCCGACATGGTGCTGGCCGACGACGTGGCGGACCTCATCCTCATCGGCAACCCCGACGAGATCAACTCTCTGGCCGCCAAGTGGGGCCTGACGCACATCGGCAAGGCCACCATCGTGGATCCCGAGAACAACCCCAAGAGCGAGGAGTACGCCGCCCTGCTGGCCGAGCTTCGCAAGAAGAAGGGCATGACCATAGAGCAGGCGCGCGAGCTGGTGAAGAACCCGCTCTACCTGGGCTGCATGATCATCAAGACCGAGGGAGCCGACGGGCAGATCAGCGGAGCGCTGAGCACCACCGCCGACACACTGCGCCCGGCGCTGCAGATCATCAAGTGCAAGCCCGGCATCACCTGCGTGAGCGGCGCCATGCTGCTCGTGACGAAGCAGCAGCAGTACGGCGAGGAGGGCGTGCTCGTGGTGGGCGACGTGGCCGTTACGCCAATGCCCGACGCCGACCAGCTGGCACAGATAGCCGTGTGCACCGCCGAGACGGCGCAGAGCGTGGCCGGATTCGCCGACCCGCGCGTGGCCATGCTGAGCTTCTCTACCAAGGGCAGCGCACAGCACGAGGTGGTTGACAAGGTGGTGGAGGCCACAAAGAAGGCCCGCGAGCTGAATCCCGGACTGAAGATTGACGGCGAACTGCAGGCCGACGCCGCCCTCGTGCCCTCCGTAGGCGAGCACAAGGCGCCCGGAAGCACCATCGCCGGCCATGCCAACGTGCTGGTGTTCCCCTGCCTCGAGGTGGGCAACATCGCCTACAAGCTGGTGCAGCGCCTCGGCGACGCCGTGGCGCTGGGCCCCATCCTGCAAGGCATCGCCCGCCCGGTGAACGACCTCAGCCGCGGCTGCTCCGTGGACGACATCTACAAGCTGGTGGCCATCACCGCCTGCCAGGCCATGGACGCTAAGAAGAGTTAAGAATTTGGAATGTTGAATTTTGAATTGTCGCTGCGCGATTGGGAATTGAGCAATTACGAATTGTGCAGCGACAATTATTGAGTTTTGCAGGAAAAGATGAGTGGTTTTGGCGATATTTTGGAAAGCAAGTGCATGAACTTTTCTGTGAGGATTGTCAATATGTGCCGCTTCCTTGCTGAAGAGAAAAAAGAGCACAGAATCGCCGACCAGCTGTTCCGCAGCGGGACAAGCATCGGAGCCAACGTGGCCGAGGCGCAGTGTGCCATAAGCCGCAATGACTTTATTGCCAAGCTTTATATCGCCTTAAAGGAAAGCAACGAGTCTATTTATTGGATTGACTTGCTCTTTAAAACTCAATGCCTGACCAAGGAACAGTATGACTCTGTGCGGGCAGACTGCGTAGAACTGAAAAAACTGCTGGTGTCGATAACTAAATCTGCACGCGGCAACCAGTTTTCCGCCACCTCGCCAAACAATTCTTAATTAAACAATTCCGCAATCGGGCACAGCCCGACAATTCAAAACTCAAAAATCAAAATACATAAACAGTGTTTGTGCGCGGCAACCAGTTTTCCGCCACCTCGCCAAACAATTCTTAATTAAACAATTCCGCAATCGGGCGCAGCCCGACAATTCAAAACTCAAAAATCAAAATACATAAACAGTGTTTGTGCGCGGCAACCAGTTTTCCGCCACCTC
>CALUGW010000006.1 GCA_944320305.1 uncultured Prevotella sp. | reverse complement strand
GAACTTTGTCCCCGCGCAAAAGAGGTTTACAACCCGTAGGGCCGTCGTCCCTCACGCTACTTGGCTGGTTCAGGCTTACGCCCATTGACCAATATTCCTCACTGCTGCCTCCCGTAGGAGTCTGGGCCGTGTCTCAGTCCCAGTGTGGGGGGCCTCCCTCTCAGGACCCCTACCGATCGTCGGCCAGGTGGGCCGTCACCCCGCCTGCTGCCTAATCGGACGCATCCCCATCCCCCGCCGGAATAAATCCTTTCGCGCCGCTCTGATGCCGTCACGGCGCCGCATGCGGGATTAATCCGCCTTTCGGCGGGCTGGCCCGCGGCTGGGGGCAGGTTGGATACGCGTTACTCACCCGTGCGCCGGTCGCCATCAGGGAGCGCAAGCACTCCCCATGCTGCCCCGCGACTTGCATGTGTTAAGCCTGTAGCCAGCGTTCATCCTGAGCCAGGATCAAACTCTACACTGTATATATAAAATTGACTTTTTCTTGTTCCTCGATACGGACGCCGACAACGCGGCGCCCCGCTCCACCAACCCCGCCGCCGCCGACAACAAGTGTCCGCACGCCGGGGCGGTGCTGTATCTCCTGTCTGTACCAGTCTGTCAAAGATCTCTCTTCGTTTTTTTCTGTCGGCTCCCGGGATGTTTCCCGAAATCGGATGCAAAGGTACGAACTTACACGCCACAAAACAAACTTTCAGACAAAAAAGTTTTGGTTTTTAACTGTCTTTAACAAAACTGACACAAAAACAAGACAATATGTGCGCGGACACATTAATATATTAAGGCATTTTTCCGATGCTCAAAGCTCTTCCCTGTATCACGTATTCAGGGATGACAGGGAGAAACGTGGCCGTTCGCACAGGCACACGCCTCCCGCAGTGGGCTGCGCACGGCGAATTTACGCCGCCCGCTGCACGAGTCATTGCGGGCCAACGTCACGCCCGCTCTCGGCGACAAGCTCCGAAATGGTCTCATTAAAGTCAGCGGCGGCCTGGAGATCCTCTATGCTTATGTGCATACGATAGCGCCAATAGTGATGCGCGTCGGCGGGCACGTTGACGCGCTCGGCGGCGGCATCGGGCATTCTGAGCTTCTCGTCGATGGCCAGCCAGTCCTGCAAGGCGATGACGCACAGAGCCGACGGGCACAGGAGGTGGCGCGAGACAATATCCTTTGCCAGCCATCCGGGCAGCGGGTGCGGCGCGGCGCCGTCGTGATGCAGGCGTGTGGCGAAATAGTCCTGGGTGCGCCCGGCGTCCTCGTCCCACCATGCCCGCATCGTGGGCATATCGTGGGTGGATATGGTACACACCGAGAGATACGGATTGTGCGACAGATGTCCGAAGCGCAGCCCCGGCTCCTTGGGCATGGACTGGATTTCGAGACTGAGAATGTGGAGCCTGCCGATTGCCCATGGCACACAGTCGGGCACCATGCCGAGGTCCTCGGCGCACATCAGCATTCGCGTTGCCAGAGCCAGACGCGGCAACTTTCGCATGGCCTCATTATACCAAAACTGGTTGTGGCGACGGTAGAAGTAGTCATCGTAGAGGCGGTTGAAGGCTGTCTTGTCTCTGTCGGCCAGGGCCTCAAAGGCAAAATCCGTCTGCGCCGCGATGCGCGGATGGAGCCGGGCCGGGTCTGTGCGGTCGGGCACGAAGAGCACGCAGCTGACCAGACGGTAGAGCGCGTCGCGCAGAGCCACGCCCTCCGCAGTGCTGTCGCCGGCAAAGGCAGCCTCTATCTTTCGCTGTGTGTCATAAGCCGGTTTGAGCGAATATGAGCCGCCCCGGCTGTCGAGATACGTTGCCGCCACCTCAGCCGCCCTGCCGCCGAAGAGCCGCGCGAGCACTTCGTCGGTGATATAAGGAGTGACGAGCGCCTCACGGTCAAGATGAAGCCCGTATGCCTCGATCTCGCTCATGGTCAGCGGGAGCGCAGGCACAAACTGCCCCAGCAGACCGTGCACGGCGTTGACGGGAATCTCCCATATGCGGAAGAAGCCGAGGATGTGGTCTATGCGGTAGGCGTCGAAATAGTCGGCCATCTTCTTCAGCCTGCCCGTCCACCACGAGCAGCCGTCGGCGAGCATCGCGCCCCAGTTGTAGGTGGGGAAGCCCCAGTTCTGCCCGTTCACCGAGAAGGCGTCGGGCGGCGCTCCGGCCTGCCCGCTCATGTTGAAATATCGCGGCTCCGTCCAGGTCTCCACGCTGTGGCGCGCCACGCCGATGGGTATGTCGCCCTTCAGAATCACGCGGCGCGAGCGGGCGCAGTCGTGCACGGCACGCATCTGGGTGTCGAGGTTGTACTGCACGAAATACCAGAACGCGGCCTTGCGGTAGAGCCTGGTGAGCGGGTTGGCCAGGTCCTGCCGCTCCTTGTCCGTGAGGCTGTGGTGGCCGGGCCAGAGTGTGTGGTCGGGCGTGCCGTACTCGTCGCGGAAGAGGCAGAAGGCGGCGTAGGGCACGAGCCACGCCTTGTTGGCCTCGAAGAAGCGCTTGAACGTCACGCGGCGCGCGACAGCGGGCCACTCCTGGGCGAACAGCTCGCGCAGGTATTCGGTCTTGGCCGCGTTCACGCGCTCGTAGTCCACCTGCGGCAGGGCGTTCAGTTCGGCGCGCAGAGTCTCGTAATGCTCGCGGCGCGCTCCGTCCTTCAGCTGCGGCAGCTGCCTCAGGTCGGTGAACTGCGGGTGGAGGGCGTAGACGCTTACGGCGCTGTAAGGATAGGAGTCTGTCCAGGTGTGGCTGGCCGTGGTGTCGTTGACGGGCAGCACCTGGAGCACGCTCTGCCCGGTGGAGGCCACCCAGTCGACCATCATCCTGAGGTCGCCAAAGTCGCCCACGCCGAAACTTCCGCGCGAGCGCAGCGCGAACACCGGCACCACCGTGCCCGCCCCGCGCCACGGCTTCACCCCGAAGCGGGCCTGGGGCAGCTCGCACACGAACACGTCGCCGGCCTGCATCGGCGGCAGCGTGAGCCTGCGGTTGGGGCCGTCCTCCCACATAGCCACGCTGTCGCCGCTGCCGCCGACGGCCACGAACTTGAACTCCACCTCGGCCGAGGCCAGCCGCGTGGCGTCGAGGCTCACCACCCACTCGCACGGCGAGTGCTCGGCCATGGCTCCCTCGAATGGCGTCTGCCACCCGCCCAGATAGGGGTCGGCGCCCGCCAGAGCCAGACGGCAGCCCGGCGGCAGCAGGGCGGCGCGCACCTTCAGCCTCACGAGCTTGGCCGCGCCGTGCGCCTCACTCAGCGCCCGGTCGCGGCGGAACACGCAATCGGTGAACGCGGAGCTGTAGTAGAGCGTGTCGTCGGGCACGTCTATCCAGCTGTCGCTCACGCGGTAGCAGGCACTCCGCGTGCCCACCAGCTCCAGGCGGTGGGGCATGGCCTCCCACTCGCGCCGCGTCTCGCGCCCGCTCTTCTCCACGCTGTAGTAGTAATCGACAAAGGCCGGCCCCGACGCAGGCCACGACACGGCGCAGGTCCACGCCTGCCCGTCGCGCGTGGCCATGACGTGGCGCTCGGCCTCGTCCGGCCTGCCGGGCTTTATTATGTTCAGCACAAGCTCCTCGCCGAAGGTGGTGCCGTATTGAAGATTGAACAGTAGTTTCATGTGCAGGGTTTGATTAATGATCGTTTAATGGCGTAAAGTTACAAAATAAAAACGGTAAACAGCACAAGGCGGCACGATTTTTATGCCGGACTCATTTGAACTCTTTCCGTTTCCTTTATCATTCAGCTTTGAATGTTCCTCCCGACACGTCGAAGAATTTCTCAAAAAAGGCTTTCAGCTTGGCTATGACGCTTTTCTTTTTCTTACCCCTGTCGTTCTCCTTGTTCTTTGAGAACAACGGGATGGGCGGCAGGATTCGGGTAATGGCCGTGCCTGTTTCCTCTATCTCGCCGTTCTTGAACGATTGCGAAACAAACTCGTAGGTTTCTTTTGGTTTCAGGTTTTCCTCGCTGATTATTTTGTCCAACTGCTCTTTCTCCTGCTGTTTGACGAATTTGTGCCAATCGTCGTTTACGTCCTTTTCAGGTGTAAGCTGGTCGATGAAATCTTCTATCAAGTCTTTCTTGTTGCGCAGGTCGGGGCTGGAACTGATGGCTTTCTGAATAGACAGCCTTATTTCCTTGTCCATTGTGTGGTCGCCGTGCATCTGCGCAATCAGGTAGAGGATGTAGTCGATGTTTATCTCCACCTGTTTGATAAGTTCCATTTCAAACACGATGTCATCGTTCACGTTCACGATGTCGCCTTCTTTCTGTTTGCGATACTTGTCATAAAGGTCGATGTAAAGGCTGTGGTAGTCCTGCACATCGCGCGGCGACAAGATTTCCATTCCGGCAAACTGGTCGAAGGTGGTAAGCAGGTTTGTGGCTTTGAGGATAGAGCCATACAGGCGGATGAACATCTTTTCCGCATCCTCGCCGATGATGTGTTGCCCAATGGGGTAATTCTCCAACAGTTTTTCCACCAAGTCCTTGTAGCCCGGATTTTCCTTGCCCTTGTCGTCTTTGTAACCGTAGTAATACTCGTCAAAGGTCTTCAGCAGCACTATACCGCCGGCGTCCTTGTCGCCGAAGCGGGCGATGCTCTCGTTGGTGGCTTGCTCCAGATTGCGGAAGCAGACGATATTGCCGAATGTCTTGATGGAATTGAGTATGCGGTTGGTGCGCGAATAGGCTTGCAGCAGTCCGTGCATCCGCAGGTTCTTGTCCACCCAAAGGGTGTTCAGTGTGGTAGCGTCAAATCCCGTGAGGAACATGTTCACCACGATGAGCAGGTCTATTTCCCGGTTCTTCATCCTTAACGACACGTCCTTGTAATAGTTCTGAAAACGGTCGGCGCTCGTGTCGTAATTTGTCTTGAACATGGCGTTGTAGTCCTCTATGGCCGATTCGAGGAAGTCGCGCGAACTCTTGTCCAGCCCGTCGGTACTTTCTGAATTTTCATCGTCGGGCAGTCCCGTGCCGTCCTCGGCCTCGTTCGCGCTGTAACTGAAGATTGTAGCCACACGCAGTCGCTTGTCCGGCGGAAGCTGTGCCATTTGCCGCTTGAACTCCATGTAATAAAGTTTGGCGGTATCAATGGACGAAACGGCGAAGATAGAGTTGAACCCTGTCATCCGCGTTTTCTGTTTCTTCTCTTCCGCAGCTTCTCTGTTTTTGGCCGTAGCCATTTCCGCTATGTTCACCAGCTTGTTGAACGTGAACGAGCGGGCGTTGCGCTTGGTCTTTTGGTCGAAGTGCTCCAAAATGTAGCTTACTATGTGGCTGACACGTTTCGGTGACGCCAGCGCACGCTCGCGGTCGATGCCCGGCACTTTCTCGTCCTTGATGTCCTCCTGCTCGCGCATGGTGCTGATGTAGTCCACACGGAACGGCAGCACATTGCCGTCGGCAATGGCGTCCACGATGGTGTAGATGTGCAGCTGCTTTCCAAAAGCCTGCTCCGTGGTTTTCAGGTCGAATTTGCCGCCAGACCCTGCATTTACCGGGAATATCGGCGTTCCTGTAAAGCCGAAAAGATGGTAACGCTTGAATTTCTTGATGATGGCGGTGTGCATGTCGCCGAACTGGCTGCGGTGGCACTCGTCGAAGATGAACACGATGTGCTTGCCATATACCTCATGCGTGCGGTTCTTGCCGATGAATACCGACAGCTTCTGTATGGTGGTGATGATGATGCGTGCCTGCGGGTCTTCAAGCTGGCGTTTCAGCACGGCGGTGCTGGTGTTGCTGTTGGCCGCGCCTTTCTCGAAGCGGTCGTATTCCTTCATGGTCTGATAGTCCAAGTCCTTGCGGTCCACAACAAACAACACCTTGTCTATGTCTTCCATGCGGCTTGCCAACCGTGCCGTCTTGAACGAGGTGAGCGTCTTGCCGCTGCCCGTGGTGTGCCACACGTAGCCGCCTCCCTCTATCGTGCCATACTTCTTGTAGTTGGTCGAGATACGTATTTGTTGCAGGATGCTTTCCGTGGCGGCAATCTGGTAAGGGCGCATCACGAGCAACAGCTTTTCCGATGTCAGCACGCAATATTTTGTAAGGATGTTGAGCAACGTGTGCTTGGCAAAGAACGTGGCGGTGAAGTCCACAAGGTCGGCAATCACCCTGTTGTCCCTCGAAGCCCAAAAGCTCGTGAACTCAAAACTGTTGCTGGTTTGCCGTTTCCCTTGCTTGCTGCTGCGCTTGCTTGCCTCGGCTATGTGCGAGGCGCGGGTGGTGTTGCTGTAATACTTCGTATGCGTGCCGTTACTGATGACGAACAGCTGCACGTACTCGAACAGTCCGCTGTCAGCCCAGAAGCTCTCGCGGTTGTAGCGGTTGATTTGGTTGAACGCTTCCTTTATGTCAATGCCACGGCGTTTCAGCTCCATATGTGCGAGCGGCAGGCCGTTCACAAGGATGGTCACGTCGTAGCGGTTTTCCCTTACGCCTCCCTCCGGCGTGTATTGGTTGATTACCTGTAGCGAGTTGTTGTGGATGTTGTCCTTGTCCATCAGGTAAATGTTTTTGTCCACGCCGTTGTCTCGTGCCAAAAGCTGGATGTAGTCCTCTTGTATGATGGCAGTCTTTTCCACGATGCCATAGTTGCGGTTGGCTATCTTGTCGGCAAAGAACGACTGCCATTCCTTGTCGGTAAAGGTATAGTCGTTCAGGCGTTCAAGCTGGCGGCGCAGGTTGGCGATGAGTTCCGCCTCTGTTTTGATGGGCAGATACTCATAGCCCTGTTTTTCAAGCTGGTTGATGAAGTCATGTTCCATCTCCGCCTCGCTTTGGTATTGCGTGGATTTGCGGTATATCGGCTCAAAGTCTGAAACCACCGTGCTTTGCGGATTCTCCGCCACCATCCTGTATTGCTCTGTCATAGTCTTAACTTTTTGTGGTAATGATTTTATCCATTTTCCCCATTTCCCTCCATGACCTCCATTTCCTCCATCACTTTCATTGCCTCCATTCAATTCCATTCTTTTCCAGCAGGGCGCGCAGGCGGGCTATCTCCGCTTCCTGCTGTGTTACGAGGCGGCGCAGCCTTTCGGTTTCTTGGTCTTGCTGCCGACGGTAACCGGTGCGCGCCGCGTACATTCGCTCCTTTATGCCGCCCTCTTTTACAAACTGTTCCTCCATCTTCTTCAGTGCGCCATTGAGCAGAGTGTCTGTCAAGTGGCACAGCGTGAGGGCGGTGTTGGCCATTTCCTCCGCGCTCCACGTGTCAAGATATGGCTGATAGTCTTCGGTATGGTTATGATTTCGGCAGAAGTCCTGCATTTTGGCATACCGCGTGTGGGTTGGGTGCCATACGGCAAGGCCGCGTGACGTCAGGTAGTCATGGTAATCCTCGCGCAACTCTTGCAGTGAAGCCCGCGCCACGTTGAGCAATTTAATCTGCGTCTCCGTTGAAGTCATCCCGGCCTCGATACCTTCCACGATATTTTGCTTACCGCTCCGCGCCGCCTGAACCATCTGGTCTACCGTGCGGTCGCCGTATTCAGGCAGGAAACGCTTGCAAAACACATAAGTGATGTGATACAGCACGTCCGCCTTCTGATAGTAGAAAGCCTTGCGCCACGGCATTTGCGCCCTCAGCACCTGCCCCGGTTTATATTCTATTGTCATATTTCCTTATTTTTAATTGTTTATTACTGTTTGTGGAAGCAATGAATGCAATGGAAACAATGCATTCCATTGCCTCCATTGCCTCCATTGCCTCCATCACACTCATTCTCCCCTTTTCTTGAATGCCAGCAACCGGTTGCGGTAATATTCGTATTGTTCCTGCACGGCGGCTATCTCTGCCGGCAGCCCTTGTGAGAGGTCGTTGACTAAAGCCTCAAATTTGTCGAGGATGGAGACGATGCGTTGCTGTTCGGAAATGGTTGGAACCGCAATCTTCATCTTTGCCAAATTGGCATTATATAGCCGCTTTATTGTGCCTCCTTCTGTTTTCCATTCTGCAATTTGATAGTAATAATAAAGGAATTTATTAAGCACTTTACTTTCATCATTGCTTATCCAAATTATATTTGAATCTTGAAAATAGGCGGGTTCTCCATTATATATTATAGCTTTCCCGATAGTTCCTGAAGCAGATAATAAGATTTCGCCTTTTCGAGGAAAGGAATAATTCTTTTTATACTCCTCATACAATTCATTTGCAATATAAGCATCGGCCTTTTTGCCGAATGTTCCTATTTTATAGAATGGAATTCCTGCCATTATATTTGTTTGGTGCTTCATAATTCTTTTGCACATACAAATTTCGCCTATCTCACTCATCTTCATCCAAGTTACGCTTTGCGTACCCCCCCCTATTTTAGTAAACGTTAACAGTTTATTCCTGTAATACTCGTATTGTTCTTGCCGCGCTTGCAGCTCCGCTTGCAGCTCCGCTGCGAGCGCTGTGAAGTGGTCGAGAATACGGACTATTTCCTCTTGGATGGGGAGAGGGGGAACGGGGATTTCTATTTTTGATAAATCCGATATTTTTATATCAATAACCTTAGCACCTCTTGCGTATTTTTTCTTTTGCTGGAAAAACATTTCAGTCTGAAAGAAATAAGAAATATATTTAGGACTCTCGTTATGAGTAAAAACGCATGCGTGACCTCCTGTCACAATGTCTTCATCTCCAAGCCAAGCAACAGCTTTACAAATATCTTCTATATTCTCACTTGTACATGCTATTATTATATCTCCTTTTTGGACTTTTGTTAGTTTTTTAGCCAATGATTCATCTACAAACGACTTTGTCTGGGTGGTATAGAATCCATAGTGAGTATAAATTTGCCCATAATGAATGCAGCCTACACCAGAATCGGTAAAGTCTTTTTTTTGCAATCCATTTCCTCTGATGAATGTTCCTATTTCCCCCAACTTCTTATACTCTACTCCTTCCGGGCAAAGTTCCTGCAACATCTGTTCTATCTTGTTCATTGTTCATCCTCCCTGTTTAGATTATGTTGTTCTTCCATCATTCTCCGCACGTGGCTCACTTCATCTGCCAACTGGGCTTGCGTGGGCAGGTAAAGTTTATATTCACTGGCCAAGATGGTTTTGTTGTCTTCGGGCAAAGCCATGCGTACCACCGTGTCGTTCTTGTCGGTGCAGAGCAGGATGCCGATGGTGGGATTCTCCTCGGCGGTCTTTTCCGTGCGGTCGTAATAGTTGACATACATCTGCAACTGCCCCAAGTCTTGGTGTGTCAGTTTGCCCGTTTTCAACTCAATCACCACAAAACATCTTAGTAACCTATTATAGAACACCAAATCGGCAAAGAACTCATCATCTTCTAACAAGATGCGCTTCTGCCGCGCCACGAACGTGAAGCCTTGCCCCAATTCCAACAGGAAGTTTTGCAAGTGGGTTATGATGGCCGACTCCAAATCTTTCTCATAATAAGCCGCCTCACGCTCCAGTCCCAAAAACTCCAAATACATCGGGTCTTTGATGATTTCCAAAGGTGATTGCGGGATTCTTTCCTTACGGGCAACGGCGAGAACGGCTTCCTTGTCGTTGCTCAGCAACAGACGCTCGTAAAGCAACGAATGGATTTGCCGCTCCAACTCGCGCCCTGTCCAGGCATTGTTCACGGCTTCCAACTCGTAATATTCGCGTTTGTCCGGGTCATCTATCTGAATCAACATACGGTATTGCGTCCAGTTCAATTGTGAACGCAGTGCGTTCACAATCGGATAAAGCCTATAAAATTGACGGCAAAAAGCCAGCTGACGATAGGAGAAACCGCTTCCGTATTCAGGTTCCAACTGCTTAGCCAAGTTCTTTATGAGGCACGTGCCGTAATCGGCACGCTCTTTCCCCTGTTGTTCTTCCTCGAAAATACGTTTGCCCATGTGCCAATACATCTGTACTCGGCTGAAATCCACACTGCGCACAGCTTGCGTCCGGGCAGCATCTATAATGCCCCGAATATCTCTGAGAAACCGGTTGCTCATATTTGTCACCTCGCTCATACCGCTTCCTCCAAGTCTGCAATAATCTTGTCTATCTCTGCCCGTAATTCATTTTCGTGCGCCACGATGCGGCGGATGCGCTCGTTCAGTTCCTTGATGTCTGTCTGTGGTCGGGTATCCTCCGCTTCCACGTAACTGCTGACGGAGAGATTATAATCGTTCTCGGCGATGGCGGCATTGTCTATCAGCGCCGAGAAGTGGGGCACAATCTTGTGGTTTGTGTACTCGTCCACGATGCGCACGATGTTGTCGGGCGAGAGCTTGTTCTTGTTGCCCTCGTGGACGAACTCCGCCGAGGCATCGATGAACAGAGTCTTGTTCTCGCGCTTATTCTTGCGCAGCACAATGATGCAGGTGGCGATGGACACGCCGAAGAAAAGGTTTTGCGGCAGTTGGATAACCGTGTCCACATAGTTGTTGTCCACAAGGTACCTGCGGATTTTCTGTTCCGCCCCGCCGCGGTAGAGCACGCCGGGAAACTCTACTATCGCCGCCGTGCCGTCGGTTGACAGCCACGAAAGCATGTGCATGGTGAAAGCAAGGTCTGACTTGGTTTTCGGCGCGAGCACTCCGGCAGGGGCAAAGCGCGGGTCGTTAATCAGCGTCGGGTTGGCGTCGCCCTCCCACCGCGTGCTGTAAGGTGGATTGCTGACAATGGCATCGAAAGGCTCGTCGTCCCAATGGCAGGGCGCGGTGAGCGTGTCGCCGCAATGAATGTCGAACTTGTTGTAGTTGATGTCGTGCAGGAACATGTTGATGCGGCACAGGTTGTAGGTGGTGATGTTGATTTCCTGCCCGAAGAAACCCACGCGCACGTTCTCCTTGCCCAGCAGCTTGGCGAACTGCAACAGCAGCGAGCCGGAACCGCAGGCGGGGTCGTAAACCTTGCGCACTTCGGTCTTGCCCACGGTGACAATCCGCGCCAAGAGGTTGCTGACCTCCTGCGGCGTGAAGAACTCGCCGCCGGACTTTCCGGCGTTGCTGGCATACATGGTCATCAGGAACTCGTAAGCGTCGCCGAACACGTCAATCTGATTGTCGGCATAGTCGCCCTTCAGGTCAAGCGCGCCAATCTTGTCAAGGATTTTGCATAGCGTCTCGTTGCGCTTCACCACCGTTGCGCCCAGCTTGTTGCTGTTCACGTCGATGTCGTCAAACAATCCTTTCAGGTCGTCTTCGCTCTCCGTGCCTTTGGCCGACGATTCGATGTTGGCGAACACCTGTTGCAGGGTCTCGTTCAGATTGGCGTCCGTCTTTGCCCGCCTCCTCACATTGCAGAACAACTCAGAGGGCAGGATGAAAAAACCCTTTTCCGCCACCATCTGCTCCCTTGCGCTTTCCGCTTCCGCGTCAGGGAACGCGGCATAGTCAAAACCGTCATATCCGGCGGCGCGTTGCAAGTTGTTGATGTAGTTGGTGATGTTCTCCGAGATAAAGCGGTAGAACAACATTCCGAGCACGTATTGCTTGAAGTCCCATCCGTCCACGCTGTTGCGCAAATCCTCCGCCACAGCCCATATAGTCTTGTGCAGTTCCTGCCGCTGTTGATTGCTTGTTGCCATTGTCTTTCAGTGTTATAATTCAAAAAAATCCCCTAACGAACAGGACTTCCGAACGATGCCTCTCTTCGTAAGAGATAATGGTCGCTCCGCAAAGGTACGCATAATATTGAAATTAAATGAAAACAAGCAATGTTATTCCACTGTGTAAAGTGGAAAATTTAAACCCAAATCGGTTATTAGACTTTAGCCGGATTTCGTACAGCTGTCTGGCAGATTGATTTTCGGTTTTGTCGAAGATGTAGCGGGCTACATCGAGAAAAAGCGGAAAGCAAGATGCCGACAGCGGTGCGGAAGACGGCTGAAGAGCCAACAGTCAAGTGAAAATGTAGGCTTGGCGGTCTAATGACCGATTTGGGTTAAATGAACGTCCGCAAGTTGCCAATTGTTCAAATAGTCGAGGAGCGTGTCTCGCATGGAGCACACAACTTGGGTAACTTGCGGACAGTCAAAAATAAGAAAAGTCTAACGATTTGGCATTTAACACTTCCTATTCCGATGAAATAGAATTTTGCCGGCGGTTTTTGCTCCATGATTCTGCCAAAAACAGCCGCAGATTTTGCGAAAAGGGCCATATTGCATTGCGATATAGGCCATTTCGCAGTGCAATATGGCCTATATCGGAGGTCAAAATGACCCTTTCTCGCGGGGCGGGAAAGGCCGTTCGGGGGCTGAAAATGGCTGTTTCGGAGGCTGATTTTATTGCACAATAAGGGTCATAAGACCTATAAGTCCTATAGAATCAACAAGTTACGGTTGCACACTCATATTTCGCGTATTTGCGGCCGGGGAATTTTTATTTTCAAATACGCGAAAATCCAGAGGCTTTTTTCTGTCGGAATTAACAGTTGAAAGGTTCTTTCACACCTGACGGGGCAACCGGCAAGCGCTCACCTGAGACAGAACGCCACGCCGACGGTTCGCCCGCTGAACGCCACGCTGACTCCGCGGTCCTTGAAAAGGCGCCCGCTGACGAAATAGCACAGCTCTGTGGAGAGCACGCCTATGGCCGCCCCTGCCGCCACGTCGTGCCAGTGGTGGCGGTCGCGCAGCACGCGGTCGGCGGCAGTAAACGTGGCCACGGCATAGCCGGCCACGCTGATCCACGGCGAGGTGCGCCCGAACTCCTTGTGCAGCACCGTGGCACCGGCAAAGGCTATGGTGGCATGGCCCGACGGAAACGAGCGGTTGTCGCTGCCGTCGGGGCGCCGCTCGCTGACGGCCGACTTCAGTCCGTAGGCCACTCCGGCCGACAGCACGCCCGAGGCTGCCGCCGACGCCGCCAGCCGGGGCCACTCATGGCGACTCTCCACGCCGCACACCTTGAGCGCGGCCACCGCCGCCCAGGGGGCCAGCTGCAGCGCGTCGTCGAGGGCGTCGGCCCCGCCCCACCCCGCGCGCGCCCCGCCCGGCACGGCCATCAGGGCCGCGACAACAATCACTCCTGCTTTCATGGCTGCAAAGTTAATCATATTTTTCCGTACGCAACCAACAGCACCGCCACAAGATTCGGGGCAGAAGCCATGGCCGGACGGAAAAATTGCACTATATTTGCGGACGGACACACTGACAAAAACAACGAAGAACATGAAGAAGCGAATCATCATAACATCAGCCGCAGTGCTGGCTGCCGTCGTCCTGGCTCTGTGGGGCGGCAGCAGCTATATGCTCGGCTACTCGCTTACGCCCGACGCCAACCGCCGCGACACCGACAGCGCCTATGCCTTTCTCTACAAGTGGCTGCCCGACATGCGGCAGTGGACAGACAGCCTGCGCCGCGGCGGACTGCTGCGCGACACGTTTGTGGCCATGCCCGGCGGCGGGCGCCACCACGCGCTGTGGCTGCGCGGCGACTCGGCCCGCGGCCGCACCGCCATCATCGTGCACGGCTACCGCGACTGCTGCGTCAAGTTTCTGTTTCTGGGGCGGATGTACCACCGCGACATGGGCTTCAACATACTGCTCCCCGACCTGAGCGCGCACGGCCTGAGCGACGGCGGCAGCATCGGCATGGGGTGGCACGACCGCCACGACGTGGCGCGCTGGGCCGGCGTGGCCGAGCGGCTGTTCCGCGACACGGCGGCAGCATCGCGCATCGTTATCCACGGAGTGTCGATGGGAGCGGCCACGACCATGGGCGTGGCGGGCGAGCGGCTGCCGGACTACATAAGGTGCTTCGTTGAGGACTGCGGCTACACCAGCGTGTGGGACGAGTTCGCCTGCCAGCTGCGCGGGCAGTTCGGCCTGCCCCCGTTTCCGCTGATGTACACCACAAGCGCCCTCTGCCGCCTGCGCTACGGCTGGACATTCGGCGAGGCGTCGCCACTGGAGCAGGTGGCGAAGTGCCGCCGCCCGATGCTGTTCATCCACGGCGACAAAGACACATTCGTGCCGACATGGATGGTCTACAAGCTATACGAGGCCAAGCCGCAGCCCAAACAGCTGTGGATCGCGCCCGGGTCGGGCCATGCCCAGGCCTATGTGGACCACCCGGAGGAATACACTGAAACAGTGAGGGAGTTTCTGCGCGACTCCGGGATGGAGTGAGAAACCAGAAAGAATAGACAAGGAGTTCAGGAGTAAAGGTGGCGCAGGAGTCCGGACAATAGATTTCTTGACAGAAACGCTTCCATCAAAACACGAACAAGACTATTGTCTGAACTACTGCAACTCCTGCAACTCCTGAACTCCTTACATTATGCCCAGACTACCGCTTGAACAGCCCGCGCACCACGAACCAGCAGTGCATGGCCACGGTCAGCGGCAGGCCGTAGTGGCTGGCCATCACCCTGAAGCGCTCGCGGAGCGACTCACGGTGGTGCAGGGTGGTCTGGCCCTGCTCCATGTAGCGGGCCACGGTGGCGCCGGTGCCGGCCAGCGGAAGCCCGAGGCGCGCGGCCTCCCTCATCACGCGGATGCACCAGTCAACGTCGGCGGAATACTTGTAGGCCAGATTGTAGGGCAGGCGGCGGGCAATGTCGGTGCGGGCGTAGAACGCCTGGTGGCACACCAGCATGCCGCTGCGGAACGAGCGCCACGTCAGCCTCTTGGGCGGGCGCAGGCGGCGCGGGCGCAGGCAGCGGCCCTCAGAGTCGGTAATGACGGTGTCGCCGTATAGCACGGCGGGCAGTCCGCGCCCGTCTTGCCCCGCCTCAGCCGCCAGCCCGGCAAGCAAGGCGAGAGTGTCGGTGGCGGCAAGCGCGTCGCCGGCGTTGATGAAGCACACGTAGTCGCCGGTGGCGCGGGCCAGCCCCTTGTTCATGGCGTCATACAGTCCGCGGTCTGGCTCAGAGGTTATGGCCACGGTGTGGCCGCAGCCTGCGGCGTCGGAGCGCCGCTTGTAGTCTTCGGCCATGGCCACTGTGCCGTCTGCGGACGCCCCGTCGATGATGAGATGCTCCACAGCCGGATGCGTCTGGCGGAGCACACTGTCGAGCGTCCGGGCCAGACAGTCCGCGGCGTTGAACGTGATGGTGACGATGGTAAAGCTGGTCATAGGCTGTAACGCTTGAAGGCCAAAGCCTGGTTGTACACCTCGATGTATTTCATGGCCACCGCCTGCTGCGAGTAGCACTGCGCCACCTTGCGCACGGCCTCGCGCTCCAGAGCCTCGTGGTCGGCCTCGGCGAGCACCCAGCTGATGCCGCGGGCCAGGTCGGCGGCGTCCTTGTATGCGGCCACGTAGCCGTTCTTCAGGTGGTCTATCATCTCGGGTATGCCCCCAACCCTGAAGCCCACGCACGGCACTCCGCAGGCCATGGCCTCCATGATGGTGTTGGGCAGATTCTCCGACAGCGATGGCATAACAAACAAGTCTGCCGCACGGTAGGCCGCGACAATCCGCTCCGTGTCAGACACATAGCCGAGCGGATAGGTCGCCACGCCAAAACTATCGGCCATACTGACACCGCTTCCGCCCAGCATTACAATTCCCATGCTCTCAGCCAGCTCCGTCCGTTCTTCGGCCAGCTGCCTGCACGCTTCTACAAGATACGCCCCGCCCTTGTTGGCGGCAGACACTCTCTGGGCCACGAAGAGCACCAAGCGGCGGTTCTGCGGCAAGCCGAGCAACTCACGCGCCCTTGCCTTGTCGCCCGGACAGAACACATGGGTGTCTATCGGATTAGGGATGGCCGTTATAATCTTGCCCTCAAGCAGCCTGCTCTGTCTTGCCTCCGAGGCCAGCCAGCGACTGCATGTGACGAAACTGATGCGCCCCTGACTGTACAGCAAGCGTCTTTTGCGCTTCCATACTTGCCGGGCAAGATCACCAAACAGACTCCGTTGCGGCAGCAACGGACAGCAGCAGCAGCCCTCAGTGAACTTGCGGCAGTCCATAGTGAGGTGGCACACGCCCGTGGCGGGCCACATATCGTGCATGGTCCACACCACGGGCTTGCCGCTGTCGAGTATCTTGCGGATGCCGCCGAGCGACAGCATGCCCTGGTTGATCCAGTGCAGATGAACAATGTCGGCCTCGCGGAACTCGCGCAGGGCGGTCACGTCGGCGCCCGCGTTGGCAATGTCTATCTCAAAAAGATGCTTGCGCGAGAAGTGCGAACGGCAGAAAATGACGAGCCGCTCCCACAGAAAGCGCCACTGCATGAGCAGCCCGTGGGGCGCGGCCACAACGGTTATGCGGTCTGTATCCTTGTCGCGGACCAGCATCTTGGCCTTCACGCCGTTGTTCTTCAGGGCCTCCATCAGGCGGTTTGCCGCCACGGCGGCTCCGCCCGTCCTCTCGCTTGTGTTTATGATCAGTACTCTCATCTGGTTCTTTTTCTTGCGCCGCCGCGCTTAACCCGAATCAGCCGGAAGTATGACAACCGGTCTGAGGCTGACGGTCGGCGATGCAAACTTAGCAAAAATCCACGGAATATCCGCCGAATTTCGGCAGAAATGCGAATTTGAAATTGAAGATTGAGCGGACGGAAGAGAATATCCTTTTATGGGAAATAGAAAAGACAAGATGCCGCCTTTCGTTTTGCGAAAGGCGGCATCTTGGATTGTAAAACACTGTTTTTTGTAAAGCCGTTGGCGGCCTTTACGAATACACCTGTATCTTCAGCTGCTTCTTCTCGTCCTCAACCATCTTGTCCCAGAGGCGCGAGCTTTGCAGCGCGGAGGCGGGGATGCGCTCCTTGTACTTCTCATAGAAAGCCGCGCCGTACATCTCGTCGCGCCCGTAGCAGTCGATTATCTCGCCCCAGTTCCAGCGGTCGGCAAACTGCAGGAGCAGTTCGTCGGTAAGCTGCAGCGACGAGTTGCGCGACAGCTCGCGCCAGTTCCACAGGTTCTTGTACCTTTCGAGCAGCTCGGCGGTAAACAGGTGCTCGTTGTCCGAGCCAGACAGCTCGTCCCAGTCGATGCGGCCTTTGAACTTTTCTACCATCGGCACCGTCCAAACGACGTTGCGGTTGGTCGAGATTTCTTTCCAGTCTACCTTGTCCTTGTACTTCTCAAGCAACTGTTCGGTCCACACCAGCTCATTAGACAGTTCCTTCCACGCCTTTTCCTCAAGCACTTTCGCCATGAAGTCGTTACTAAGATTCATTGTTGCCATAATCGTTTTGTTTTGGTTCTACACTGTTTTCGGTTGCAAAGAAACAGGTAAGAAATGCCAAATCATGGCAGAACAAGAAAAAACTTTGTTTTCAGTAAAAAATATTTAGCTCTGCCTTGATTTTTCACAGGCTGATAGCTATCTTTGCTCCATAATCAAGAAAATCATGACATGGCAGCAAATCTTTTCGGACGATACGTATGGCTGGTTGACATCCTGCTGAGATACAGGCGGCTTACGTTCCAGGAAATAAGTGACCTATGGCAGGAGAGCGGGCTGAGCTATAAAGAGCCTCTTCCCCTGCGCACGTTTCATAACCACCAGAAGGCGGTGGCGGACATCTTCGGCGTGGAGATAAAATGCGATGCCGCAGACGGCTACCGCTATTACATTGACGAGCCGGAACGGCTGGAAGGAAACAACCTGCACAGCTGGCTAATCAGTTCCTACGCCACCTTGAACCAGATTCAGGCGGACAACAAACTTGAAGACCGGATTATTTTTGAGGACATCCCGTCGGGGCAGACATGGCTCACGCCAATCGCCGAGGCCATGCGGCGCAATCATGTGCTGAGCATCACGCACCATGGGTTCGGCAAGCCGGAAGCCAGCACGTTCGAGATTGAGCCATACTGCCTGAAAGTCGTCAAGCGACGTTGGTACGTTGTGGCGCGCAGTCCTTACTATTCAGGCCGCAACAGGGCTAAGGGAATAAAGCCGAACGATGTCTACCGTGTGTACGCGCTCGACCGAATATATGACATCGAGGACACGGGCAAGGCTTTCAAGATGAAAAAGGACTTCGATGTCAACCAATATTTTGAAGGATGCTGCGGGGTGATCACCTCTGACGGCCCCATACAGCGCATCGTGCTCCTGGCTTACGGAGGCTTTGCCGACTATCTGCGCACGCTGCCCCTGCACGAATCACAACGGGAGATAGAGAGCAATGACGAGTCCACACTCTTTGAATATCACCTGAAGCCGACCCTTGACTTCTACCAGCTGGTACTCGCCAAAGGCGACCAGGTGGAAGTGCTGGAGCCTGAGTCCGTGCGCGACGAAATGCGCAACTTTGCAAAAAACATGTTGAATTATTACACCATTAAAGAGGAAAACGAACCATGCAAGGAATAAATTTCATAGCCATCGATTTTGAGACAGCCACGGGCAAACGCGCTTCCATATGCGAGGCCGGCATCTGCGTGGTGCGCAACGGGAAGATAGAGGAGACCCGTTCGTGGCTCGTCCGCCCGCAGGGAAACACATACAGTTATTGGAATATGCAGATACACGGCATCCGTCCGAACGACACTGCCAACTCACCGGGATTCCCGGAAGTGTGGGCCGAAATCAGCGAATACCTTAAAGACATCCCCGTGCTTGTGGCCCACAATGCCGCTTTCGACATGGGCTGCATCCGCCACTCGCTGGAGCTATACGGCATGGAGACGCCCGACATCACTTATTATTGCTCCCTCCGCGCCGCCCGCAGGCTCTACAGTTTCGGCTGCAACAGCCTGGACTACCTTTGCGACCAGTTCAAGATTCCCTACGGACAGCACCACCGGGCAGGCGACGACGCGGAGATGTGCGCACGGCTGTTTCTGACTGAATTGGAAGACGCCGGTGCATGCGGGCTGGAGGAGATGGATTATTGCGAAGGGAAACTATAAAAAGGAACAAGTAGCTGTTAAAAATTTATCGACATCACACACTTTGCAGATGTTCTTTATATCTTTGCCACCACCTTGTGCGCTCCTGCGGGCTGCAAGCCAAAGTCTCATCGGGCGTGCAGCCCGCCACACTTCCTCTTCGGACTTTGACTTGCAGCCCGCAAGAGCACACAATTTGACGGCATTTAATTTTGAACAGCTACTTACGATTATTAATGCATATATTGATAACAAACAAATGCCTCCACGAAACCGCCAACCCACTGCTTACGCGAATTCGGGACAAGAACACTTCGAAGATGCTTCAGCACCGGCGCTGAGGCACAGCCCGCATCCGGAATTCACGCAATGGCATCGGCCCGCCCCATGTTAGACATTTTCCTTATTGCGGCCTCATATATGTTAAATTAGTACAAAATATCAGCTTCGATGTAACAACGTATCAGCATTTTCGCTATCTTTGTGGTGTAAAGATATCAGTGATTTTACAATAATTCATCCGTTCATTAACTCATTAAAAACAGGGCTTATGGCTAAGAATCTAAACACAAGCGTAGGTGCCATTTTCAGTGATCTTGATGATTACATGCTGAGCACCGGGAGGTTGGAGATTGACGCTATCGAGGCCAACCGCGAATTGGAGAGCAAAGGCCTGTTAAAGGATGACCCGACACATCCGGGAGAACCGTTGGAGTCGTTGCTTTGCAGGTTGCGCGATTTGAACAAGTTACCTCAGAGTGTGCGTCAGAAGTATGGAATGTGGAAGATCAAGCACTCAAAGACGATTGCCAAGGTGCGTATGATCTTCCAGTACTGATTTTTTGCGGCGGCCCGCCTTGGCCGCGACAACAGCAGATTCCTGTGCCGGCTGCCGGGTTGAGGGGCAGCCCGCACAGGATTTTTTGTGCGCCGCCGGCCTGCCGCCGACCCGCCCCGGCGCATCAAAGGGCCGGCAGCGACAACCGCGCCCCGCGACCGCGGGCATTGTCCACGGGCGCGGGGCGCGGCCATATTCGTCAAGCAGTGCCTCCCGGCGTCACTCCTCCACCTCGGGAGCCTGGCCGATGAGGTCCATAAACTGGTCGAGCTTGGGCGTGATGATGATCTGCGTGCGGCGGTTGCGCTGCTTGCCCACCTCGGTGTCGTTGCCTGTCACGGGGTTGTACTCGCCGCGTCCGCCGGCGGTGAGCCGCTTCGGGTCCACGCCATACTGGTTCTGCAGCGCCTGCACGACGCTCGACGCGCGGAGGCAGGAGAGGTCCCAGTTGTTGCGGATGTTCTTCATCGAGGCCGCCGACGAGTTCACCGGCACGTTGTCGGTGTTGCCCTCTATGAGCACGTCGTAGTCCTTGTAGTCCTTTATTATCTTGGCAATCTTGCTCAGAGTCTCGGCCGCGCGGTCGTTGATCTCGTAGCTGCCGCTCTTGTAGAGCATGTTGTCGGCCAGCGAGATGTAGACAACGCCCTTGAGCACCTGCACGTCAACCTCCTTCATCTCCTCCTTGCTGAGCGAGCGCGTCAGGTTGTTGGTGAGCACGAGGTTGAGCGAGTCGCTCTTGCTCTTCACCTCGACGAGATGCCTGATGTACTGGTTTGACTCGTTGATCTGGTCCACGAGCTTCTCGATGCTGATGTTGTTCTGCCCGGCGTTGGCAAGACTCTTGTCGAGCGAGCCTTGCAGGGCGGCGTAGTCCTTCTTCTGCTGGACGAGCTGCTCCTCCAGACTGGTCATGCGCGCGGTGTTGGCGGCAAGCTGCTCCTTGGCGTCCTGATAGTTCTTGGCCATGTTCTTGAAGTTCTCAGTCAGCTTGCTGTTCTCGTTCTGGCAGTTTTCCAGAGACTTCTTGCTCACGCAGCTGCTCATCAGCACGCAGCCTGCGACTACTGTAAACATTACGGTGCTTTTTTTCATATCTGTCTTTTTTTTAATTGTTGTCTTCGCTTGTGCAAAGTTACCTATATGACACCATAAAGCGGCAAAAGTGACATTCGGTTAATGTATTTTAACCATAAAACTGACGTTTTGATACAAATTTACTAACAGAACGCGCAAAACCAACAGACTGCGCTGCGGCAGTGGCGCTCCTTCGGCCGACAGCCGACAGCCATCCAACCACAAAAAAAGATGCCGCCACCCATCAACGGGCAGCGGCATCCCAAGCCTATGTTAAACTAAAAATCCTTTCAGTCGCATAGCGTCCGGCTTATTAGCCGGACTCCTGCTACTGCTACCCGAGCAGCGTGCAGGAATCATAACTAATACTAATACTAACCCTTTGAAAGTTAAGGGAGCCTCACGGCTGCCTTTGTTATCACACTTGAAACTTTCTTTCTACCAATAACTAAAAACCTAAAACTATAAATATTATTACTAACCTAAAACAATCTATTAACCTTTTGACGATGCAAAGGTACTGCCTTTATTTCATTCCGCCAACACTTTGTGCGCTCCAAAACGAAGTTTCAGGCGTATTCTTGACGTAAATCAATAATCTGTGTGCGCGAACAGAGTTCAAAAGCGCATTTCCTGAGGTTTCCGGGCTGAAATCCGGGAGCACAGGCGGCTCAGCCGCGCGCACACGAACGCCTCCCGCCGAAGCGACCCCGACAAGGCCGACGCTCCGGCTGGCGCGCGCCAAAGACCGCCGCGGAGTCAATACTCCGTCCTGTCTTCCTTTGCCGTCCACAGCCCGAAAGCCCGCCGGCCCTCGCCGGCCAGCAGCTCCTCCGACGGCAGACGGCGGCGGGCAGGCTCCATCGCCAGCTCGTTGTAAATGAAATCGTCGGCGAAGCCTGCCGCCGCCGCGTCCTTGCGGCTGGCGGCGTAATACACCTTGTCGAGCCTGGCCCAGTATATCGCGCCCAGGCACATCGGGCAAGGCTCGCACGAAGTGTAGATCTCGCAGGCGCTGGGATCGTAAGAGCCTGTGCGCCGCGCCGCCTCGCGGATGGCCGTAACCTCGGCGTGGGCCGTGGGGTCGCAGCCCGGCACCACCCTGTTGGCGCCCCGCGCCACTATCTCGCCGCCCCGGGCTATAACCGCCCCGAAGGGGCCGCCGCCCTCCCGCACACTCTCTTCGGCCAGCCGGATGGCCTCTCTCATCAGTTCGTCCTTTTCCATAACTGTATTTTTTTATGCGCCGCAGGGCATCACGCGCCACAGACACAGCGCCCCGCCACCTGCAAAGATACGCAAACAGGAGCAAACGGCAAACAGCCGCGGACATTAGTTTCGGCGCCGTCTGCAATTAACATTTTTAACTTAAAAAGGCCGGCGGGGCACATCCCGCGTAACAAGCTGACTGCCAACACGTTGCAAAACAAGCCGTTTTACAACGCGAAACAGGCCGTTTCAGCGTGCGATACAGGCCATTTCGCAAGGCGAAAAGGCCCATATTGGAAAGCGAGACGACAGGTGTTAAAAAACAGGATGGCCGCGGCTGTTTTTAGTCGCACATTTGCAAGTTGGCAACGGCGTTCCAACCTGCAAACAAAAAAGCAGGCGGGAAACGACATTGTGTCTCCCGCCTGCTGAAAAAGAATTTGCAGTTTTGTGGTTCTCTCTTACTCTGCGCGCAGTGTGAAACGCTTGAAGGCAACCACCGTAAGATCCTTGTCGGCAGCCTTCAGATAGTCGGCCACGCTCAGCTTGCTGTCCTGGATGAACTCCTGGTCGAGCAGGCAAGAGTCTTTGTAGAACTTGGCCATGCGGCCCTTTGCGATGTTCTGGATCATCTGCTCGGGCAGGTTGGCGGCCTTCTGCTCTGCCGTGGCCTTCTTCAGCTGGCGTATCTCCTCGGCCTGAGCCTCGGTGATGTTGCCCTTCTGGATGCCCTCGGCAAGGTGCTCCTCGTTCTCGGCGATGTAAAGGTTGAAGCCGGCCTTCTTCAGCGCGGCCTCAACGGCCTTCTGCACCTGCTCCTCCTTGGTCTTCTCGACAGCCACCTTGAACTCGGTGTCCTTCACTTCCTGGGGCACGCTGGCCTCGTCGAGAGCCACAGGATTCATTGCGGCAACCTGCATTGCCACTGCGTGAGCCTGCTCCTCGGCGGGCTTGTTGGTCTGAACCATTGTGCAGAGCGTGTGCTTGCCCATGTGGTCGTAAACCGAAACGTTGTCGCCCTCGATGAAGTTGTAGCCGTCAAGCTCCATCTTCTCGCCGGTGATTCCCGAGCGGGCGATAACAGCGTCCTGCACCTTTGTGCCGTCGGCCAGTGTGAGTTCCTTAACCTCGTCGAGCGTCTTCGCCTTGACGGCCACGGCGGCGTCGAGGATGTCCTGCGTCAGTTTGATGTAGTCGGCGCCGTTGGCAACGAAGTCGGTCTCGCACTTCAGGGCGATGATGGCGGCAAAGCCGCTGAC
Source organism: uncultured Prevotella sp. (assembly GCA_944320305.1). Taxonomy (GTDB): domain Bacteria; phylum Bacteroidota; class Bacteroidia; order Bacteroidales; family Bacteroidaceae; genus Prevotella. The sequence continues at coordinate 92,418 of CALUGW010000006.1, read as the reverse complement.
AGCCTTGACGAGCACGCATCCGTTGGAGGTCTCGCGGTCGCTGCGCTTGGCGGCGATGGCCTGACCCTTCTCGCGGATAATCTCCATCGCCTTGTTGAAGTCGCCCTCTGAGTCGGTCAGAGCCTTCTTGCAATCAGACAAGCCCGCGCCGGTCATCTTGCGGAGCTTCTGTATATCTGCTATTGAAACAGCCATAGTTGTTATTTGTAATTATGAGTTTTTTATTAAGTTGATGTGATCGGCGGCGGCAGCCTTTGCCGGGCGGCCGCCAGCCGCAGATGGGTTCGTTAAGCCTCGGCAGGAGCCTCCTCAGCGGCGGGAGCCTCAGCGGCAGGCGCAGCCTCGGCGGCGGCAGCCTCCTGTGCGGGAGCCTCAGCGGCGGCCTTGGGAGCGTCCTTGCGGGCCTTGCGGGCGCGGCGGGGCTTGTCTTCTCCGCCTTCAGCCTGTGCCTGTGCGGCAGCCTCGTCGGCCTTCTCGGCCTTGCGCTCCTCCAGACCCTCGGCTATTGCGGTGCAGCAAGCGTTGAGAATCACCTCAACACTGTCCTTGGCGTCGTCGTTGGCGGGAATCACGAAGTCGATGTTCTTGGGATCCGAGTTGGTGTCAACGATGCCGAACACGGGAATACCCAGGCGGTTGGCCTCCTTGACGGCGATGGCCTCCTTGAGCACGTCAACCACGAAGACGGCCGACGGCAGGCGGGTGAGGTCGGCAATGGAGCCGAGGTTCTTCTCGAGCTTGGCGCGCTGGCGCGAAATCTGCAGCAGCTCGCGCTTCGAGAGGTTGGCATAAGTGCCGTCGTTCATAAGCTTGTCGATGTTGGCCATCTTCTTCACTGCCTTGCGGATTGTGGGGAAGTTGGTGAGCATACCGCCCGGCCAACGCTCGATAACGTAAGGCATATTGACAGCGGAAGCCTTCTCGGCCACGATGTCCTTTATCTGTTTTTTAGTAGCAACGAAGAGTATCTTCTTGCCAGAGCGCGCAATCTGCTTGAGCGCCTCGGCAGCCTCGTCGATTTTTGCGACCGTCTTGTGAAGGTCGATGATGTGGATTCCGTTGCGCTCGGTGTAAATGTAGGGAGCCATCGCGGGGTTCCACTTACGGTGCAGGTGGCCGAAATGGCATCCGGCCTGCAACAACATATCAAAATTTGTTCTTGACATTGTCTTCTTGAATCTTAAAAATTGTGTTTACTTTCTTTTTTATTCTAATGTTAGAATCAGCCTGCGGGTAATCCGCCGCGCCCGGTTCCGGGCTGTGTGCCCGGCTGTTCCGCGCCGCCTGATCTTGGCCACTGGCAGCGCGCCGCCGCGGAGTCGCGCAGGTTTAGATGCTAAACTGTGTCCGATGTCCGGCCCGACCGCATACCTCCGCCGCTGTTCCGACCCATTCTCCGCAGGCGGAAAGAACCGCCCGGAAGCGCCCGGCAGCGATGCGGAATGCTGCGGAACAGACTTTAACGCTTACTGAACTGGAAGCGGCGGCGTGCCTTGGGACGACCCGGCTTCTTGCGCTCAACAACGCGCGAGTCGCGGGTCAGGAAGCCTTCATCCTTGAGGGCTTTCTTGTCCTCGGCGTTAACCTTGACGAGAGCGCGGGCGATGCCCAGACGCAGAGCCTGGCTCTGGCCGGTAAAGCCGCCACCATCGAGATTGGCCTTTATGTCATAGTTGCCCTCGACACCGAGCAGCTGAAGCGGCTGCTTCACCACATACTGGAGGATGGCAGAGGGAAAATATTCTGTGATGTCCTTCTTGTTGATCGTAATCTTGCCTGTGCCCTGGCTGAGGTAAACACGGGCAACAGCGCTCTTGCGACGACCTATTGCGTTTATTACTTCCATCGTTGCTTGGTTTATTTATACTGGTTGATATCAATTGTCCTCGGCTTCTGAGCCTCGTGCTTGTGCTCTGTGCCCTCATAAATATAGAGGTTGCCCATCAGGCTGCGGCCCAACGGACCCTTCGGCAGCATACCCTTAACGGCATGACGCAGAATTCTGTCCACGCCGTCAGGCCGCTTGCGGAGCAGCGCGGGAGATGTGAAGCGCTGACCGCCCGGATAACCAGTGTAACGAGTGTAGACCTTGTCGGTCTCTTTCTTGCCAGTGAACACCACTTTCTTGGCGTTGATGATGATCACATTGTCTCCACAGTCCACATGGGGAGTGAAGTTGGGCTTGTACTTTCCGCGCAGCAGTTTGGCAACCTTTGAGCAAAGGCGGCCTACCACCTGATCGCTTGCATCGATAACGACCCACTCTTTCTTGGCCGTTTCCTTGTTGGCGGAAATAGTCTTGTAACTTAAAGTGTTCATTTTAAAATTTAAATTTACTACTAAAAAACATTTTACCTTAATTCACCCGCGGATTTCCGCAGGGCTGGACGGCGATTCACTAACCGTCAGGCCTGGCCAAAGACATGACTATTAACACTCCGTCCGCAGGGGTTCTAAGTGCTCCCCCTCAATAATCGGTCTGCAAAGGTACACATTATTAGTCATATTGAACTGCGGCGAGCTGCGAGAAGAAACGTATTTTATGTTTATTTAACTCTCCCGATGGCATTTTCCGGCTCACAGCCTGACGGACTGCGAAGTTTGAAAAGTGTCAGCCCGGCACCTCTGTCACGGCCGGCCACAACATAGCGTCGCCTGAGCATTCCAGCGATTGCCATCCCGCCTGTGTCGCCCTGCGCCAGAATCCACTTCACGCCCCGGCGCTCAAAGTCTGCGACGAGCCTCGGGCGCAAGCCCGGGCCCTGCTCCACCATCCAGTCCTGAAGATAGAAAAAGCGGCAGGCGGGCTTCAGGCCATGCAGCAGATAAATGTTTGTCGTGCAGTTGTAGGCCACGAAACTGTCGCGCTCATTCTGCGGAATCTTGCCCAGAAGCGCGGCATACGGGTCTTCAAAATGCCGCGAATAGTCCATCAGATACCACACTACGTAAGACCTGTGGACAACCGGCGGCACAAGTGCCAGAGCCAGCACCCAGGCCAAAAGGCGCGGCGGCGGAGCCACAGCCCTGCCGAGGCGCGCGGCCTCAGCCATGGCAACGGCAAGACACGGCACAGACACCATGAAGTAATGCGGGAAAAGACGGGTGTTGTAAAGATAAAGCAGCAGGGCCACCGAGACCGCGCCCCAGCAGAAACCGCGCCTGCGCTGCCCGCCAAGCGCCATGAGAACAGCTACGGCCAGCAGCGCAAGGCAGCAGAAACCGTTGGACGCCGCCACCAGAACATCGCGGGCGGTGAAACCGCTCCAGCTGGCCCTGTACTCCAGATTGTACGTCAGCACGGCGTAAACAGCCTCTGACAAAGTGTCGTGGCAGGCAAAATAAACGGCAAAAGGCGCCACCACGGCGGCAGTGCCGGCCACGAATGCCGCCGCGCTGCGCAACAGCACAGCCCAGCGGCGGCCCTTAGCCAGCAGCACGCAGAGAGCCAGCGTTGCGGCGCAAAGCCCCACGGCATTGGTCAGGCGAGTGCAGAGGCACAGCGCAAAGACCGCGCCACATAGCGCGGCATCGGTAAGTCTCACACTGAGGACGGGGCTGCCGAGCCTGTCATAAAAGCGGAAGAACAGGCAGGCCAGAAACGGCATGACGTATTCCTCGGCCGTATTGCCGCAGTCGTAGACGCAGAAGAGCGCGGCCAGAACAACCGCCACAGCCAGCAGGCTGCCCCTGAAGCTGAACGCGCAGCGCAGCAGCCGCCATATATAATATAAGGTGAGAGTGAGCGAGACCGTCTGGACCAAAGCGACTCCGGCCATGCTGCCTGTCATGGCATAGCCCAAGGCGTTGACAAGAAAGAGGAAAGGGCCTTTGCTGTCCCACAGGTCGCGATAAGGAACAGCGCCCTCAGTCCAGTATTTCCCAATGATGAAGAATATGTCGGAATCATTTGACACACCGCTGAAAAGCGGCGATGTGATGGAGAACAATCCGACGAACACGGCCGAGACAACGGCGGACAGGCCGCAGGCCGCCAGCCGCTCACGCGCCGCCACACAGCCGCGTCCGCCCGCACGGCCTACCCCTTGCGTCCGAAATCGGCCGGAATCTCGCCCCATTTCTTCGTCTCCCATTTAACCACCGGCGCGGAATACTGGTGCGTGTTGAGCCAGCGCTCGGCACGGGCAATCACCTCAAAGAGCCGCTCGGTGCGCGGCGTGCGCTCCAGCTTTGTCTTGCACTTGCGCTTGTTGACCCATAGTATCGCATTGTAGCTGTCGGAATAGACAGTCTTCCGCAGCCCGCGCTGCTCCATCAGGGCCAAAGCGTGCACAATGGCGAGAAACTCGCCGATATTGTTCGTGCCGTACACCGGCCCGTAATGAAACACCTGCTGGCCGGTGGCGAGGTCGATGCCCCGGTATTCCATCATGCCCGGATTGCCGCTGCACGCCGCATCGACGGCTATCGCGTCTGCCGACACATCCACTGGAAGGGGCAGCACCGTGTCATTGCGATAAGAGGGGGGATTCACACAGTCCATAGCGTATCTCTGTCGCGTTTGCCTGAAAACAGACTGCGCCACGGCCAAAGCCGCGGCGCAGCCCAAATTTCTAATTCCTAACTCCTAATTCACAATTTGAATCACATCCTTTCCGGCACCTCGATGCCCAGCAAGGCCATGCCGTTCTTGATGGTCTTGGCCACATTGCGGGCCAGGACAAGGCGCAGCTGCTTCTTGGCGGCATCGGGTTCCTTGAGAATCGAGTAGTCGTGATAGAACTGGTTGAACTCCTTTGTCAGCTCGTAACAGTAGTTTGCGATGCCGCTCGGACTGTAGTCCTTGCCGGCCTGCTCCACTGCCGCGCCATACTCATTGAGCTTCTGTATCAGCTCCACCTCCTTTTCGTTTGGCTGCGCGGTCTCGGGGTCAAGCCTTTCGGGCAGGCTCGCGCCCTCGGCCTCGGCCTTGCGCAGTATGCTGCGTATGCGGGCGTGGGTGTATTGTATGAAGGGGCCGGTGTTTCCGTTGAAGTCGATGGACTCCTCGGGGTTGAAGAGCATGTTTTTCCGCGCGTCCACCTTGAGGATGAAGTACTTCAATGCGCCCAGTCCGACGATGCGTGCAATCTCGTCGCGCTCAGCCTCGCTGATGTCGTCAAACTTGCCAAGCTCCTCGCTCGTGCGGCGTGCCTGGCTCACCATCTCGGCTATCAGGTCGTCGGCGTCCACCACCGTTCCCTCGCGGCTCTTCATCTTGCCGTTGGGCAGCTCCACCATGCCGTAGGAGAAGTGCACCAGCTCCTTGCCCCACTTGAAGCCGAGCCGGTCGAGCAGTATCGAAAGCACCTGGAAGTGGTAGTTCTGCTCGTTGCCCACCACATAAATCATCTTGTCTATCGGGTAGTCGTTGAAGCGCATCTCTGCCGTGCCGATGTCCTGCGTCATGTAGACAGACGTGCCGTCGGAGCGCAGCAGCAGCTTCTGGTCGAGACCCTCGGCGGTGAGGTCGGCCCACACACTGCCGTCGGCGTGGCGCTCGAAGAGGCCCTTTGCCAGCCCCTCTTCAACCTTTGCCTTGCCTTTGAGGTATGTGTCCGACTCATAGTATATCTTGTCGAAGCCCACACCCAGCGCCTTGTAGGTCTCGTCGAAGCCTGCGTAGACCCAGCCGTTCATCTTGCGCCAGAGCGAGCGCACCTCCTCGTCGCCCTGCTCCCACTTCACGAGCATCTCGTGGGCTTCCCTGATCAGCGGTGCCTCGTCCTTGGCCTTTTTCTCCGCCTCTTCGGCAGCCATGCCCTCGGCGGTGTACTTCGCCACAAGCTCCTTCACCTCCTCGCGGTAGTGCTTGTCGAAGGCCACGTAGTAATCGCCTATCAGGTGGTCGCCCTTCTTGCCGCTGGTTTCGGGCGTCTCGCCGTTGCCCCACTTGAGCCATGCCAGCATCGACTTGCAGATGTGTATGCCGCGGTCGTTCACGATGTTGGTCTTCACCACGCGGTTGCCGTTGGCCTGCATGATCTGCGCGAGGCTCCAGCCCAGCAGGTTGTTGCGCACGTGGCCCAGGTGCAGCGGCTTGTTGGTGTTGGGCGACGAGTATTCTATCATCACCAGGGGCGAGCCGGCAGTGGCGGCCGTCTCGCCGTAGTGCGGGTCTGCGTTTATATCGTTGAGAAGTCCGGTCCATGCCGCAGGAGCGATCACGAGGTTGAGGAATCCCTTCACCACGTTGTACGACGCCACTGCCGTGCAGTTGTCCGCGAGCCAGCGGCCAATCTCCTCTGCCGTTTCCTCCGGCTTCTTCTTCGAGATTCTCAGCAGGGGGAACACAACGAGCGTCAGATTGCCCTCAAACTCGCGCTTTGTCTTCTGCAACTGCACCATCTTGGCTGGCACGTCCTGCCCATAAAGGGCTTTGATGCCGCTGACGGCGGCACCGGCTATCACCGATTCAATCTTCATGTTGATTATACCTTATAAAATATAACATTCCGAAATGTGAATGCAAAATTACTAAAAAGACGCCAGAAGAGCAAATTATCCCGCCGTTTTTGAGCGCGCACGGCAATTGGCACCGCCATTCGTGGCCCTGGCGTCGGTCTCAGCCCCAGCGGCCTCAGACTGTCTTTTCGAGCAGCACCACGGCGTAAGCGCTGATACCCTCCTCGCGCCCGGTGAAGCCGAGACGCTCTGTCGTGGTTGCCTTTATCGATATGTCATCCTCGCCGATGGCGAGAATCGGAGCCAGGCAGGCTTTCATCTGCGGTATGTGCGGGTTCATCTTGGGCCGCTCGGCGCAGATGGTGGCGTCCACATTGCCCACCGTCCAGTCTGCGGCGGCTATCAGTCCGCGCGTCTTGCCCAGCAGAATCTTGCTGTCTATGCCGTCGGTCTCGGCCGCCGTGTCGGGGAAATGATAGCCTATGTCGCGCATACTGGCCGCGCCGAGCATGGCGTCGCAGATGGCGTGGATGAGCACATCGGCGTCGCTGTGGCCCAGAAGACCCATGGTGTGGTCAATCTTTATGCCGCCGATCCACAGGTCGCGGCCTTCCACCAGGCGGTGCACGTCAAATCCGAATCCCACTCTTATCTTCATGTCCTTGTCTGTTTTCCGTCTGACAAATAATCACCTGCGGCTGAAAAGGTCCTTGATTCCGTCCATGTCGAACGCCAGCGAGAAGCGCAGCGTCTGGTCGAGCGGATTGCTCTGGGCGGTGGAGATGACGTAGCCCACATCCAGCGAGAACACGCTCATGCGGAATCCGCCGCCCACGGTAAAGTACTTGCGGTTGCCCTTGTTCTCGCTCTCGTGATGATAACCGGCGCGGACGGAGAACTGGTCGTGGTAGACATACTCCGCGCCAACGCTCCACTGAATCTCCTCCAGCTCCTCCTTGAAGCCTCCGGGGGCGTCGCCGAAGCTCTTGAAGATGCCTGTTATGGAGCTCATGTCGCTGTATTCCTCAATGACGCGGGCCTGGTAGTCGGCCGAGCTTTCGCCCTCGTTCTGCACCGGCACTGTGGGCACGAGCAGCTTGTTGGCGTCGGCGGCGATGGAGAAGCGGTTGTACTCGTCGATGGGAATCATCACCGACGCTCCCAGGCGCAGGTTGGCAGGCAGGAACTGGCTGCGGTCATCGCCGAAGTAGCTGATTTTGCTGCCCACGTTGCTTATGTTCATTCCGATGCCAAGCTGGCACTCGCGGCTGCCCATGGTGAAGTAATTGTTGTAATACATGGCCAGGTCTGCGGCGAAAGCCGAGGCCGGCGACGCGTCTTCAGTGTAGTCGTAGCGCAGGTCGGAATAAATCCAGCGTATGGCGGCGGCGATGGAGAATGTCTCGCTTAGCATCAGCGAGTAGGCCACGTCTATCGACATCTCGTAGGGGTTGACGGTCATGGCGTTCTCATTGCCATAGCTCGTTGACACCTCTCCGAGCGAGAAATAGCGCAGCGAGCCAGACACGGCGCTGTAGTCGCCGATGCGGTAGTAGCCGGCCACGTAGGCCAAGTCAATGTCGTTGACGAGCTGGCGGAGCCACGGGGTGTAGTTGAGCGACACGCCGGCGCGGCTGATGCAGAAGGGGTATTTGGCCGGGTTCCAGTACTGCGAGTTTACGTCGGGGTCGGTGGCCGCGCCCACATCGCCCATACCAGCGGAGCGGGCGTCGGGGGCTATGGTCTGCGATATCACGGCGTGCTCTACGGGGTTGAACTCGCTGAGCTTCTCTTGCGCGCGCCCGGCGGCTGCCAGCGACAGGCAGAGAAGCGCGGCGTATAGTCTAAGGTGGAACTTCATCTGTGAATGCTATAAATTGAATTTAAGTTTTAAACACTAAACATAAAACGCCGCCCCGGCCTATTTATTGCTTATGATGATTAATTTCTTGGTCTTCGACGTGTAGCTGCCGCCCTCGCTGCTGGCCCGCACACGGTAGAGATAGACGCCCGTTCCCAGGCGTCGCCCGCCGTCGATGGTGAGATTCCAGTCTATTGTCAGCTCGTTGCACGTCGGCACGTCGGTGGCGGAATGCGTCCACAGGTGGCGGCCGGCCATGTCGAAGAGGTCTATGGTCACGTCCATCTGCGTGCCCGCGCGGTCGTGGATGATGCGGAATGCGGTGGATGTTGTGGCGGGGTTCTGCGTGCAGTCCACGTCGATGATGGCCGGCTCAAGACCTTTCACGACGTTGAACGTCAGCTCGGCAGTGGCCGAGTTGTTCAGTATGTCCCACGCGCGGAACAGCAGGCGGTGCCGCCCCTCCTCCAGCTGCGGTATGCTGAAGCCTATGGTTCCGCTCTTATATGTGCCGAAGTCGAAGGTGAAGTAGTCGTTCAGGGTGTATGTCTTGGCCATGTCGCCGTCGATGATGAGCTGCAGGTCGTGGCCCACGCCCGTTCCGGCGGCGTTGATGCCGTCTTCGTCAGACAGCTCCGCAATGAAATAGGGCGTGGTGTTCACGTTGCCCCCGTTGGCAAACGACGACGAGTTGAGGTAGCAGTAGATTGCCGGCCCCACGGAGTCGGTGTTCAGGCTGCCGGTGCCGTTGAGCACGATGCTGCTGTCGGAGCCGGCGGCGGTGAGCGTCTTGTCTCCGCTGACGGCGTAGATGTTTATCAGGCCGCGTCCGTCGCTGTAGCTGATGTCTTTCGGAACGGCGAAGGTGAAGGAGAATCGTCCGTCCTCAACATTGTCAGACCCCTTGAACACCACGCCCTGGCGGTCGGTGAAGACGAAAGCCTCCGACGCCGCCGAGGCGTCGTTCAGCTTGCAGACCACCTGGCGGGCGGCGTCGCTCACGGTTGCCGTCAGCGTGCCGTTGAAGCCCGGGGCCAGCGCTCCGCCGCTGGTTATGCGACCGCTGACCACCACCGACGAGCCTGCGGGCAGCCTCACTGCCGCTCCGCCGCCGCCAGCTCCGCCCACGGCGACACCGTTCACAGAGTCAACCACTGCCGACAGCGTGGGCGTGGCCAGGCGCAGTGCCGGGTCGCCCAGATAGGTGAACTGCAGCTTGTTCACCGTGCGGTCGGCGTTTTCGGTCACAAGCCGCACCTTGGCGCGGCGCACGGCCTCGCCCATGGGCATCCGTCCGCCGTCGTCGACTGTGCCGAGCACCTCCTGCATGAAGGTGAGGTTCATCCGCTCGTTGTAGCTCGCATAGACCGTGCGGGTGGTTCCGTAGAACGCCACGGCACCCCCGTCGGGGTTGAGCACGGCCTCCTCGCCGATGTTTGGCTCCTGCCCGTCGAAGGGGAGAATGTCGCAGGCGGCCGTCACCCATAGCGGCAGGTTCTTCGACACGGAGCCGCTGAAGTCGTTGAGCAGCACCACCTGCTCGTGCGACAGGCAGTACTCCACGCCGTGGCCGTTGTAGTTCATGATGAGCGCGCCGTCGGTCATGTACTGCCTTATCTGCCGCGACACGTCGGGATAAGAGTTGCCCGTGGCCGACGTCTCGCGCGGATAGGCGTCCCACATCAGCTTCTTCACGCTGTATTCCGGGTGCTCGCGCATCACCTGGTTGGCCACGCGGTCGGCCGTCTCCATGTGTGTGTTGTTGTCGCCGTCGTCGCCCATCACCACAATGGTGTTCTGCCACGGGCCGGCGGTGGCGTTGGCCATGTAGGCCTCAATCTTGTCAATCACGGCGTCGGCCTCGTCGGCCGTCACCACGGGCAGCCGCCCCACGGCCACGTCGGGCTGTCCGAGGAAGCTGTTTGACGAGCCGCTGCCCTGCACGGCCTCGCCGTCGTCGAGCAGGCAGAAGAAGTCGTCGGTCACGTAGCAGTTGAGGTCGCTGAAGGAGTTCTCGCTCTCGTAGCAGAGCAGATAGTCGTCGGGCGACATTCCGGCCCACCCAGCCGTGCGCATACGGTTGTCCCACGCTCCGTCGCCCATCAGCACGAGGTAGCGGGGCAGGTCGGCCTCGCTGCCTGCGCGGTCGTAGAGCATCTTGAGGTAGCGGCGGTAGGCCGTGGCGTCGGGCGTTCCGCTTGAGAACTCGTTGTAAAGCTCGTCGGCGGGCACAATCCTGACGCGCAGCGAGTCGGTCCGCTCGTGGAGCGCGGCCAGCCGCTCGGCTGGCTGGCGCAGCCGCTGCGACGTGGGGATGATTATCACCATGTCGGCCGGCCCGTGGGCGTGCAAGTCCTGGTTGGTTATGTTGTAGACATATTCGGGCACGGGAAAATTGTCTGTCGAGAGCCTCGGCGCGGCCTTTGGCTCGTCGGTGTGCACGGTGATGTAGTCCAGGCGGACGTTGCCACTGGCCGATGGCGTTATCTCGATGGTGTTTGAAGCCTGAAGGTTAGACACGTGGAACACGCGGCTCACCGACTGTGCGGCGTCATAAGCACCGGGCCGCCCCACGCTGAGAGTGCCCAGTTCGGTGCCGTTGAGGCTCACGGTGGCCGGCATGGCGGCGTCGGCGGTGAGCACCACGCGCACACTTCCCTCTGCCGAGGAGCCTGCGGCGGCCACGGTGTAGGCCGTGGCCTGCCCTGAGGGCAGCAGCGCGGCGTCATAGAGATTGCGACCGCCCTGATACCAGGCAAAGTCGTCAACCTCGTAGAGCGTGTTGTAGTCTTCGGCGGCGGGATAGAAGCTGCCCACGAACGCGGCGCTGTCAACGGCGGCGGGCTGCCCGCCGTCTTCGGTCAGAAAGTAGTAGCCGTGGTCGGAATAGGGGTTGCGCACGCGGTTGCCGGAGCTGTCCCAGCTTACGGGGCCGCGCGCATAGAACAGCCTGCGCCCGCCCACGGTACACGTGGGCACCTCGCTGAGGTCGTCGGTACCGGCAAGATAGTCGCCGCTGAGGATCTCGGGCTGCAGCTCGCCGCCGTAGCCGTAGACTCTGACTGTGGCCGCCGAGGTGAAGCCCGCCCGCCGCGCCAGCTCGTCGGTTATCTGGTAGACGCCGGTGGAGGGCACGCGGATCTTGGCCCACCGGCCTGAGGCCAGCACCGAGTGGGCGGCATAACGCTCCGAGGCGGCGGTGCCGCCACCGCCTGACGCGCCCTGGCGGCGCTGCGCCTGACGCGCCCTGGCGCTGACGGCGAGCTTGAAGCTGACGAGCTTCTGGTATCTGCCGTCGCGGAAGACCAGCGGCACGAACGACACGCAGAGCGACCCGCGCTTGCGCTCCACGGCCATGCGGCAGCTCACCTGCGGCATGGGCGGCAGCGTGTCGGCGGTGATGGCGCGGTAGCGGCGCACGTCGGCCTCGGTCATGTCGATGAATTCGGGATACTCTATGGCCACGCTGTATGTCGAGTCGGCATAGGCCGGTCCCACGGGCAGCAGGCGGCTGAAGCGCGGCAGGAGCGTGTCGATCCTCACCTCCTGGGCGGTGAGGTTGTAGAACTCCTGCGCGGCCACCCTCGCGGAGCACCACGCCATGACGGCTGTCAGCAGCAGTAAGAATCTCTTCATAAATGTCATTTGCAATTAAACTCGAGCACCTTGCGGTCTTCAACGAATCCCTCAAGGTGTTCGCCGATGCTCACCGGAGCCGTGCCCGGGGGCGTGCCGGTGAAGAGCAGGTCGCCGGTCTTCAGCGTGAAGTAGCGGCTGATGCGGGCTATCTGGCTGTCGATTGTCCAGAGCATGTCGCCGGTGTAGCCCTGCTGCACGGTCTGCCCGTCGGCGTCGAGGCGGAAGCGGAGCGACTGCAGGCTCAGAAACGTGTCCTTTGGCACCCACTCGCCTATGGCGGCGGAGCTGTCGAAGCCCTTGGCCACATCCCACGGCAGCCCGCCGCGTCGCGCGTCGCCGAGCAGGTCGGAGGCCGTGAAGTCAACGCCCACGGTCACGGCGTCGTAGTATCTGTGGGCGAAACGCTCGGGGATGCACTTGCCCAGACGGCACACGCGCACCACTATGTTGACGCTGCGGGTTATGGTTCCGCACCAGTCGGGCACGAAAAAGGGCTTGCGGTCCTTAAGCAGCGCCGAGTCGGCCTTGGTGAACAAGACGGGGCTGCCGTCCTTTTCATATAACGCTCCGGCAGCCGCTTTATTGTGCTGCGGGTAGTTATCCACTATGCCAAATATCTTCATGTCTGTCAGTTGGTTGTTTGCTGTATGGGGCGCAAAGTTAAGCAACATTCCGCAAAACGCAAAACAGCCGGCGGTTTTTTGCTGCCGGCACGGTCGCCCTGCCCCCGACAGAGGCGCAAAAAACAGGCAAAGCCTTTGCCCGCAGGCCGAAACTCAGTATCTTTGCGGATACAATCAATTGTTATCACACCACAGCAATGCTTTTTAAACATGGGAAAATGTTAGTGAAGACAGCGGATTCCGAAAGTGAACGCAATGGATTTAATCAACAAGGGTAAAATTCGATTAAACGATATGGCTAATAAGAATCTGAACAAGGCGAAAGAGGCCAAGAAAGACGAGTTCTACACGCAGCTGGAAGACATCAACAACGAACTGCGGCATTACCGCGAGCACTTCCGCGGCAAGACCGTGCTGTGCAACTGCGACGACCCGCGCGTTAGCAATTTCTTCACTTATTTCGCTTACAACTTTGAGTTCCTCGGACTGAAGAAACTGATTACCACTTGCTACAAGAACCGGGACATAGCCTCTTCAGCCAGAACAAGAGCGAGCAGGCCGTATTCCTGGTATATGAGGGCGACAAGAACGGCGACCACATACCCAACGCCGAGGAGATTGGCGTAAAACCGCTGAAAGGCGACGGCGACTTCCGCAGCCGAGAATGCATCGAACTGCTGAAAGAAGCCGACATCGTTGTCACCAATCCGCCGTTCTCTTTGTTTCGAGAGTATGTGGCCCAACTGATGGAGTACGGCAAGAAGTTCTTGATTATAGGCAACCAAAACGCCATCAAGTACAAGGAGATTTTCCCGCTTTTGAAAGCAAACAAAGTGTGGAGATACACGACTTGATGGAGGATGACGAGATAATGAAGAAGTCGGGCATATACCGCTACGTGCTGAGCGGAGACCTGCGCGACCTCAGTTTCCGCACCTTCGACAAAAAGCAGGAACGCGAAGCCTACGAACGCCAACAGGGAATCTGCGCCCATTGCGGCAAGCATTTCGAGCTGGAAGAGATGGAGGCCGACCACATTACGCCTTGGAAAGAAGGCGGCACACTACGGTGGCGGAGAATTGCCAGATGCTTTGTAAAAATTGTAATAGAATCAAGGGAGGAAAATAAGCAGCTGCTCAAAATTAATCGATACCACATATCTTGCAGATATTCTTTTTTTGAACAGCTACTTTATATGTGAATGTCCGCATTTTGCCAAGCTGATGTTTATTAGCAATGACCCACGCCTCTCCCGGTCACCCCGCGTCGGAGCGCGGGGTGACCGGGAGAAACGTGGCACATCCATAGCAAACATCAGCTTGGCAAATTGCGCACATTCACTTAACTTAATTATGTTAAAATCCGGTGTTCCGCACCGTTCCGTCTAACAACCTGACTCCCAACGACTTGCAAGACGGGTCATTTTGGCTTCCAATACAGGCCATATTGGAGGGCGAAATGGCCTATATTGCGCCGCGAAAAGGGCCTTTTCAGGGAGCGAGACGGCAGGTGCTAAAATTCCGATGCAATAGGGCTGTTTTTTAGTTCCTTATTTGCAACTAAACGGAAAAAGCCGGGGCAAGCGGGCGGAGACACGAGACGGAAAAGGCCGCGCCGCGACCCGAGGGCGCGGGGAATGCTGTTGTTCCCCTGCTGCCTCATGCCACGGCGCAGCCTTTTTTTACCTTTTTACCTTTTTACCTTTTTACCTTTCAACCACGCTGCAAGCGGCGTTGTCTATCACGAGGTGGCCTTTCTCGGTGGTGAGGAACGCCCCCTTGGCGCCGGCGGGCAGCCCGCTGACGGTGTAGGTGTAGTTGAATGTGCGTCCGTCGGCGGTGGTCGTCAGGGTCTTCATGTCCATCTTGCCGTCGGCAACGGTCAGCGTGATGTCCACCTTTGCCCCGTTCATGTCGGCCTTGAAGGTGTCCCAGTTGTAGTCGCTGGCCATGCCTGCGGCACGCTGCGCCTCGGTGGCGTAGTCGCCCCAGCCGTAGGCGTCGGCCCGGATCACGGCATACTCCTTGTAGCCGCTGGTGGAGCGCTCGCGTCCGTTGGTGACGGCGAGCAGCCAGTTGTCCCAGTTGTTGGCCATGCCGGAGTGGTTGGTGAACGAGAAGTGGAACGTGCACTCGCCCTTGTCAGACGTGTAGTAGGGCGAGAACGACGTCCAGAAAGCGTCAGAGTTGTCGGTGGCGCCGATGGTCATGGTGCCCTGCGACTTCTTGCCCCACAGCGTGCGCTTGCCGTCGAGTCCGGCGTAGACCAGCGTGGCGGCGCGCGGCGCGGCCTCCCAGTCGGCCTCGCGGGCCACGTAGAGCTTCACGCCGCCGACGGTTAGGACGTTCCGCCCGGCGTCGAAGCTCCACTGCTGCCCGGCAAAGGGCGCTCCGCTGACGGTGTGGTCGGCGTTGAGCGTCACGGCCGACGAGCCGTCCTGGTGCTGGTAAGCGTAGTCGAGGGCTATGTTTTCCCACTGGCCCACAAGCTCGCTCTCGCTTATGGGAGCCTGAGGCACAGCCCCGTAGCGCTCGGGCAGCACCAGCGGCCAACCGTCTTCGGTCCAGACGATGCGTCGCACGTGGCCCTGCATTATGGCGTTGCTGTACTCATCGCCGTAGACATCGGCCGGCAGGCGGCCCTGCGAGGCGTAGAACCAGTTGCCGCGCCCGTCGTCGAACACGGCGCAGTGGCTTATGCCCACCCAGCCGCAGCCCTCGGCGAACCGGTAGGGGTGCGTGAGTATTGGGTAGGCGTCGCCCCCGCGCGTGGTGACGTCGGTGCCGTCGATGCCCACGTAGGGCCCGGTTATGCTGCGGGAGCGCACCACCCGCGTGTTGTAGGCCACCGACAGCTCGTCGTAGGCCATGAAGAGGTAGTACCATCCGTCGCGCCAGGCCACCTCGGGAGCCTCTGACGCCTGCCAGCGGTTGCCCGTCTGGCGTGTGCTGACCAGCTGTCCGTAGGCCGATATGTCGGTGCCGAAGGGGCTGCCAAGCTCATCGAGAGGCTTGCCGGAATCGGGGTCGAGCCGCAGGGCGGCAAAGCCCGAGTGCCAGGAGCCGTAGACGAGCCAGTGGTCGCCCTCGGGGGTGATGATGTAGGAGGGGTCTATGGCGTTCCACTTGAAGTAGCAGTTGGCCCAGTCGTCGGCCTTGACGTTGTATGCCAGCCCCTTGTCGGATGCGTTTGTCACCACGAAGCCCTTGTCAACCCAGCTGCCGCAGTCGTCGGGCGTGGCCGTCTCCATCAGGCCAATGAAGGCCCGCTCGGTCCACGTGCCGTCGCCGTCGATGGTGCCGGGGCAGGTTATGGCGTAGTACATGCGGTAGAGCCCGCTCTTCACCTTGCGCACGCAGGGCGCCCAGAAGCCGAACTGCGTGTCGTCGCTGAAGTCAGCCGTGCTCGGGCCGAGGCCCATTTCGGCGCGTATCTCGTTGAGCTTGGGTTCCACCCATGCGGGCAGCGAGGGCATGGTGGTGCCGAGGAACTCCCAGTCAACGAGGTCGCGCGAGCGGCGGCACATGAAGTGTCCGTGGCCGTTGTGCACGTTGCCGAAGCTCGCGTCGGTGGTGTACATATAGTAATATCCGTCGTCGGCCTTGACCACGGAGGGATCGTGGACGTTGGCCAGGTTCCACTCGGCGCGGCTGTCCCAGCCGGAGATCGAGCGGTAATAGTCGGGATAGGCCGGCGCCCGGTAGCTGTCGAGCCGCTCGGCCATAGGCATTATGCTCAGCGAGCGCACCTCGCTGATGTCGCGCCCGCCCACGGTCCAGCCGTCGGGCTGGCCGGTTGGCTCGAACGTCAGGCTCGGCGAGTTAATGGTTATCTCGTTACCGCTGTTGTCATACGCCTTGAACTGCGCTGCGGCGTCAAGCGTAAAGGCGGCCATCGCTGCGGCCGCGAGTATCGTTTTTGTTCTCATGCTGTCCTCCTTTCGTCACTTCTTGATGAATTTTATCGCCGTGTCGCCGGCCTTAAGAACATAAAGGCCGGAGGCCAGCGCGCTCACGTCGAGGTCCGCCCGGCCGTCGGCGGCCACGGTGGCAAGCACGGCGCGGCCAGCGGCGTCATAGACGGCGACGCGCGTTCCGGCCCGGCAGCCCGTCAGCGAGAGCCGCCCGGCCACGCTGCCGCTGAGCTGCGGCGTGGCGGCGGGGACTGCGGCGGAGCCTATCCCGGTGGGGGTGGTCTTCACGATGTTCACGGTCGAGAGGCCGTCAACCAGCGTGCCGTCCTTGCAGATGATGGAGAACGTGTCCTGATTGTCGGACGAAAGCAGGAAGCCCACGCTGCCGACGGGCACGACAGTGCCGCCCGATGGGTCCTGAATGGCCCACACGGCGCTTTCCGTCTGGGCCGCGCCGCCCAGCGCGTAGAGGGCGGCCAGTGTCAGTAAAAGTTTTCTCATTGGTTATTTGTTATTGGTCGGTTCTTGAAAAACAGCCGCTCAGAGCCTGCCGCCGGTCACTCTCAGGAATGTCTCGCGCTCCACCTTGCGCCCCCTGAGGCTGCGCACGGCGGGGAAATCGCAGAAGAAGCTGTCGTCGGTCTCAATCCACACGTGGCTGCTGACGGTGGCGGCGGCACGCGCCTTGCGGTCGATGGCGGCCCGGTAGCCGGGGTTCACCACCGAGAGCCAGTAGCGGCCGTCGGTGGTCGTGAGCGCCAGCACAAGCCGGCGGCGCGTCTGACTGGCGGCGGCGGGGCGCAGGCCGCGCCCGCGCGAGCTTATGGTGATGCTCCAGCCGTGGCGTGTGTTGAGCGCGTCCATCATCGAGCGGAACACACGCCCGTGGGCCGACGTGTCGCGGATGCCCTTGTAGGCGATGTAGAAGTGTATCATCTCGTGCAGCAACACACTCTGCAGCTCGCGCTCAGAAAGGTCGTAGCGGACGCTCAGCCGTATTGTGAAATCAGAGGGCACGGCCCAGCCCAACAGCCACCGGCGGCTGCGGCGACAGCTGAACTGGCCCAGATACGTGCGGGCGGCGCTCAGGGCAAACGTGGGCTCAGGCAGCTCCGAGCTGAAATACAGGCCGTTGAAAAGCCGGAATTTGTCTCTGGCGTATTGAAGTGTAGCTTTCATACATGGTGTGCGCGGCGGCAAGGCCACATCTGCAAAGATAGTAAAAATAGCATCACAAAGACACCGCAAGACCATTAATTTTGCCGCCGAGATGCAATAAATTCATAAAAAAGCGCCGCCACCGGTTAAATGATGCGGAGCGAGTTGGCGGCAGTGGGATTTTGTTTTAACTTTGCAGGCGCAACCGGCGGGCGCGCGCGGCCTAACGGCACACAGCGAGCGCCGGGCCGGAAAGAGACAAAACAAAAACTGACGACAATGAAAAAGAATTTCTGTATGCCTGCGGCAGCCGCGCTGTGCGGCGCCATTGCGCTCGGCATGACGGCGTGCGGCGGCGACGACGCGCCCGGAGGCCCGGGGCTGGACTACGGCGAAAAGGTGGTGACGGGCTACCGCATGGACTACAACGTGAGCCTGGCCGACCCCGACGTGCATGAGGTGGCCGACGTGATTGTGGAGTTTGTCGGCGCGGACGGCTCCATATCAAGAGACACCATGGACGGACAGATGTGGCACAAAACGGTGAGCTTCCCGCTGGCTACAAAGGTGACATACGGGCTGGCGGCACGCTTCGCGGCCAAGGACGCCCCCACCCTGACAAAGGAACAGTATGACTTCGCCACCGACCTGACCTCGCACGTCTACACAACCTACAACAACGCAAGCCCGATGCCGCTGCTCTCGCCGAAGAACCACACCGGCAAAGGCATCCTGCTGCCGCTGCAGGACGGCTCGTCAAACACCGTCCGCTCTGCCGGATACCTCTCGTCGCAGGCCGGACGGGAGGACATCGACACCACCTCAGTGAGCTATTACCAGACCATCGAGCGCCTGCAGTCTGGCGCGGACACACTGCTGATAAGCACTTTCCCAGGAATATAAGAAAGGTAAAAGGGTAAAAAGGTAAAAAAGTAAAAAGAGCTACGCCGAAGCCTTTCTGCTATTTGCCTTTTTACTTTTTTACCTTTTTACCCTTTTACCTTTGCCTCGCCTTTTTACTTTTTTACCTTTTTACCCTTTTATAGTGTTGGCCAGCCGTCGGGTGTCCACTCTATTTTGCGCTGCACAAGGATGGAAGCACCGCGCAGGGGAATGCTGTAGCCGTGGCAGATAAAGAGGTCTTCAGCGCCGAAACGGTAGGCCGCGCTGTGGCCTGCGGCCTCAAACTCCTTCTTGTCGCCCTCGAACACGAGCGTGCCGCCGCCCTGGAGCATGTCACGCCCGTCGCGGTCGAGATACGGCCCGGCCACGCTGCGGCTGCGGCCCACGGCCACACAGTAGGTGCTCTCCATGCCGCGGCAGCAGTAGTCCCACGAAACGAAAAGATAATACCAGCCGTCGTGGCGGAAGATGAACGGCGCCTCGATGGGGTTGGCGCGCCCCGTGGTCTTGCGGCGGGCTATCGTACGCGGCCTCTCTCCGGCCGCAACGTGCATGGTGGAGTCGAGACGGACGAGCTGTATGCCGTCCCAGAAGGAGCCGAACGTGAGCCACGGCTGCCCGTCGTCGCCGATAACGAAGTTGGGGTCGATGGCGTTCCAGTTGTCGCGGTCCTCGCGCGAGCACACCAGCGGCCCCTCGTCGCGCCACTCCGCGCCCACGGCGAGAGTCTCCGACGAGGCCAGCCCGATGGCCGATGTGCGCTTGCCGAAGGTGGAGCAGCTGTAAGCCAGCCACCAGCGGCCGCGATAACGGATTACGTCGGGCGCCCATACATGACGGCGGAAGCCCGGCACGGAGTCGCGGGTCCACGCCGGAATGCTGCCCAGCACAGGCTCGGCGTGGACAGTCCACGTGCGGCGGTCGGGCGATGTGGCGTGCTGCAGGCCGTTGCCGGTGCTGAACACGTGGAAGACTCCGCCCTCAACGGCCATCACCGGGTCGTGAACCATGAGCGTGTCTGTGCTGAACGAGTGGCGGCGGTGGGGCTTGGCCTCCTGCGCGGCGGCCGCCACGGCCAGCAGCGCGGCGGCAAGTGTAATCTGGATTTTCATCTTATGGATACTTAAGCCAAAAATTCTAATAGAGCAAAAGCAGTCCGGCGAACGCGGAATAGACAATCAGCCTGATGGGGTTTATGCGCAGGAACTTCGCTCCCACGAACGTGAACATGAACAGGGCGACGCTGATCCAGAACTGCCAGGGATTCTCCTCGGGCGCGGAAAAGTTCTCGCGGGTCATCAGCAGCAGCGTGGCCGCGCCAAGCAGTCCCACGACGGCGGGGCGGAGTCCGGCGAAGACAGACTGCACCACGGATGTGCTCATATACTTGATGAACAGCCGGCTGATGAGGATCATGAGGACAACAGACGGCAACATCAGTGCGAACGTGGCCAGCGCGCTGCCCACAACCGACATGGAATAGCCGTAGCCGGCGTTGTGCACGGCGGTGAACCCGCAGTAGGTCGCGCTGTTTATGCCTATGGGGCCGGGCGTCATCTGGCTTATTGCCACAATGTCGGTAAACTCGCTCGTGGTCATCCAGTGCCAGTGGTGCACCACCTCGCCCTGTATCAGAGACAGCATGCCGTAGCCTCCGCCGAATCCGAAGAGTCCGATGAAGAAGAAAGTGACGAACAGATGGACAAAAATCATTGCTCAGTGGGTTTGATGTATTTGCCGTAAACGTAGCCGCCGACTGCCGCGATGAGTATTATCAGAATGGGAGAGACGCCGAACGCCCAGATGGCCAGCGCCCCGGCAACGGGAATCCAGCAGTTGGCGATGTTGATTTTCGCGCTCCGCGCCAGGTCAAACGTGGGCACGGCTATCAGCGCGACAACCGCCGGACGGATGCCCCGGAAGATGGCCGCCACCACGGGGTTGTCCTCAAACTGGTGGAAGAACATGGCTATGAGCAGTATGCAGAGAAACGACGGCAGCGCCGTGCCTATCGAAGTGCAGAGCGCGCCGCGCGTCTTGCGCAGGCGGTAGCCTATGAACGTGCTCAGGTTTATGGCGAACACGCCCGGGCAGCTCTGCGAGATGGCGATAAGGTCTATCATCTCTTCCTTTGTCACCCACTTGTGGCGGTTCACCACTTCCTGCTCTATGAGCGGAATCATGGCGTAGCCTCCGCCGAAGGTGAACATGCCGATGCGGAAGAAGGTGGTGAAGGTCTCGATGTAAATGTTGCGCATCTGGTCTTAATTTTAAATGAGGTTTGGGAGACTTAGGATTCCTATGACTCCTAAGACTCCCAAACCTCAAGGGAAAATCAGCCTCACTTTGTGTGCTCCTCCACCCACTTACGGGCGTTGACGAAGGCCTCGATCCACGGCGTCACCTCGTCGCGCTCGCGGCGGTTCTGCGGATACCAGGCGTTCTGCCATGGGAAGATGGCGCGCTCCAGGTGGGGCATCATGGCCAGATGGCGTCCGTCGGCCGAGGCGATTCCTGCCACGGCGTAGTCAGAGCCGTTGGGGTTGCCGGGGTATTCGGCGTAGGAATACTTCAGCACCACGTTGTAGTGGTCCTCAGGGTAAGGCAGCGAGAACTTGCCCTCGCCGTGGGCCACCCAGATGCCGAGCTTCGAGCCGCTGAGCGATCCGAACATCACGCTGTCGTTGCGCGGCACGTCCACGCCGACGAAAGCCGACTCGAACTTGCGCGAGTCGTTGTGGAGCATGCGGCCCTGCTTGTCGTCAGAGGGCGTGACGAGGCCCAGCTCCATCATCAGCTGGCAGCCGTTGCACACGCCGAGCGACAGTGTGTCGGGGCGGGCGTAGAAGCGGTCGAGCGCCTCCTTGGCCTTGGGGTTGAAGAGGAACGCGCCCGCCCAGCCCTTGGCCGAGCCGAGAACGTCGCTGTTGGAGAATCCTCCGCAGAACACAATCATGTTGATGTCGTCGAGCGTCTCGCGCCCGCTGATGAGGTCGGTCATCATCACGTCCTTCACGTCGAAGCCCGCCAGATAGAGCGAGTAGGCCATCTCGCGCTCGCCGTTGGTGCCCTTCTCGCGGATTATGGCGGCCCTCACGCCGCTCGGCGTGCGCCGGTCTGGGCTGATGCCGTATGACGACATGAGACCCGTGAAGCCGCGGTTGAAGCCGAGCCTCAGCGGCTGGCGCTTATAGTTTGCCGCGCGCCGGTCGGCGCAGCCGTTCCTGCTTTGGTCGCGGTCGAGCAGATGTGACGTGCTGTACCACACGTCGCGCAGGGCGTCGATGTCGAGCGTGTGCTCAAAGTCGCCCAGTTTCAGCACGAGGCCGCGCTCCTTTGGCATGGGGTAGCCAATCTTGGCGTAGCCCACGCCGAGGTCTTCCATCAGCTTCTTAAACTCATACTTGTGCTCGTCGGCCACCTCGATGACCACGCCGGGGTTCTCGGCGAAGAGCGTCTTCACGATGTCGCCGTCCTGGCAGAGGTCGTGCAGGTTGACGTGCAGGCCGCCGGTGGTGTTGGCGAAGCACATTTCGAGCAGCGTGGTGACGAGTCCGCCGGCCGAGATGTCGTGGCCGGCCATCACCCATCCGCGGCGTATCAGCTCCTGCACGGCGTTGAAGGCGTCGCAGAAATAGTCGGGGTTCTTCACCGTGGGCACGTCGTCGCCCACGCGGCCGAGGCTCTGCGCGAACGCGCTGCCGCCGAGCCGCTGGCTGTCAAAGGAGAAGTCGATGTGGTAGAGCGAGGCGTTCTTGTCGTTGACAAGCACGGGCGACACCACCTTGCGCACGTCGCTCACCTCGCCTCCGGCCGAGACGATGACCGTTCCGGGGGCTATAATCTTCGTGCCGTCGGGATACTGCTGCGTCATTGACAGCGAGTCCTTGCCCGTGGGCACGTTGACATGGATGGCGCAGCAGAAGTCAGACAGGGCCTTCACGGCCGAGTAGAGGCGGGCGTCCTCGCCTTTCTGCGAGCGGCAGGGCCACATCCAGTTGGCCGAGAGGCTCAGGCTCTCCATGCCGTCGGCCAGCGGCGCCCACACGATGTTGGTCAGAGCCTCGGCCACGGAGAGCACGCTGCCCGCCTCGGGCGACGCAAGCCCGGCCTGCGGGGCGTGGCCCAGGGCTGTGGCTATGCCGCTGCGGCCCCGGTAGTCGAGCGCAACCACGCCGCAGTCGCTAAGCGGCAGCTGCAGCTCGCCCTGGCACTGCTGGCGCGCAATCTTGCCCGTCACGGAGCGGTCCACCTTGTTTGTGAGCCAGTCCTTGCAGGCCACGGCCTCCAGCCGGAGCACATTCTCCAGATATTTTTCAATGTCACGGCCGGTGGCGCCGGCCTTGGTGTAGTCCACGTCGGCGTAGTGGCGCTCCACGGTCACGTCGGTCATCACCGTCTTTGGCGAGTGGCCGAACATCTGCGCCACGTCGAGGTCGAACGGTTTCACGCCGTCGCCCTGCACAAACGAGAAGTGGGCGTCGCCCGTTGTCTCGCCAACGACATACATCGGGGCGCGTTCGCGCTCGGCTATGCGGCGCACGTGGTCTATGTGTTTCTCGTCGATGAGCAGGCCCATGCGCTCCTGGCTCTCGTTGGCTATTATCTCCTTGGCGCTCAGGGTCTTGTCGCCGATGGGCAGCTTGGTCATGTCTATGCGGCCGCCGCACTCCTCCACCAGCTCCGAGAGGCAGTTGAGGTGGCCTGCCGAGCCGTGGTCGTGGATGCTGACAACGGGGTTCACGTCTTCCTCGCAGAGCGCGCGCACGAGGTTGTAGGCGCGCTTCTGCATCTCCGGGTTGGCGCGCTGCACGGCGTTAAGCTCGATGCCGTTGCTGTAGCGGCCTGTGTCTACCGACGAGACGGAGCCGCCGCCGAGTCCGATGCGGTAGTTGTCGCCGCCCACGACCACCACCTTGTTGCCCTTCTGGGGCTCTTTCTTCAGGCAGTCGCGCTTCGTGCCGTAGCCCACGCCTCCGGCGAGCATTATCACCTTGTCGTAGGCATACTTCTCGTCGCCCTCCTTGTGCTCGAAGGTGAGCACGCTGCCGCAGATGAGCGGCTGGCCGAACTTGTTGCCGAAGTCGCTCGCGCCGTTCGACGCCTTGATGAGAATCTGCTCGGGGGTCTGATAGAGCCACTTGCGCACGGGCAGAATCCGCTCCCAGTCGCGCGCGCCGTCGGCGCCGTCGGCCGTGGCGCCGGCCTCAAGGCGCGGGTATGCGGTCATGTAGACGGCTGTGCCGGCGATGGGCCACGAGCCGGTGCCGCCGCCCATGCGGTCGCGTATCTCGCCGCCGGTGCCGGTGGCGGCGCCGTTGAACGGCTCCACGGTGGTGGGGAAGTTGTGGGTCTCGGCCTTGAGCGAGATCACGCTCTCGATGTCCTTCACTGCGAAGTAGTCGCTCGTTGACTGGTCCTTGGGGGCGAACTGCTCCACCACGGGGCCGCGGGCGAAGGCCACGTTGTCCTTGTAGGCTGACAGAATCTTGTTGGGGTTCTCCGCCGTGGTCTTCTTGATCATGGCGAAGAGGCTCGACTCCATCTCCTTGCCGTCGATGATGAACGTGCCGCCGAAGATCTTGTGGCGGCAGTGCTCGCTGTTTATCTGGGCGAAACCGAATATCTCGGAGTCCGTGAGGGGGCGCCCCAGCTCGCCCTCTATCTTGTGCAGATACTCTATCTCCTCTTTCGAGAGGGCCAGACCCTCCTGCTCGTTGTACTCCTCGAGGTTCTCAACGTGCTTTATAGGCTCCGGCTCGTGGTTCACGGTGAACACCGTCTGGTCCAGCCCGTCGTACATGCGCTGCAGCATCGGGTCGTGGTCGGCGTCCTTCGACGCCACGGGGAAGTACTCCTCGATGCGCGATATGCCGCCGAGGCTCATGTTCTGGGTTATCTCCACGGCGTTGGTGCTCCACGGAGTGACCATCTCGCGGCGCGGGCCTACGAAGCAGCCCGGCAGGCTCTCGCCCTCCTCAAGGGTGGCGCCGCCGTAAAGCCAACACAATTCTCTGATCTCGTCCTGACTCAGCTGGTGGTCAGTCTCTGTTGCAATCACGCTCTGTTGCGGAGTTCTGAAAAAAAGTATCATGCCTTATTCTGAAATTTTTTGTTTTATAATCGTGAGTATGCGGCGGGTGCCCTCGCGCCCGCCGGCGCCGCCAGGCCTGCGCTCTGGCGCAAGCCCGCGCCGCGCCCGCTGCCGCGCGGGCGCACCTTGTGCTATGCAAAGATAAGCCTTTTCGGCCGACTGGCAAAATAATTGGGTCAAGAATTAAGAGTTGTGAGTTAAGAATTAGGAATTAAGAATTAAGAAGAACAGCCCCCATGGGCTGCTGTCGGTCTCCCGTCTCCTGCCTTCTGCCTCCTGAATTTAACACTTCGTTTTCAGCCGAAATAGAAATTTCCGGGCGGTTTTTGCCCGCTTGTTTTGCCAAAAACAGCCGCCGATTTTGCAAAAAGGGTCATATTGCATTGCGATATTGGCCTTTTCGCATTGCGATATGGCCTATATTGGAGACCGATATGCCCCTTTTTGCAGGCCGAAAAAAGGCCGTTTGGGGGCTGAAAAGGGATGTTTCGGAGGCTGTTTCTATTGCACAATCAGGTCTATTGAACCAATAAGTCCTATAAGGCCAATCAGTTACGATTGCACACTCATATTGCCCGAATTTGCGGGCAAGAGTTTTTTATTTTCAAATACGCGATTTTTTGGGGTGCAGAAACGCGCGATTTTTAACTTTTGTAAATTTGTCTTTAAGCCAAATCGGCGCGATGGCGCAGTGTCCGCGCGCGCAAATCGCGGCTGCGCCAGCGACAGCTTGCCGCCAAATACGCCACAGCGGCACTTGCGGTTTAGGAATATTATTAGTAACTTTGCGCAGAAAACCACAACTCACACAAACCAAATCAAAAAACACAATGAAAGCAAAGGCACTCTTCACAATGGCTCTGGCGGCTGTGGCATCTGCCGCGGCGGCGCAAGACGCCACCTACACTGTGAACCCCGAGACTGGCTCGCTGGCCTCGATAACCATCGAGGGCGACACCACCGGGATGGACTGGATGCTGCGCACCGACGGCTCGCAGTACCCTTGGATGACCGAAAAATACGGCTGGGGGCTGGGCTACCTCACCGCCAACGGGCAGCACCATGAGTGGCGCAAGCCCGAAACCACAGGCAACGGCGGCCTGAGCGCCACCTACAAGGCCGGCCCTGTGACCGTCAGCGTGAGCCGAGCCAAGGCCGACGGGGGCTTCAGCGAGACCTACACCTTCACCAACGGCAGCGCGGCGGAGGTGCGCCTGACGGACATCGGCATCTACACGCCCTTCAACGACAACTATCCCGACGCCAGGACCTGCATGACCCGGCGGTGCCACGCCCACATCTGGACGGGCGGCAGCACAGCCTACGTGAGGGCGGTGCGCATGAGCGGGCGCGGCGACGGCTTGGGGCTGGCGCTCACCGAGGGCCGCGTCTACGACTACGACGTGTGGGAGCGCGGCCAGGACAAAGGCTCGTCGAACAACCGCGGCGTGATAGCCCTCTGCCCGCAGAACAAGATTCTCGCCCCAGGCGAGAGCACGCGGGTGGGCTGGACGGTGTTCCGCTACGACTCCGAGGCGGAGTTCAACGAGCGCGTCATGGCTCTTGGCGGAGCCATCATTACCAGTCCGAAGTATGTCTACGAGGTAGGCGAGATGGCCGAAGTGGCCGCCATGACGAAGGGCGGCGTGCAGACAAAGACGGTGAAGATAGAAAACCCGGGGCCGATGGACGTGCCGTTTGAGTACGCCCCGGGCAAGGTCACCTTCGCGCGGCTGCTCGGCGTAAGCTCCTACGAAGGGCTTATACAGAAGCGCGTCGACTTCATCATCGGCCGCCAGCAGATGAACGACACTGCCGACGCGCGCTGCGGGGCATACATGGTGTACGACAACGAGACGCAGAAGATTTACCTCAACGACGACAGCCGCGCCAGCTCCGACACCGACGAGGGCCGCGAGCGCGTCGGCATGGGCGTGCTCATAGCCCAATGGCAGGCCCTCCACCCGTCAGACCGCCAGCTGCAGTCGCTCCGGCGCTACGCCGCGTTCCTGCGCACGGAGCTGCAACGCGCCGACTACACCACGTTCTCGCGCGTGGGCCACGGCGGAAAGAACCGCGGATACAACTACCCCTGGATTGCCGACCTGTACTTCCGGATGTACGGCCTGACCGGCGACAAGCAGTACGCGCGCGACGGCTACGGCACGATGCGCGCCTTCTTCCGCCGCTTCGGCTACGGCTTCTACGCCATAGACATTCCCGTCACGCTTAGCCTGAAGACCCTGGCCGAGGCCGGGATGGCCGCCGAGCACGACACACTGCTGGCCGACTACAAGGCCACGGCTGACGCATTCGCAAAGAACGGGCTTGACTTCCCGCGCCACGAGGTGAACTACGAGCAGAGCATCATAGGCCCGGCGGTGCAGTTCCTCTGCGAGATGAACCTTGCCACAAAGGAAGAACGCTACTTGGAATGCGCCCGGATGATGATGCCCGCGCTCGAAGCCTTCACCGCGCGGCAGCCCGCCTACAACATGAACGAGATTGCGCTGCGCCACTGGGACGGCTACTGGTTCGGCAAGCACCAGCTCTTCGGCGACACCTACCCGCACTACTGGAGCGCCATAAACGCCTCCGCCTACTATTATTACGCAAAGTGTACGGGCGACGAGTCGTACCAACGGCGGGCCGAAAACATCGTGCGCAACAACCTGTGCCAGTTCTTCGAGGACGGCTCGGCCAGCTGCGCGTTCGTCAACCCACGCATGGTAGACGGGCAGCGGGCGCACCGCTTCGACGCCTTCGCCAACGACCAAGACTGGGCTTTGGTCTTCTACCTGCTCGTAAACCACGGCATCTGACCGCCCGCGCAGCCCTCACCCCGCCGCCTTGCGCCACTGCTGCGGGGTCACCCCGTAGTGTTCCTTAAAGCATTTGAAGAAGTACGAACGGTTGGCAATGCCCACCCTGTCGCCCACCTCGGCCGCCGTCATGCCGCCCTCGCGCAGCATCTCGGCGGCCATCCGCATCCTCTCGCCCATCAGAAACTTGTTTGGCGTGGTGCCCAGCAGGGCTTTCATCTTTGTGTAAAGCGTGGTGTGGCCCACGCCGAGAGCCTCGGCCAGCGCGTCTACGGTGAAGCCTGGGTCGGCCACACGCCGCTCAACCACCGCCCTCGCGCTGTCGATGAACGCCCTGTCGGCCTTCGACATCACCAAAGCCCCGCCCCCTCCGTCCGCGCCGGAGTCTTTCTCTCCGCCGGCATTTGCCACGGTGCCGCCGCCGGCCGCCCCCCGCTCCATCAGCCTGGCGGCCATGGCGGCGAGCAGTGTCAAGTCGCACGGCTTGCCCATGCAGCCGTCTGCCCCTGCCTTGTAGGCCCTGATGCGGTGCGCCGCGCCGTCGAGCGCGGTCAGCATTATCACCGGCACGCCCCGTGTGGCTTCGCTCTGGCGCAGGCGGCGCACCACCTCGTAGCCGTCGATGTCGGGCAGCATCACGTCGCACACCACAAGCCGCGCCCCCTCGGCGGCCAC
Organism: uncultured Prevotella sp.; assembly: GCA_944320305.1. Classification (GTDB taxonomy): domain Bacteria; phylum Bacteroidota; class Bacteroidia; order Bacteroidales; family Bacteroidaceae; genus Prevotella. Next base: position 64,325 of record CALUGW010000006.1, on the reverse strand, counting down.
GCTGTCGAGCGCGGCGCGCCCCGTGGCGTGGCAGCGCACGTCGAAATAAACGCCAAGACCGGCCTGAAGCTGGGCCGAGAGGTCGGCGTCGTCTTCCACAACGGCCACCACCACGTCGTTAAGCGGGCGCGGAAGCATCTCGCGTATGTCCTCGCCGGCGGCTCCGTCGCGGGCGGCGGGCGGAGCCATCAAGCCTGTGCCGCGCTCGTCTTCAGCGTAAGCCTCAATGGCGGCGGGCAGAGTCAGCGTGAACAGACAGCCCCCGCCGGGCGCCTCTTCGCAATCAAGCCGCCCGCGGTGCGCCTCGGCCATGCTGTGGGCGGTGTAAAGCCCGATGCCCATTCCGCCCGAGCTGACATAGCCGTGCATGAACGGACGGAAGAGGCGCGAGCGCTGCTCGGGCGACAGTCCGGGTCCGGTGTCGGCCACGCTCAGCCTCACCCTCCCGCCGCCGAGCCTGAGCCGCACGGTCACAGAGCCTCCCTCGGGGGTGTATTTCACCGCGTTGGAAAGCAGGTTGTACACTATCGTCTCGACCATCCGGCTGTCGAACGGCACGACAATACTCCCGGCGGCGGGCAGAAACGTCAGCGTGAGCCCCTTCTGACGCGCGGCCAGGCGGAAGTCGTGCACTATGTCGCGCACGAACCCCACCATGTCGGCATCGCCGACGGACGGCCTCAGACTGCCCGTGCTGGCGCGGCGGAACTCCAGAAGCATATCGACCTGACGGCGCAGGCGCCCCACCCCGCGCCTCAAAGTGCCCAGCGCGCTTCGTGAGACAGACTGTCCGTCAGCCCCCCGCAGGCTGTCCGCCGCGCCCTGAATCAGCGCAAGAGGCGTGCGGAACTCATGGGCGATGCTTGTGAACAGGCCGATGCGGAACTCGTTCATCTTCCTCTCGCCCTCCATCTGCTGGCGGAGCTTGAAGCCCCGCAGCCACAGCAGATACAGATAAGCGGCCAGAGCCGATGCCGCCGAGGCGTAAATGAGCCACGCCCACCACCTCGCCCACCACGGGCGGAGCACGGTCAGGGCCACCACAGTGTCTGCGCTCCAGCGGCTGTCGGCCGTCATCGAGCGCACGCGGAACGTGTAGCGGCCTGGCGGCAGGTTGGAATAACTCGCGCGGGGAGCGTCAGTAGCGGTGCGCCAACGTGTGTCGGCGCCCTCAAGACGGTACATGAAGAACGACGACGAGGCGCGGGCGTAGTCCATGTTTGAGAAGAATATCTCGATGCTGTTGCGGTCGTGGGGCAGCTCTATGGCCGCGCCGCTCTGGCTGCGGCTGCCGAGCAGCCGCGCCACACCGTCAATCCCGGCAGCCGGGCTGCCGTCTATGAGCACGTCGGTAATGCGCGGCGGGGCTGCCGCCGCGCCGGCCCGCGCAGGGGCGGCAGGCCTTACGGCCAGCACTCCGCCGAAAGTTCCGAAGAGCAGCGTGCCGTCAGAGGCGGCCATGGCCGCCCCCTCGGTAAACACGTTCGCCCCGGGCGTGGCGCCGAACTTATAGGCCGTGGCGACGGCGTTGCGCGGATTGACGCGCGATATGCCCTCCTCCGTACCCGCCCAGACGTAGCCGAAGCTGTCTTCTACCACAGACCGCACGTTGTCGCTGGCCAGTCCGCGGGCCGTCGTCACCGCCGTGGTCGCCAGTGTGCCGTCGGCGGGGTTGCGCCGCGCCAGAATCAGTCCGCAGCCGAGTCCGCCGACACACAGCGTTCCGTCGCGCAGCGAGGCCAGACAGATAATGTTTGTTATCGGGAAATTGCCGTCGGAGGCCGAATAGCGGGTGAACGACGCGGTCCCGCTTACGCCGCGCCGCGTGTCGGCCGCATAGAGCCCGGCGCACGTGGCCACCCACATCATGCCGCCGCTGTCGAAGCAGACGCTGCGGACGCGCCGCTCGTCGGCCGAGCGGTCGAGCATCCTCACGAACGAGAGCGAGCCGGAAGCGCTGCGGCGGGCCATGAGCAGGCCTCCGCCCCAGGTGGCTATCCACACCCGCCCCGCGCTGTCCTGCGCGATGTCGAAGATGTCGTCGGAGCTGAGCGAGCCTGCGCCGCCGCCCATAGAGTAGCGCACGCCGTCGACATACAGCCCGTCGCCGCGCGTGCCCACCCATGTGTGGCCGTCGCGGTCTGCAAGAAAGGCATAGACCAACGTTCCCGCCGGGCCGGCCGAGGCGAACGTGCCGGCTGACGGGTCGAGCCTGCTGAAGCCGCCCGCCCGCGTGGCCACGGCCACGAGTCCGCGCTCCGCCGGAGCCACCAGCGGTATTATGTTGCCAAGCTCGCTGCCGCCCTGCCCGGCGGGAAGCATATAGCGGGCGTCCGTGCGGCGCTGGCGCCACAGGCAGGTCGCGCCCACGCCCTCGCTGCCCACCCACACCGTGCCGTCGCGTGCGGCCATTACGGTCTGCAGCATATCGGAGACCGGGGCGCTGCCACGGCCGCCACTCATGCGGACCACCATATGTCCGTCAGCCGGACTATACACGAACAGTCCGCCGCCATTAGTGGCCATATAGAGCAGTCCGCCGCTCATGGCCGCCCTGACCCGCAGACCGCGCGCCGACGCGGGGCCTGCGCCGGCCTCCAGACGGATACTGCGCACAGTGCCGCCGGGGGCCAGCAGCAGAACATCGCCGCGCCTGTTGGCCAGCGTCCGGCAGCCGCCGCCCACGCTGCGGCACTCCACAGGGCCGTCGAGCTGCAGCGCGGCGGGCACTTCAAGACGCCCGCCGCGCGGATCGACGGTCACGGTCCGCCCGCCGCAAACCATCAGCCAGCTCCCGCCCCACATGAACGAGGCGCGGCAACCGCCGTCGGCGACCGCCGCAAATGCGGGCACGCGCACCGTCCCGACGGCCTTGCGCCCGCCGTCGAACACGTGGATGGTGCCGCCGCTGTCCATCACGAGCACGCCGCCGCCATAGGCCACGCAGGCCTCAAGCCGCCGCCCGGCCAGACGGATTGTGCTCCGCCCGTCGGGAGCCACGACCACGACGCCGCGCCGCGTGAGCAGCCACACATTGCCTGCGGCGTCGGCGCAGACGTCAAGAATGGCCTTGTCGGGCAGGTTGCCAAGCTCGGTGCGGTAGTCGGTGCAGGAAAAGCCGCCGCCGGAGCGCACCACGCGGCGCACGCCCGAGCCCGCGCCGTAGAGCCAGGCGGCGCCACCGGCCACCACCACCCGCCCGTAGGGCCTGCGGTAGTCGCCGCGCCCGGTGTAGTCGGCAAAGCGCCCGGAGAGCCTGTCGAAGCACACAATGACGTTGGCCGAGGTGCGCCCCCACACCACACTGTTGCCCTCGTCGACCACCACTTGGGCCATGTTAGGCTCGATATAGACCGAGCGGTCACAGCTCACATCCTGCATGGCGGCGGCGCGGAAACCGTCGTAGCGGCACAGGCCGTTGCCTGTGGCCATCCACACATAGCCCAAAGAGTCCTGGGCCATATCGTTGACGGTGTTGCTCGGCAGCCCGTCGGCCGACGAGACCCGCTGCGCCGACCACCCGCCGGCCGCGCCAGACTTCTCACCCTGCGCCGGAACAAAGCACACCGCAAGCAGAAGAGCCACAATGAATTTCATCTTTCGCATAACCTCAGCCATTGTCTGTTTATGAATATCCGCAGATTGCCGCCCAGAAGCACATGACGCGCCGACGGCGACACAGCACATACCGCTCAGCGTCTCTGCGGAATGAGTACACAATAATATATAGAACAAGCACCACAAAAATAGTGAAAAAACATGAGACGGCACAGCTTTGGCGCACGAAAATGTATTATTATGGCACTGTGAACAGACCGCGAGGCAGTTCACAACGGCTTATTCCGCCGCCCGGACGCCATCATGCAGCGTCATGGCAAAGGCCTCAACCCGCAAACACCGGGTGTGCCACGCGCCACCGGACGGGTGCTGACATTCTCCTGAATTTAACACTTCAGAAAACAGAGAAATAGAAAACGGAGAGCCGGAAAAAGCGTCTTGAACCGCCGGAAAGGCTGCCCGATTTTGCAAAACGGCCTATATTGCATTGCAATATGACCCTTTTCGCAATGCGATATGGCCTATATTGGAGGGCAAAACGACCATTTTCAGAGGGCAAAAAAGACCCTTTTGGGGGCTGAAAATGGTGGTTTCGGAGGCTGATTTTATTGCACAATAAGGCTTATATGACTTATAAGTCCCATAAAGCCAATAGTTTACGATTGCACACTCATGGCTGCCGCATTTGCAGACAAAATATTTTTATTTCAAAATACGCGAAATTTGAGCGGCCCAAACCACCATAAATTTAAGCGTTGCCAATAAACGTTAATACGCATTCCCGCTCTTTTCTGCCCGGAAAACGCAACGCCCGCCAACACAGCCCCAGCCGAGACAGCCCGGAAGCACAAGCCTCTCATGGCAAAAACGTGCCAATATCATACAACAAAACAATCCTGCTCCCTCGTCCGCAGGAAATGCGCACAAGCCGAGACGGAGGCAGCCGACAGCACGGTGTAAACCGTTTTGCAAACACATTGGGGCGCCCATGCGCAGTTGTAAACTGTTTTGTAAACTATAAGAAAACAGTTCACAGCCCGTGTAAACAGTTTTGTAAACACACAGGGAAACCATGAAAGTATTTACAAAAACATTTACAACAGCCCTGAACCGCACCCGCGCAAGCCACGGAACGGGCACATTAAGACAACCGGCACGGAAAACATCACCGAAAGAGAAAAGAACTTTTGAGAACTCAATGAGAACCGGTTAAGAACCACATGAGAACTTTTGAGAACTCAATGAGAACCGGTTGAGAACCACATGAGAACTTTTGAGAACTCAATGAGAACCGGTTGAGAACCACATGAGAACTTTTGAGAACTCTATGAGAATCGGTTGAGAACCACATGAGAACTTTTGAGAACTCAATGAGAACCGGTTGAGAACCACATGAGAACTTTTGAGAACTCTATGAGAACCGTGTTATGCCAAAAAAAATTTGAACATCCACAAGTTGCCAAGTTGTGTTCTCCTTAGGGGGCGTGTCTCGCATACAGTCTAAGGGCGCCCCAACGCGGAATCCAGCAAGCAACCGGGTGTTCTGGAGTCCGCGTCGGGGCGCCCTTAGACTGTATGCGAGACACGCCATACAAATATTTGAACATTTGGCAAATTGAGAATATTCGTTTTGAAAAGACCCGTAAAACGTAGTAATTTGCACTCTTTTGTAGAATACAGGCACATCCGCCATGCTCAAAAACAAGTAAATTTGCACTTGCAAAACAAAGCGACAGACAAAAGATGTGGCAATTGAAAATTGAACATCAGCAACTTGCCAAGTACGTTCTCCACAAGTCAAATATTCGAACATTTGGCAAATTGAGAGACAATTCATATTGAAAATATTCAACAGCAAACAAAAATAAAGACTGAAGACCATGAGCAGAAAACTCTTTGCGGCTATTGCCGCGCTCGCCGTGTGTCTCGCAACAGTGGCCCGCGAGAAAGTGAACATCAACTTGGGATGGAAGTTCATCCGTGAGAACGTGGCCGGAGCGGAGGCCGCGCAGTTTGACGACAGCAAGTGGCAGACGGTGGACCTGCCCCACGACGCTGCCGTACACCACGCCTTCCAGCAGAAAGGCGACGGCGCAAGCTCGCGCGTCGGCTTCCTGCCATTGGGCCGCGGGTGGTACCGCAAGCACATCAGCTACGACCCGGCGTGGCGCGGGCGGCGCGTGGTGCTGGAGTTTGAGGGCGTCTACCGCGACGCCCGCGTGTTCGTGAACGGCATCGCCTGCGGCGGCGAGCATCCCAACGGCTACATCGACTTCACGCACGACATAACCGATATGCTGCGCGAGGGCGACAACGTGGTGGCCGTGTCATACGACAATACATATAATAAAAGCTCGCGGTGGTACAACGGCGAGGGCATCAACCGCAACGTGTGGCTCCACGTGCTCGACCCCGTGCACGTGGCGTGGAACGGCACTTACGTAACCACGCCGAAGATTTCGGCCGACCGTGCGCTCGTGGCCATAGAGACGGCTGTGAGCAACGGCAGGCGCGACTCGGTGCTCTGCCGCCTCGTGACCGACATCATCGACCCGCAGGGGCGCACCGTGGCCACGCGCGAGGCCGCCGCGCCGTTCGGCCCTGGCGAGACTTTCACCTTCCGGCAGGACATCCGCGTGCCGCAGCCGCAGCTCTGGGATGTGGGCAAGGGCGTGCTCTACAAGGCCGTGAGCCGTGTGTTCACGCTCGGCAAATATCCCGCATCCGCCGCCGGACAGACCGTTCCGCCGGCCGCACCCACAGACACCTATGAGACCTCTTTCGGCATTCGCGACATTGAGTTCAGCCCCGACAGCGGCCTGATCGTGAACGGGCGGCGCGTATATATCAACGGAGTGTGCCTGCACACCGACCTCGGCCCGCTCGGCACGGCCTCGTTCGACGCCGCCTGGGACCGCCGCCTCACCGCCCTGACGCGCGACATGGGCTGCAACGGCATCCGACTGTCGCACAACGCCTACCCGCGCTACGTGCTCGACTGGGCCGACCGCCACGGCGTGCTGGTGGTTGACGAGTTCTTCGACAAGTGGGAGGACAGCTTCTACGGGCGCGGGGCGAAGATGGGCAACCTCCACCTGCGCGACATACGCACGCAGATGGAGCGCGACCGCAACCATCCATCGGTGATAATGTGGAGCGTGGGCAACGAGGTTTACCAGCAGATACAGGCCGACAAGACGCGCAAGGGCGGCGTGGAGATGCTGAAGATGCTCGTGGACCACACGCGCAAGATTGACCCCTCGCGCAAAATCACCTACAGCCAGTACCCAAACCGCTACGGCGACACGCGCGAGAAGAAGGACATGGCGAAGTGGCTCGCGGCCGACCCGCACCAGTTTGAGTTCTACACCGACATCGTTTCAACCAACTACCTGGAGCGTTTCTGGGATGAGGATCACAAGAAGTACCCGCAGCTCATGTTCATGGCGGGCGAGCTTGCCGTGGGCGACCTGGGCTACAACTACTTCAACTACAACCACTCCTACCCCATCGGCCACTTCTACTGGGGCGGCACCGACTACATCGGCGAGTCGTTCGGATGGCCGTCGAAGGGGTGGACGCGCGGCCTCGTGGACTTCACCAACCGCGTAAAGCCGCTCGGACAGAGCGTGCGCAGCTTCTACTGGCCTGAGCCTATGGTCAAGATAGTCACCCGCCCGGCCAAGGGGCAAGGCTCGCTCGTGTGGAACGACCTGAAGATGACGTGGATTCAGCTTGAGGAACACTGGAACTACAAGGCCGGAGACTCGCTGAAGGTGCAGGTGATGAGCAACTGCGACGAGACCGAACTGCTGCTCAACGGCCGCAGCCTTGGCCGCAAGAAGCTCCCGGCGGCAGGCACTCCGCCCGAACTGGTGTGGCCGCTGGCGTTCGCCGAGGGCGAGCTGAAGGCCGTGGGCTACCGCGACGGCAAGCCGGTCTGCGAGGATGTGCTGCGCACGGCGGGCAAGCCGGCCCGCATCGTGGCCACCTGCGACGCCGACACGCTCCGCGCCGACGGTCTGGACTTGGCTTACATCGACTATGTGGCGCTCGACAAAGACGGCAACGTGTGCCCCGTGAACGACCTGAAGCTCTCGTTCACGGTCAAGGGCAGCGGCACAAACGCGGGCGTGGCCAACGCCAATATGCTCAGCGACGAGCCGTGGCAGGCCGACAGCCGCACCGTTTACCAGGGCCGCGCGCAGCTCATCATCCGCTCTAAGGCCCAGCCCGGCACCATCAAGGTGACGGCAAAGGCCAAGGGGATGAAGCCCGCCGTGACGGAAATCGTGGTTGAATAAACCACAGGAAGACAGAGCAAGAATACACACAAAGGCGGAGCTGCCGGCAAAAACCGGCGCCCCGCCTTTGTGTTTCTCATAAGATCAGCCGCCCGGCGCTGTGTGTTCACCTCTCGGCGAACGTGTTCATGGAGTGCGGCGCGAGGCTCACGTTGAGATACTTCTTGCCGAGGCGCAGCGTAATGTCGCGCACGGTGTCGGTGAAGTTGCCCGCCATGACGGCCAGCTTGCCCTGCGGCGTGCGCACAACGAGCACCGGCAGGCCCTGCTTGCCCTGCGGAACGAAGCCTATTACGCGCGAGCCTTGCGGCACGAACTGCGTGTAATGGCGCACGGCATAGTACTCCGGCGTGAGCGTATAAGTGCGTTTTTTGGAATCGACGCGCACCAAGGCGTTCTGCCGCCAGCCCCATGTGCTTGTGCCGCTGTCGGCCAGAACGGCGTTCCAGAAGGTGTAGTCCTCGCAGCCGTTGCCCAGATAATGGTTGATGCGCTCAAAGGTGTGCTCGCCCGATTTCCAGTCGAAGCGGCCCCAGCCGCACTCGCTCTCCGTCTGGACGAAGCGCATCTGAGGGTACTTCTCGCGCAGGGCGGGCAGCAGCTGTCCGCCCTCCCACTGCAGGCCCACGCCCCTGACGGCTGCGGCCATGGCCTTGTCGGAGAGCACGCTGTCGATGATGTTCATGCGGTTTGTGTTTATCGTGCCGAAGTAAACGTCAACGTCGGGGTGGTCGCGGCGCAGTGTGGGCGCGAGATACTGCGTGTTGAAGCGCACGATGCCCGCCGGAGTCCAAGCGCATCCGGGATAAGGAGTGTAGCTCCAGGCCTCGTTCTGATACATCACCATGCCTATCTTGATGCCCTCGGCGGCGTATTCGGTGATGAAGCGGCTGAAGAAATCGGCATAAGCCTGGAGGTATCGCGGCTCCTGTATCATGTAGTCGGTCTGCGAGAGCGGGTTGGGAAAGGTCTTGCCCGTGGGCGCCTTGTAGTCGTCGCGGTCGCCCGCGTCGCCGCCGTAGAGCAGGTAGTCCTTGCGCGGGTCCAACGTGTTGTACTTCTTGTCGCTGCGCACGGGGTAGTCGCCCGTTATCTTCATCCAGCTCGGCGGCGACCAAGGCGAGGCCCAGAACGTCATTTGCGGCACGTGCTTCTGCGCCGCGCGGACGAAGGGAATGATGGCCTGGCGGTCGCGGTCGATACTGAAGTGGCGCAGCTCGAAGTCGCCCGCCACCTCGTCGCAACTGTACCACGAGCGGGCATAGTCGTTGGCGTTCATCGGTATGCGCCCCATGGTGAAGCGCAGGTCGCCGTCTGGCGCGAAGAATCGGCGCAGCAGCTCCTCGCGGTCGGCCTCCGGCAGCAGGTTAAGCGCGTCCCACGCCAGCTCGTTGAAGCAGTGGCCCCAGTGCATGAATGGCGTGCCCTGCTCCTGTCCCGACAGCTCCAGCAGCGGCTCGGCCTTGGCCTTGCGCTCCATCCTCACTTTGCTTTCTCTCCACTCGGCACCCTCCGTTGTGCCCACTGCGGTGAACGTCTGCGCCGACACCGCAGCGCAGGCCAGCAGCGCGGCGGCGGTTGAGATGATCCTGTTCATGACATCTTTCTTATCATTATGTTGAATAAACATTGCTTGCGAATAAAAACAACAAGCCCGGCTGAGCCGGTCATGCTCTGCCGGGCTTGTTTTTCCATGCAGGCGCAGTGCGTCCGCCGGCGGCTATTTGGCCTCCTCAAGGATGTAGACCACGCCCACCTGCATGGAGTAGCCGTCCTCTGAGTCGGTCTTCACCTCGGTTATCTCCAGCCGCTTGCCGCTGAACGCGGTCGTAACCTCGCCGGCAATGTAGGCGTCGTTGAACGTGTCGGGGTTCCACGAGTACTGCATCACGCCGGCGTTCTGGTCTTTCCAGCGCCAGGTTGACACCGCCAGCATGTCGTTCTCATAGAGAACCATATACGTTCCCGACTTGGAGAACACGAACTGGCGCGGCTCCGGTATGTCGCCGAGCAGTCCGCTGACGTCTTCCTCAGAGAAGCTGTCGTCCATGCTCTTGCCCCACTCCACGATTTTTCCGACCAGCTCGCTGAGCGAGCCTGCCGTTATGTCGTAGAGCGTGTTGCCGTTGAGGCGTGCGTAAGAACGCATCTCCACGATGTTCCACGTGCGGCAGAGCATGTCAGTGTTGGCGCCAGTCGCCGTGTTTCCGGCCTTGTTGCCGCTGATGGTGTACTCCTGTCCGTCGGTGCGCACCATGTGCAGGCTCACGGCCGAGCCGTCCTTCTGCGTCACGGTGAGCTTGCCGTAGCCCTCAAGGGTGTACTCGTTGTCGCCGGTCTTGGTGTATTTGCCATAGAGGATGTTGGACCACACGGTGGCGCGGGTGCCCTCCGCCACCTGCCCAGGGCCTGCCGCAAAGCTCACACGCCCCGGAGCGGGCTGCACGTTGGGGTCTTCCTCAGGGCTGCCGGTAATCTCTCTGAGGCGGATGATGTAGTTTCCGCCGGCTGTAAGCTCCACCGAAGAGTACGGCGCGTCGGTGTCTGTGATGTCGAACTTGGCTGCCGACGCCTCGTAGGCGGGCGTTGTGAACTCTGGCGGAGGCGTGCCGCCGTCGTCGTCGCTGCCGCAAGCCGTCATTGTGCAGGCCGCCAGCACGGCAGCCATCATGTAGACGCCCCTGCGGAGCGTCTCCTTCAAACCGTTTCTTCTCATAATCTCTATTTTCTTTGTTTGCTAAAATTGTCAGTTGTGCACGAGCGTTCCGATCTCCTCGCCGTCCATGACGCGGCGCAGGTTGCCCACTACGTCCATGTTGAACACGTATATCGGCAGGTTGTTCTCCTTGCACATGGTGGTGGCGGTAAGGTCCATCACCTTCAGCCCGCGCGTGTAGATCTCGTCGTAGGTTATGTCTTTGAACTTCACCGCCGTGGGGTCCTTCTCGGGGTCGGCGGTGTAGATGCCGTCAACGCGGGTGCCCTTGAGCATCACGTCGGCCCCAATCTCTATGCCGCGGAGCGACGAGCCGGTGTCGGTGGTGAAGTAAGGGTTGCCCGTTCCGGCCGAGAAGATGCACACGTAGCCCGCCTCCATGGCCTCGATGGCCTTCCACTTGGTGTAGAACTCGCCTATCGGCTCCATGCGTATGGCCGTGAGCACCTTGGTCTTGACGCCTATCGCCTCGAGCGCGGAGCTGAGCGCCAGCGAGTTTATCACCGTGGCGCACATGCCCATCTGGTCGCCCTTTACGCGGTCGAAGCCCTTGGCCGCGCCGCTGAGGCCGCGGAAGATGTTGCCTCCGCCTATGACGATGCCTATCTGCACGCCCATCAGGGCCACCTCTTTTATCTGCCGGGCGTAGTCGCCCAGCCGTTCCGGGTCGATGCCGTAGTGCTGGCTGCCCATCAGGCTCTCGCCGCTGAGCTTCAGCAGGATTCTCTTGTACTTTGCCATTTCTGCTTGTTTGTTATGTTCAGATTATGAATTTCACTTCCTTAAACTCGTATTTTGACACCTCGCCGCTCTCGCGCCGCAGCACGAGCAGCCCCTGCGGCTCCACGGTCACGGTCTGGGCCGCGAACTCGCCCCGGCTGTCGCGGTAGCGGTGAAGCCCCTCGCGGCGGTAGAGCCGGTCCAGATACAGCCCGTGCAGGCTGTCGTAACGCCCGCCGTCCACCATGGCGGCGTAGTGGCGCAGGCGGGCGAGCAGCAGCCGGAGCACCTCGCGGCGGTCGGCGTCGCGCCCCGTGAGCTGCGCTATCGACACCGGGTTGGGCGCGCCGCCGGTGAACTCGCGCTGGTTGACGTTAAGCCCTATGCCCAGCGTGCAGGTGCGTATCGCCGTGCCGCTGATGTCGCACTCCGACAGCGTGCCGCTGATTTTGCGGTCGCCCACGTAGACATCGTTGGGCCATTTCACGCTGGCTCCGCCGGCATAGCGGGCCACGGTGTCGCGCACGGCCAGCGCCCCGGCCTCGGTCAGCGCATACTGCCGCGCCGCGGGCAGCCCCTGCGGGTGCAGCCTCACGCTCACGAGCAGGTTCAGGCCCGGCGCGCTCTCCCACGTGTTGCGGCCCTGGCCGCGCCCCGCCGTCTGGTAGTCGGCGGTCGCAACGGTCATCAGCCGGCCCTCCTCGCCGCCGTAGCGGCGCAGCAGCAGGTTGGTCGAGTCGGTCTGCGGCGTGTGTATCAGCACTATGTCCTGCATGGCGCTCACTGCAGCGGGGGCACAAAGGCGTTCTCAATGTGGTCGATGGCGCAGCCCGCCCCGGGCGAGCCTGTCACGGCGATGATGTCGAAGCGCACCCGGGCGTCTATCCTGTTGAGCTTTATAAAGGCCGAGGCGGCGGCCGCTATGGAGCGCACCTTGCGCAGGTCCACGGCCTGCTCGGGCGCGCCGAAGCCGGTGTCGCGCCGCGTCTTCACCTCGACGAACGCCACCGTGCCGTCCTTGTGGGCCACGATGTCGATGTCGCGGCGGCCCGCGCGCCAGTCGCGGGCCATGATGCCGTAGCCCCGCGACTCAAGATACTCTGCCGCCCGGTCCTCGCCCCAGCGGCCTGTTGTGTTGTGCTCTGCCATGCCTCATGAATGTTTTCTGATGCAAAAATAGCACTTTTCGGCCATTATTCAAAAGAAAAGAGCTAATTTTGTGGCACCAACAGACACTCCGCATGACAGCAGAAGAACAACAGAAAGAAGACGAGCGCTACATGCGCCTGGCCCTGGCCGAGGCCGCGCGGGCCATGCAGGCGGGCGAGATACCGGTGGGGGCGGTGGTGGTGTGCCGCGGGCGCATACTGTCGCGGGCGCACAACCTGACCGAGACGCTGCGCGACGTGACCGCCCACGCCGAGATGCAGGCGCTCACCGCCGCCGCCAACACGCTGGGCGGCAAGTATCTGACGGACTGCACGCTCTACGTGACGGTGGAGCCTTGCGCGATGTGCGCCGGCGCCACGGGCTGGGCGCAGGTGTCGCGCGTGGTCTACGGCGCGCCCGACGAGAAGCGCGGCTACACCCGCCTCGCCCCCAGCGCCCTGCACCCCAGGGCCACGGTCACGGCCGGCGTGCTGGCCGAGGAGTGCTCGCGGCTGATGAGAGACTTCTTCGCCGCGCGCCGCTGAGGCGGCGGCGCAATTCATAAAAGTTGCGCAAAGTTCTTAAAAATGCGCCCTGTGGAATCATTTTCCGCGCCACGGGGCACGGTTGTTCGGCGGAAATGCCTAATTTTGCAGACGCTTAGGAACGCTGCCCGCGGGCGACGCCGTTTCCAAGCGCGTATTCTCTGCGCAACAACAAATCACAAATATGGAAATCATTCAACTGATCATTGACTTCATCCTGCACATCGACCAGCACATGATCGAGATCGTGCGCGACTACCATCTGTGGACCTACGCCATCCTCTTCGTGATTATTTTCTGCGAGACGGGCCTCGTCGTCACTCCCTTCCTGCCCGGCGACTCGCTGCTGTTCGTGGCCGGAGCCATCAGCGCCATGCCGGGCATACCGCTCGAGATCGGCTGGCTGGTGCTCATCGTCTTTGCCGCGGCGGTGCTGGGCGACTCGTGCAACTACATGATAGGCCACTTCTTCGGGCGGCGGCTGTTCAGCAACCCCAACTCGAAAGTGTTCAAGCAGAGCTATCTCGACAAGACCCACGACTTCTTCCGCAAGTATGGCGGCAAGACAATCATACTGGCCCGCTTCGTGCCGATAGTGCGCACGTTCGCCCCGTTCGTGGCCGGCATGGGCAAGATGCACTACTATTACTTCATGGTCTACAACCTCACGGGAGCCGCCCTGTGGGTGTGCCTCTTCTGCTTCACGGGCTATTTCTTCGGCGACCTGCCCTTCGTGCAGCAGAACCTCAAGCTCCTGCTGCTGGCCATCATCGTCATCTCGGTGCTGCCGGGTGTCATCGAGGTGCTGCGGGCGAAAATGAAGAAGAATTGAAAATTAAAAATTAAGAATTAAGAATTAAAAATTAAAAGAGCTACCCACTGTAGCTGTTTTCTGCCCACGCGCATCCAACATTCCGGAGCGACGGCCTCTCCCCCATGGGAGACGGAAGAATTAAGAATGAAGAATTAAGAGTTAAGAAAGACAGCCACAAAAGCCATTTTTCTTAACTCTTAATTCTTCATTCTTAATTTCCGCGGGGCTATTGTCTGTCTCCAGTCTCCCGACTCCCGAAAATTAACACTTCATTTTCCGCCGAAATAGAAAAAACCGGGCGGCTTCTGCCCCCCTTCCGGGCGCGGAAAAGCGTCTTGTTTTGCAATATGGCCTGTCTCGCATTGCGAAAAGGGTCTTATTGCAATGCGATATGGCCTATATTGGAAGGCGAGACGGCCTATATTGGAAAGCAAAACAGCCCTTTCCGCAAGGCGAAAAGGGCCGTTTCGGGGCTGAAAAGGGCTGTCTCGGGGGCTGAAAAAGTTGCACAATTGGCCCAATTGGACTAATAAGTCTAATTGGGCCAATTAGTTACGGTTGCACACTCATGCCGCGCGTATTTGCGGCCAGGTGGCTTTTATTTTCAAAAAAACGAAATCTCAGCGCCATTTCCACCCTTGTTTTTAACGATTTTAACCTCCGTTAAGGATTGGTTTTTGTCACGGTGTGGACGGCCTTGCCCGTCTTGTCTACGAGAAACATTCGCAGCTGCTTCTTCGTGGCGGAGAAGACGGAGAAGCCCTCCGTGCCTGAGCAGAACACGGTGCCCTCTGTCGGCTCCACCTTGCGTGCCAGCGAGCCGGAGGTGTTGACCACGTAGTCGATGCTGTCGCCGGGCATGCGGATGTGCTGGAAGTTGTGAATGTGGCCGCAGGCGTAGATGTCAACGTTGCCATACTTGTGTAGAATGGGCAGCAGCTGGCGCTGCATGTCCTGCCGCTCCACGTCGTCCTTGCTCGTCTGGGCGTATATGGGGTGGTGGCCCACCACGACGACCCAGTCCTCGCGGGCGTTCTTCAGCGTGCTGTCGAGCCAGGCCAGCTGCGCGGCGTTGTCCTGCGCCGCGGCGTCGGGATACTTGTCGGTCTCCTGGCGGTACTTGCTGATGAGCGGCGTGGTGTCTATGAACACTATGCGCAGGCTCACGCCGTCTTCGCTTATCACCTTGGTGTAGTAGCGGGCGGGCATCTCCCAGCGGCGGCTCACCTTTGAGTAGTCGAGCACGGCCTGCGTGTTGCCCCGGTACTCGTGGTTGCCCAGCACGGGGAACCAGTCGAGCATCAGCTCCGGGTGGGAGTATATCAGCTCGTAGTTGGTCATCCAGAGCGGGTCCTGCACGGAGCGCACGCCCTCGAAGTGGTGCACGTCGCCGGCGGCTATCACGCACTCCGGCCCGATGGTCTCGGCCATGCGGCCCATCAGCTCGGCCACGGGCTTCTGCTCGTAGTAGCCGTTGCGGCCCAGGTCGTTGCCCATGTAGACAATCACGTCGCCGTCCATCTTCTCCCAGTCGGCGGGAGTCTGGGCGCCGGCGGCGGCGCCCACTGACAGCATCACGGCCACGGCGGCCGCAAGCTTCAGCATCTGCAGTCTGATGCGTTCGGTCTTTTTCATAACTTGTTTTGTTTGTCTGGTTGTTTGATTATTGCTTTGCTTGTTTTTGTTTAACGCCGCAAAGTTGCGCAGGCATTCTGAAATCATTCTGAAAAGGTGCCTGCCGCCACATTATTTTAATATGTATTACATCGCGGTGCGGCCTCCGCCCGCACGGGTCTCAGAAAAAAAACGAAAGTCGGCAGCCACAATACCGGGCTGCCGGCCTCCTGGATTGGAACATTATTAAAGATTGATTTTGAATCCTGCGTTTACCTTCACGCCGTAGTACTCCACCTGCATGGTGCGGTCGCGCTCGCCCTGATAGTAGCGCAGGGGCTGGTTCAGCAGGTTGTGCGCCTCGGCAAAGACGGTGAACTTGGTGCTCTTGCCCCAGGTGTAGCTGGCGTTGAGGTCGAGATAGTTCACCTTGTCGTAGTAGCGGTCGAGGGCGCGCGAGCCGAGGTTCATCTCGTCAACGAACTCAGAGGCGAAGTTGTAAGAGAGTCTCACGCTGGCACCGCCCTTCTCGAAGTAGAGCGAGGCGTTGGCGGTGTGCTCGGGCGAGCCGGCCATCCTCACGTCGTCGCCGTCCTCGATGCCCAGTCTGGGGTTGTAGTTGCGGGTTGAGCTGTGGGTGTAGGTGTAGTTGCCGTAGAAGCCGAGACACTTCAGCGCGGGGCTGATGAAGCCGAAGTCGCGCTGGTAGCCCACCTCCACGCCGAAGATGCGCGCGTCGTAGGCGTTCATGTTCTGCTCCACCTCAAACTCGGTGGTGTTGCCCCTGAGGCCCAGCTCCTCGCCGGTGTAGTAGCCGATGGTCTCCACGTTGACGTTCTTGATGTCCTTATAGAAGAGTCCGAGGCTCACCAGTCCGACGCTCTCCAAGTAGTATTCTGCCGAAAGGTCAAAGTTGGATGCCTTGCTCGGCTCGATGTTGGGGTCGCCGATCACGGCCTCCTCGTCGGCCAGGTTGAACGTCTTGTTGGCTATCAGTGCCGAGTACTTGGGGCGCGAGATGGTCTGCGTGAACGAGGCGCGGATGTTGAGGTCGTCAGTGGCCTTGTACTTCAGCAGCACGCTGGGCAGCAGGTTGGTGTAGTTGTTCTTGTGGTCGCCGGTGGGCGTCATGCTCTCGCGGTCCACCATCTCCGGCTCGCCCTCGTCGTCGAGCACGGGCTGGCCCTGGCCGTCAAGCTCCTGCTCCTCCCACGCCTGGTAGTTGAAGCCGCTGGTCTTCAGCGCGGTGTGCTCAACGCGCAGGCCGAGCGTGGCGTCAAGACGGCTGCCGAGCTTCTGGTCGAAGCGCAGGTATCCGGCGGTTATCTGCTCGCGCACGTCGTAGTTGCCGGCCTCCTCTTCGAGCACCTCCTCGCCGAACGATGGGTTGAGTTGGAGCCCGCCGATGAACTCCTTGCTGATGAACGGCGAGTGGAGCGGGTAGAAGTCGCCCGGCATGAAGCCGTCGCGGATCTTGTAGGCCACCTGCTTGCGCCAGTCGCCCAGCAGCTCGTCGCCGTCGAACTCATAGAAGCTCACCTTCTTCGACTTGTCCTTCAGGGTGTATTTCCCGCCGAACTTCAGCTTGTTGCCAAAGCGGCCCTTGGCCAGGGGCAGCTCGAAGTCGAGGCGCGCCTTGTACTCGTTCTCCACAATGTCCTCGTCCTGGTTGGTCAGCTCGTCAAACTCCCAGTCCTCGTTGTCGAGCGACGGCAGCGGCGTCGAGGTGTAGGGGTGGCGTCCGCCGGCGTCGCGCAGTCCGCCGGCCATGTCGATGTCCTTCATGCGGTAGGAGGCGTAGCGCTCGTTGGGGCGCTCCTCGGTGGCCCGCGAGTAGCTCAAGGCCCAGTCTATGCCGAGGTTTCCGATGAAGTGCTCGCCGTCGAGGGTGAAGTCCATGGTCTGCTGGCGCTCCAGACGGGCGTCCTTGGTGTCGTCGGCGCCGGCCTTGGTCTCAAGCACCACCTCCTGCACGTCGTCGTCCATGTCCTTGTACTGCACGCGGAAGCGGTTCTCCCAGTCGTTGCGGCGGTTGTATATTCCCTTGAAAGAAATCTTGTTGAGCGGGTTAAACTGGTAGTCGAGAGCCAGCGAGTAGCTCTGGCGCTCGCGGGTGACGTAGTACTGGCGCACCTCCATGTCCTTGAGCACCACGGCGTCGTCGTCGGTGTCGTACTCGAACTCGGTGTTGTCAGAGCCGCCCGGAGCGTACTGGTAAGAGGCCGAGGCCATGATGCCCAGCTTGTTGCCAAAGAAGCGGTCGCCCCAGGTGGCGCCCAGATTCCACTGCGGCTTGCCGCTGATCCAGCTGTAGCCCGAGCCGACCATGAAGTTGAGCACGCGGCGGTAGGGCGTGTTCTTGGTGACAAGGTTGATGGCTCCGCCGATGGCGTCGCCGTCCATGTCGGACGTTACGACCTTGTTGACCTCGATGGTCTGCACCATGTCGGAGGGAATCAGGTCGAGCTGCACGTTGCGCGTGTCGCCCTCGGCCGACGGCAGGCGGTTGCCGTTGACGGTGACTGAGGTGAGGTCGGCGCTCGTTCCGCGCACCTGGCCGAAGCGAGCCTCGCCCTGGTCATACTGCACGTTGATGCCGCTGATGCGCTTCAGGGCGTCGCCGATGTTGGAGTCGGGGAACTTGCCCACCTGGTCTGCCGACACCACATTGGCCACACCCATGCTGCCCTTCTGCAGCTGCAGGGCGCGGCGCTGGCCGCTGAACACCCCCTCCACCTGCACCTCGCGCAGCTCGTGGCCCTCGCTCATCACGAAGTTGTTCACCTGCGACTTCTTGTCGGTGACGGTGATTTTGCGCGTTATGGGCGCATAGCCCACGTAGGAAATCTTCAGCGTGTACGTGCCGGGCTTCAGCACGGGCAGCTTGTAGTAGCCGTTAAGGTCGGTGGTCACGCCGGTGTGAAGGTCCACAACCATTACCGACGCGCCGGGGAGCACCCGCTCCTCGCTGTCGGTGATACGGCCGGTCACAGAGCCCAGGTCGGCCTCTGTCTCCGTCACTGCCCACGCGCCGGCGGAAATTCCGGCGGCAAGTGTGGCTGCGGCCAACAGTCTTTTTGTCTTTTCCATTTCTTTTTCGAGATATTTACTTAACTTTTCGGGTGCAAAGTTAAAAAGTCCATACTACCGGAATTTGTCGATTCCGTTAGATAACGGATACAAAAACTTTTCAAACCCGTTACCGCAGGCCGCGGCTGTCGCGCGTACCATAAGTTATCAAGCTCGTGGGCCGTCTGCCAACAAAGAGCGTTTTCACCACGCCATCTTCCACAGCGTCCTGACGTTTCAGCCGCAGGCGGATTCCTGGAAAACACCCCGCCGGCGGCCGGGCGAAAGGTAAAGCAGTGTTAAAAAGCAAAAAAGGTTGCCCGGAAATTTGCATTTTCCACATATTGTGCGTACTTTTGCACCCGCAAAGCCGAAAAAGGCACAGCACAGTGTACGGGATTTAGCGCAGTTGGTTAGCGCACGCGTCTGGGGGGCGTGAGGTCGCTGGTTCGAGTCCAGTAATCCCGACACAAGGCGAAGAGGTTGAGAATCAGCAGTTTGCATGATTTTCAACCTCTTTCTTTTGCTTGTGGCTCTGACTTGACCGGGCGCGGAACACGATGCAAGAAGCTGTATGCCGCCATCTGCCGCAAGCGCGGGAGCAGCACTCTTTCACCCGCCAGCGACCGGAACGATCGCGCCACGGCACACCAAAAATACAAATGCACACGAACAACTCAACACGAAAAGGAGACCGGCAATGATGAAAGACCTGATGGGAAAGATAGTGGGGCACCCGCAGCTAACGGAAGGAACGGCCTACGCGGTACTGGCCACCATAGGCACGTGCCACCTGCTTAACGACATGATCCAGTCCGTCATTCCGGCTCTCTACCCGCTGCTGAAAGAGTCTTACGGCTTCAGCTTCGCGCAAATAGGCGTGATAACGCTGGTATTCCAGCTCACCTCGTCCGTCTTCCAGCCCTTTGTCGGCAGCTACGCCGACCGCCATCCGCAGCCCTACTCGCTCGCGGCCGGAATGTGCTTCACCCTTGCCGGGCTCGTGGCTCTGGCCTTTTCGCCCGGCTTCGCGCCGCTGCTGCTCTCTGTGGCGCTCATTGGCTGCGGCTCGTCGGTGTTTCATCCCGAAGCGTCGCGCGTGGCCCAGCTGGCCTCCGGGGGCAGAAAGAGCCTGGCGCAGTCCATATTCCAGGTGGGCGGCAACGGCGGCAGCGCCATCGGCCCGCTGCTGGCGGCCGTGGTGGTGATTCCCTACGGGCAGCACGCCGTGGGCTGGTTCGCCCTTGCGGCGCTGGCGGCAGCCCTGCTTCTGGGCCGTGTGGGCCGCTGGTACGCCCTTGTACTGCAGCGCATCAGGGAGCGTAGGCGCGCGTCACTGGCCGCCGCGCATTCGCTGCCGGAGCGCACAGTGCGCAAGGCCATGGCCATTCTGGTGCTGATGATATTCTCGAAATACTTCTTCAACGCCTGCATGACGAGCTATTTCACGTTCTTCCTCATCGGCAAGTTCGGCCTGAGCGTGCAGCAGTCGCAGCTGTGCCTGTTCGCCTACCTGGCCGCCTTTGCCGCCGGAACGCTGCTGGGCGGAGTCTTGGGCGACCGCTACGGGCGCAAATACGTGATTCTTTTCTCCATACTCGGCTCCGCCCCGTTCTCGCTGGCCCTGCCCTACCTCAACCTCGGAGGCACAATCGCAATGGCCGTGGCCACCGGACTGGTTATAGCGTCGGCCTTCTCGGCCATTGTCGTGTATGCCACCGACCTGAAGCCAGACAAGGTTGGCATGATTGCGGGGGTGTTCTTCGGACTGATGTTCGGCCTGGGCGGCATCGGATCGGCCTTCTTCGGATGGCTGGCCGACATGACGAGCGTCGGCTTTATATTCAAAGTGAGCACCTGGCTGCCGCTGCTTGGCGTCGTGGCCGTATGGCTGCCCGACGTGCGCCCTGCCCGACGGAAAGCCTGACAGCGGCGGCAGACACGGTGACAACCATAAAGAAAAAGACTGAGACATGGCCGAAGGAATCATAACCCGCCTTTACCAAAGCCCCTGCGGCGAGCTGGTTCTCGGCTCGCTCGGCGGCAGGCTCTGCCTGTGCAACTGGACAAGCGAGCTGCATCCGGGCCGTGTCGGGCGCAGGCTCAGGGCCGCACTTAAGGCGGAGTTCCGTGAGGGGGCGACGGAAACGACAGGAGAAGCCGCCCGGCAATTGGACGAATACTTCAGCGGCAGGCGGCGTGAGTTCAGCGTTCCGCTGCTTTTCGCCGGCACTGAGTTCCAAAAGGTGGTGTGGCATGAGCTTCTTAACATACCCTACGGCAGCACCATCTCTTACGGAACGCTGGCCTCAAGGATCGGGATGCCCACGTCTGTGCGTGCCGTGGCCAACGCCAACGGCGCCAACGCCATATGTATCTTCGCGCCGTGCCACCGCGTCATAGGCGCCGACGGCTCTCTGACGGGCTTCGGCGGCGGTCTTGAAGCAAAGCGGTTCCTGCTCGGCATGGAGCAGGGGAAACGCTGAGCGACACGGAGCAACAGCCAGACGCCGGGGGCGGTGGGGGCACAGTTCTGCCCTTCCCGCCCCCGGCGTCTGACCGGCGGAGTCCGCCAGGCGATTATTTGCTGTGGATGAGGTTCATAAACTCCTGGCGCGTCTTGGCCTGGTTGAACGCGCCAGAGAAGTCGCTTGTGGTCGTTATGGCGTTCTGCTTCTCCACTCCGCGCATCTGCATGCACATATGGCGGGCCTCCACCACCACCATCACGCCGAGCGGGCGGAGCGTCTGCTCGATGCACTCCTTAATCTGCAGGGTCATGCGCTCCTGCACCTGGAGGCGGTGTGAGTAGATGTCAACGACGCGGGCAATCTTGCTCAGGCCGGTAATGTAGCCGTTGGGGATGTAGGCCACGTGCGCCTTGCCGTAGAACGGCAGCATATGGTGCTCACAGAGCGAGAAGAAGTCGATGTCCTTGACGATGACCATCTGGCTGTAGTCCTCCTTGAAGAGCGCGTCGGTGAGCACCTTGTGGGCGTCCATCGAGTAGCCGCGCGTGAGCACCTGCATGGCCTTGGCCACGCGCACAGGCGTCTTCAGCAGCCCCTCGCGCTCCGGGTCTTCGCCCAGCAGAGACAGCACGCTCTTGTAATGTGACGCCAGCTCCTCGATGCCGTCACGGTATTCTGTTTCAGGATTCATTGTGATCAATATTGGATTGTGATTTTCCCCTTCACTATCAGTGCCTGCTTGTAGCCGAGCTTGCGCAGCTCGGTGAGCATCTGGTGCGCCTCCTCGTAGGTGCGGTAGTTGCCCACGCGGCAGATCCACCTGGGAGTGTAGAAGTGCACATAGACCGGCTGGTCGGGAAAATGCTGCTTGATGTTATTGCCTATCTGCTCGGCCCGCTGCCTGTCGCGGCGCGTGTTGCCTCCGGCGAAGGCCTGCACGCGGAATCCGTTCACCCTGTATGCCCCGCGCATCACTTTCTTGCGGGTGTCTACGGCGGGAGCCCCGGTCCCTTCAGACGGCTCGGCGCCGGTTGCCTCGCGGCGCGCTGCCGCTCCGGCGGAGCTTTTGGCTGGGCGTGCCTCCTGCCGCGCAGACGGGGCGGCAGGGTCCGACGCCGTTATCCTGCCCGCCGTTCCGTTTACCAATTCGTCGATGCCGGCATCCTGGTGGATTGTCACCGTGCCCTGGCCCGCAACCTTTTTCTGCAGTCGTTCGGTGAATGTCTGTGCCCGGCCGGACAGCGCCAGGCAGGCGAGAATTGTTATAACAGCGGCGAATTGTTTCATTTACGGTTCAAAAAAATTAAGAAAAGCACAGCCTGCGGAGGTCGGCGGGCGTGCCGTGGCGCGCCCGCCGACCTCCGGCAGACAGATTGTTGTTATTTCCAGGCGTCGATGATGCCCTTGAAGTCAGCGGCCTTGAGCGACGCTCCGCCGATGAGTCCGCCGTCGATGTCGGGCTTTGCGAACAGCTCGGGCGCGTTGCTTGCCTTGCAGCTTCCGCCGTAGAGGATTGTTGTCTCGTCGGCAACGGCCTCTCCGTAGTGTGCGGCGACGACACTGCGTATGTAGGCGTGAATCTCCTCAGCCTGCTCGGCGGTGGCTGTCTTGCCCGTGCCGATGGCCCAGATTGGCTCGTAGGCGATGATGATGTTCTTGAACTCCTCGGCGCTGAGGTTGAACACGCTGCCCTCAAGCTCTGCCTTCACCACCTCGTTCTGCTTGTTTGCCTCGCGCTCCTCAAGGCTCTCGCCGATGCAGAAGATGACCTTCAGGCCGTTCTTCAGAGCCAGCAGCACCTTCTCCTTCAGTATTTCGGGAGTCTCGCCGTAGTATCCGCGGCGCTCTGAGTGGCCCAGTATGACGTACTGTGCGCCTGTGCTCTTCACCATCTCGGCAGACACCTCGCCGGTGTAGGCGCCCTTTTCCTTGTCGGCGCAGTTCTCGGCGCCGAGTCCGATGACGCTCTGGTCGAGGAACTGCGCGATGCTGGCCAGATGGATGAATGGCGTGCAGATGATCACGCCGCAGTTGGGCTTTTCAGCTTTCAGTGTGTCGTTCAGCTCCTTTGCCAGAGCCACTCCGTCCTGCAGGTTCATGTTCATCTTCCAGTTGCCTGCTACGATTTTCTTTCTCATGTTCTTCTGTTTTTAAAGATGTTATGTTTTGTTGTGTATTCGTGCGGTCGGGCGCCGTCTGCGGCGCCTTTGGGCCGCGCCTCACGTAGCGCGTCCACGCCCAGAGGCGGTCGGCCAGGGTGAGCAGCAGCAGCGGTATGAAGAACCAGCCCACAATCCCGGCCACGCGGGCCGACACCGACCGCTCCGGCATTTGCCCGGAGGCGATGCGGTCGAGCGGCCCGTCGAGCTGCCCGTCGCCGGGCAGGTTGTTGTGGCTCCACTTGCGTATCACGGTTCCGTCCTTTATCAGCACCAGCCCCGGATTGCTCCTGATGACGGTCTGGAGCGTGGTGGCGTCGGTCGAGCAGAACGGATATTCGGCCCCGGTCATCTCGCGCCACACTTCCACCGCCCTGTCAGAGCTTGCCGTGAGGCAGTAGAACGGGTAGCCGTATTCCAGCGAATACTCATATATCTCGTTGAGCAGGTCGAAGCGGCTGTCGTCGGCCAGCTCGAGGTGAGGCGCGATGAGCAGGAAGGTGTAGCCCGGGTCGGCCAGCACCTGCCGCGTGATGTCCTCGCCGTCGGGGCGGCGCACTATCGAGAAGTCGTGTATCGGCGGCACATATCCCTCCGCCGTCTGCACCGTGCGGCTGTCGACGAACGTCCAGGTGGAGTCCGGATAGTTGTCGAGCGTGAACTCGCGGCGCTGGCCGTTCTTCTCGAGTATGAACGTGGTCTCAAACTGCGGCAGGGGCGCTCCGGGCGGTATCTCCATGCCCTGGCGTATGCTGGCGCCCACGCGGTAGGGGCGGAAGTCGAACTGCGGCAGATAGTACAGGCTCACTCCCGACACAGCCAGGATGAACAGCGCGCTGTAATTGACCACTATCCACTGGTTGGTGCGGCTGATGAACCTCATCATGTCGGCCGGCCTGAGCGCCAGCACGGCGGCGCAGGCCAGCAGGACGACGTTTTTCCAGAATGTCTGCCAGTTGGTCAGCTTGACCGCGTCGCCGAAGCAGCCGCAGTCGCTGATGGGGTTGGCCAGGGCCAGCCACAGCGTGAGCGGCGTGAGCACGGCCATCACGGCGAGCGTGAGCCTGGAGGCCAGACGCCGGTGCATGGCGAAGAGCAGGCACACGCCCAGCACGAACTCTGCCGCCGACAGGGCCACGGAGGCCGCCAGCATGAGCACGTCGGGAACGTGCTGCGCCATGTGCCAGGCCTCCAGATAGTCGCGTATCTTGTACTGCGTGCCCGTGGGGTCGACGGCCTTGACGAAGCCCGACAGTATGAACGTGGCCGCCGTGAGCAGGCGGCACACGTTGACCGCCGCTATTCTGGCCTTGGGGTTCAGCCGCTCCATGACGTCAGTGCCCGCCGAGCTTTATGGCGCCGAAGACGGCGTAGTTGATAATGTCCATATAGTTAGACACCACTCCCTCGCTCACGGCGGTGCGCCCGCCGTTGTCCTCGATTTCCTTGACGCGCTCAATCTTCGTCAGGATGAAGTCGGTGTAGCTGCTGACGCGCATCTGGCGCCACGCCTCGTCGTAGTCGTGGTTCTTGCGCTGCATCAGGCCGAGAGCCTCGGCGGCGTAATGGTCGTAGAGGGCCAGGGCCTCGTCGGCGCCCATGTCCACAGTGTCGGCGAAGCCGCGCTCCACCTGTATGACGCCCACCAGCCCGTAGTTGACGAGCGCGATGAACTCAGGCCTGATGCCCTCGCCCACGAGCGACTCCCTCTTTATCTCCAGACTGCGTATGCGCCTGGCCTTGATGAGCAGCTGGTCCGTGAGCGACTGGGGGCGCAGCATGCGCCACGAGGCGCCATAGTCGCGCAGCTTCTTGTCGAAAATCGCGCGGCACTCGGCCATCACCTGCTCAAACTGTCTGTCTGTCTCTGTCGCGGTTGTTGACATTCTCTTGTTCAAATGTTCGATGCAAAATTAGGCATTTCCGCTGAAAACACCAAATATATGCTTGTTTTTTGGCCTGCCGCGGGGCTTGCCGCGGCGGGCGTATTTATAAACCGGCCAGCCATTTCTTCCCATTAGGGGTCCTGAACCAGAGCAAAATGCCGATGCCAATGACAAGGCATATCGAAAACAATATGATAAGAAAGTCCATAATTCTATCTTTTAAGGATTTTATAGCCTATTATCGCAAACGTGTATGTGAGAAGTATTCCCATCACGGCCAACACGCCTTGCTTTGTCTGCGGCTCGTCTATTATCAGCGACACGCCCCCTACCAACGCCATCGCGGTGAAGACGAGTTTTGCCAGGTCGAAAAAAAACTTGCCCAATGTCTCACGGCTCAGTTTCTCTTTTTCAGTTGTCTCCCTACGCACTTCCTGCTGTCTTGCGAAATTGCCCATATTCAATACTTTTCGATACAAAAATACTAAAGAAAGCCCTAACCGACAGCCGTTGCCAGGTCTTTTAAAGCCATATTTAACACAAGGCAAAAGCCCCAATGCCCGCCATGGACTGAAAAGGAAATAGACACCGGCAGGCTGCAGTAGGCGCGGCCGGGGCGCCGCGCCCCCTCTACTCAGCGTCCTCCTTCTGCTTCTTGTGTATGTACTTTATCTTGGCGCACTGCACGTCGAAGCGCACCTGGAGCGAGTCCATCCTGACGCGCGTCAGGTTGAGGCGGTGCAGCTCGGCCTCGGTGGCCCGCAGGGCGGCGCGGTCGGCCTCGACCTTCACTTTCAGCGTGTCATACTCGCGCTTGACGGCCTGCAGGGCGCTGTCCGTCAGCGCCAGGTCGTCCTGCGCCTGGCGCAGCGAGATGTCCTGGTGCAGCTTCAGGGCGCGCTTGCGGGCGTCGATGGCGCCGGGATAGGCGTGGCGCATGGAGTCGATGGTGAGCAGCGCCTTGGCATGCTGCCCAGCGGCAAACTCGGCCTCGGCGCGGTCCACCATGCGGGCGGCGGCGCGCTCCTCCTCGCCAGGGCCGCAGGCCGCAAGCAGGGCGGCGGCCAAAAATAGTGCAGTTGCGTGTTTCTTCATCGCTGTGGGGTGTTTGTATGTTTCCGATAATCCACTGCAAATATACGTCTTATTGCCGTCATTCCGCACAGAACGCGCCGCAGATTAACCGTTGTTAACCTTTGCCGCCGGCGCCCGGAATCTCCTCTTGCGCACAAACGGCGTTCGTTTTTCTTTACAAACCGCACGCGCCTTCCAGAGAAAAACACCGGGCGGAAACGCCAGAAAACCCGCCCGGCAGCCCCGCTCCGCCCTCCTCTTTTTGCAATATAGGCCATTCCGCATTGCAACATGCCCCATATCGCAAGCCGAAACAGGCCATATCGCAGGCCGAAACGGCACGTTTCGCATCCCCTTCCTGCCACAAATCCGGGTGTTTCGGACGATAATCAAAGGATTTTTCGCGCCTGCAAACCGCGCCCCGACGGTCATGCGGAGCGCAAGCGTCTGGCAACCAGCACATTAAGGCCGCACGCGCCGGAGCGGCGTATTTGCGCCCCGAACCGGCCTGACGCGCTGCGGTGGCGCTATCCGTGCGGCAGATTGCCGCGCAAGAGGCGCCGGGGCCACCCTAAAGGCGGTGCTACGGCCCCGCGCGGTTTAACGTTTTTTGGCGCCGCCTGAACTGCCGCGAATCATGCCGCCCGCCCCGCCCCGACAGGAAAAACGCCGGGCAAAAGGCCGCGAAATTGGAAAAATTGCACTACCTTTGCAGCCTGAAAAAACAGCCGAGAAGCAATGAAGATACTGACAGACCGGGAGCTTGCGGCCGCACTGGACCGCGACATATTCCACACCATATCAGAAGCGGCCGACAGCATGGGCCTGGAGTGCTACGTCGTTGGCGGATACGTGCGCGACCTTTTCCTCGAGCGGCCGTCAAGCGACATCGACATCGTGGTGGTGGGCAGCGGCATAAGCCTCGCCACGGAGCTTAAGCGGAGGCTGGGGCGGAAGGCCCGCCTGTCGGTGTTCCGCAACTTCGGCACGGCCCAGGTGAAGTGGCGCGAGCTGGAGGTGGAGTTCGTGGGCGCGCGGCGCGAGAGCTACAGCCACGACTCGCGCAAGCCCGCGGTCGAAGACGGCACCCTGGAGGACGACCAGAACCGCCGCGACTTCACAATCAACGCCATGGCCGTGTGCCTCAACGCGGACCGCTTCGGCGAGCTTGTCGATCCGTTCTACGGCATTGAGGACCTTGAGGACGGCATCATCCGCACGCCGCTCGACCCCGACATAACCTTCTCTGACGACCCGCTGCGCATGATGCGCTGCGTGCGCTTCGCCGCGCAGCTGAGCTTCATGATCGACGACGAGACATTCGACGCCCTCGGGCGCAACGCCGCCCGCATAAAGATTGTGAGCGGCGAGCGCATAAAGGACGAGCTGAACAAGATAATGATGACCGCCGCACCCAGCCGGGGCTTCGTGGACCTGCAGCGGTGCGGCCTGCTGCCGCTGATACTGCCGGAGCTGGCCGCGCTCGACATCGTGGAGCGGCGGGGCGAGAGGGCGCACAAGAACAACTTCTACCACACGCTCGAGGTGACAGACAACGTGAGCCGCCAGGGCGCCGGCCTGTGGCTGCGCTGGGCCGCCCTGATGCACGACATCGGCAAGACGCGCTGCAAGCGGTGGGACCCGCAGCAGGGATGGACGTTCCACAACCACAACTTCGTGGGCGCGAAGATGGTGCCGCAGGTGTTCCGCCGCCTGGCGCTGCCGCTCGACGCCAAGATGAAATACGTGCAGAAGCTCGTAGACCTGCACATGCGCCCCATCGCCATCGCCGACGACGAGGTGACGGACAGCGCCGTGAGGCGGCTGATGAACGACGCCGGCGACGACATAGACGACCTGATGACGCTCTGCGAGGCCGACATAACGAGCAAGAACGAGGCCCGCAAGCGGCTGTTCCTCGAGAACTTCCGCACCGTGCGCGAGAAGCTCGCCGACCTGAAGGAGAAAGACTACAAGCGGCTGCTGCAGCCCTGCATCGACGGCAACGAGATCATGCGGCTCTTCGGCCTGCCCCCCTGCCGCGAGGTGGGGCTGCTCAAGCAGGCCCTGAAGGACGCCGTGCTCGACAACAGCGTGCCCAACGAGCGCGAGCCGCTCATGCGCCTGCTCGTGGAAAAAGCCGGAGAAATGGGGCTGGTTTGTAAAAATTAACCACACATCCGCCCGTATTTTTATCACGTTAACAACGCGCCTGTAAAGATTGTTAAATGTGCGCGGCAACATATTTACAATATGTCTTTTCTGTGTATCTTTGCACCCTGAAAACCAAACCCACCCTGACAAGTTTTCTGCGGCGCGGGTTTGGAACCGCCTATTAGGACAAAATTAATAACGTTATATATTTATGTTTATGAAAAAGAACCAATTGTTGTTGATTGCGGCAACTGCCGCTCTTCTCGTCTCTTGCGGAAACAAAGGCGCCATGACAGGCGACAACAGCTTCCCCGTGCAGACGGTGACACCGCAGAGCGCCACGCTGCAGTCAACCTACCCCGCCGTGATCAGGGGTATTCAGGATGTGGAAATCCGTCCGAAGGTGTCGGGTTTCATCACCAAAATCTGCGTGAACGAAGGACAGACCGTAAAGGCCGGGCAGCTGCTCTTCGTCATCGACAACGTGACATACGAGGCAGCCGTGCGCCAGGCACAGGCCGCCGTGAACACCGCCTCGGCAGCGCTGAACACGGCAAAACTGACATACGAGAACAGCAAGAAGCTCTTCGCGAACAAGGTGATAGGCTCATACGAGCTGCAGTCGGCCCAGAACTCCTATGAGAGCGCCGAGGCACAGCTCGCCCAGGCCAAGGCGTCGCTCGCCTCGGCAAAGGAGAACCTCAACTTCTGCTACGTGAAGAGCCCCGCCAACGGCGTTGTGGGCACACTGCCCTACGACGAGGGGGCGCTCGTGAGCGCGTCGTCCGTTGAGCCGCTGACGGTGATCTCCGACATCAGCACCATGGAGGTGTTCTTCTCGATGAACGAGAAGGAGATTCTCGACCTCACCAAGACAGCCGGCACGGCAGACAAGATGATAGCCTCGTTCCCGCCCGTGCACCTGCAGCTGGCCGACGGCACGACCTACCAGCACGAGGGCAAGGTGGCCAAGGTGAGCGGAGTGATCGACGAGGCCACCGGCAGCGTGCAGATGATAGCGCAGTTCACCAACCCCGAGCACCTGCTCAAGAGCGGCGGCTCAGGCTCAGTGGTCATCAAGCACACCAACCCGCAGGCTCTCGTCATACCTAAGAGCTGCACCGTGGAGCTGCAGAACAAGATCTTCGTCTACCTGCTCGGAAGCGACAACAAGGCCAAGTACACCGAGATTACTGTCGAGCCGCAGAACGACGGAGTGAACTACATCGTGACCGGAGGCATCAAGGCCGGCGACAAGTACATCTCCAACGGCATCACCAAGCTCACCGACGGAGCCGCCGTCACCCCCATCACACCCGAGGAGTATGCCAAGAGAATAAAGCAGGCCGAGGGCATGGGCGCCATGCAGAAGTAACGCTAAAAGAGAAAAAGGCTTTAATTAAATAAGGTAACATGACATTTACAAACTTTATAAAACGCCCGGTGCTCTCGACGGTGATCTCAATCCTCATCGTCATCCTGGGTGTCATAGGATTGCTCACGCTGCCGATCGAGCAATATCCTGACGTGGCTCCGCCTACGGTATCGGTGCGCACAACCTACACCGGCGCCGACGCCGAGACGGTGAAGAACTCCGTGCTCGCCCCGCTGGAGGAGAGCATCAACGGCGTGGAGAACATGGACTACATGGAATCCACCGCCGACAACAGCGGATCGGCCAGCATCACCATCTACTTCCGCCAGGGAGCCAACGCCGATATGTGCGCCGTGAACGTGCAGAACCGCATCTCGCAGGCACAGTCGCAGCTGCCGGCCGAGGTCACCCGCGTCGGCGTGACGGTGAACAAGCGACAGTCGTCGCAGGTCATCATGTACGCGCTCGTCTCGCCCGACGGCCGCTACGACGACCAGTTCATCACGAACTACAACGAGATCAACGTCGTTCCGGCCCTGAAACGTATCGAGGGCGTGGGCGACGTGATGAGCCCCGGCATGAAGACTTACTCCATGCGCATCTGGCTCAAGCCCGACAAGATGAAGCAGTACGGGCTGATGCCGAGCGACATCTCTGCCGCCCTGTCTGAGCAGAACATCGAGGCCGCGCCCGGAACGTTCGGACAGGAGAGCAAGCTCTCGTTTGAATACGTGATGCGCTACACCGGAAGACTCAAGACCCCGGAGCAGTTCCAGAACATAATCCTCACGAGCGACCTCACCGGCCAGACCCTGAAGCTCAAGGACGTGGCCGATGTGGAGCTGGGCGGACTGAGCTACACCGTCTCGATGCGCAACAACAACATGCCCTCAGTGATGGGTATGGTGCAGCAGATTGCAGGCTCCAACGCCAACGACATTGCCACCAACGTGAAGGCGCAGCTCGAAACGCTCTCGAAGGACTTCCCGCCGGGACTCACCTACGACATCAACTACGACGTGACATCGTTCCTCTACGCATCAATCCACGAGGTGGTGTTCACCCTTGTCTTCACGCTCGTGCTGGTGTTCTTCGTGGTTTACATCTTCCTGCAGGACTTCCGCTCGACGCTCATCCCGCTTATCGCCGTGCCGGTGTCGCTCATCGGTACGTTCCTCTTCCTCAACCTGCTCGGCTTCTCGGTCAACCTGCTCGTGCTCTCGGCGCTGCTCCTGGCCATCGCCATCGTGGTTGACGACGCCATAGTGGTGGTCGAGGCCGTCCACGCCAAGCTCGACCTGGGCTACAAGAGCGCCCTGACGGCCAGCATCGACGCCATGAACGAAATCTCGGGCGCCATCATCTCCATCACGCTCGTCATGGCCTCGGTGTTCATTCCGGTGTCGTTCATGAGCGGAGTGTCAGGTACTTTCTACCGAGAGTTCGGTCTCACCATGGCCATCTCGATCTTCATCTCGGCACTGAACGCCCTCACGCTGTCGCCGGCCCTGTGCGCCGTGTTCATGAAACCTAAGAACGAGGACGGCTCTGAGCGCAAGCTCAGCCCCGTGGACCGCTTCCACCTGGCGTTCAACACGGCCTACGACAAGATTCTCGGACGCTACAAGAAGGGCGTGGAGCGCATGACGCGCAAGCCGCTCCTTGTCTTCGGAGCAGTCATTCTGGGCATTGTCGCCCTCGTGGTGACGATGAACACCACCCGCTCCGGACTCGTGCCCGACGAGGATACGGGCGTTGTGTTCTGCACAATCTCCATGCCCCCGGGCACCAGCGTGCACCGCACACAGCAGGTCATCGACCAGGTTGACGCCATGCTCGCGTCCAACCCCGCCGTGGCCAGCCGCCAGCAGATCCAGGGCTACAACTTCATCTCAGGCTCAGGTTCCGACCAGGCCACGTTCATCGTCAAGCTCAAGGACTTCGACGAGCGCAACGACGCGCAGAGCGCACAGGCAGTGCTCGGCATGATCTACGCCCAGACGGCATCCATCAAGGACGCCCAGATTCTGGCCTTCGCGCCGCCTATGATTCCTGGATTCTCCGCCAACAACGGTGTGTCGCTCGTGATGCTCGACCGCACCGGCGGCGACATCAACAAGTTCTTCGGCATCGTGCAGCAGTATCTGGGCGAGCTTAACAAGCGCCCGGAGATACAGATGGCCATGACATCGTTCAACTCGAGCTACCCGCAGTACATGATTAATGTGGATGTGGCCAAGTGCAAGCAGGCCGGAATATCGCCCTCGACGGTGCTCACCACCCTGCAGGGATACTACGGAGGCCTCTACGCATCGAACTTCAACTCCTACGGCAAGCTCTACCGCGTGATGATACAGGGCACGGCCGAGAGCCGCGAGCGCCCTGAAGGCCTGAGCAACATCTACGTGCGCACCGCAAGCGGCATGGCCCCCGTCAACGAGTTCTGCTCGATGGAGCGTGTCTACGGCCCGTCCAACATCAACCGCTACAACATGTACACCAGCATCAGCGTGACGGCGACCGTCGCCGACGGCTACTCTTCGGGTGAGGCCATCCAGGCCGTGCGCGAAGTGGCCGACGCCTCGCTGCCCCAGGGCTACGGATACGAGTTCACCGGACTCACCAGAACGGAGGCCAACTCGAGCAGCTCCACGGGTCTCATCTTCGTGCTCTGCTTCGTCTTCGTCTACCTGATCCTCTCTGCGCAGTACGAGAGCTACATCCTGCCGCTGTCGGTGCTGCTGTCCGTTCCGTTCGGACTTGCCGGAGCGTTCCTCTTCACGCAGCTCTTCGGCCACCAGAACGACATCTATATGCAGATATCGCTCATCATGCTTATCGGACTTCTGGCCAAGAACGCCATCCTCATCGTGCAGTTCGCCCTTGAGCGGCGCCACACCGGCATGGCCATCACGTGGTCTGCCATCCTCGGAGCCGGCGCCCGTCTGCGTCCTATCCTTATGACATCGCTGGCAATGATCATCGGTCTGCTGCCCATGATGTTCGCCTCCGGCGTGGGAAAGAACGGAAACCAGACTCTGGGAGCCGCCGCCATCGGCGGAATGCTCATCGGAACAATGATCCAGATATTCATCGTGCCCGGCCTGTTCGTGGTGTTCCAGTCACTGCAGGAGAAGTTCACGCCGCTGAAGTTTGATGATGAGGAGAAC
Source organism: uncultured Prevotella sp. (assembly GCA_944320305.1). Classification (GTDB taxonomy): domain Bacteria; phylum Bacteroidota; class Bacteroidia; order Bacteroidales; family Bacteroidaceae; genus Prevotella. Next base: position 31,547 of record CALUGW010000006.1, on the reverse strand, counting down.
GAGGAGGTGACCACTGAGCTTGCCCAGTACGCCCACCGCCCCGCTGATTACAAAAAAGATGAAGAATGAAAATGAAGAAGTTATTGATCATAATGTCCGCACCGCTGCTTCTGGGCAGCTGCGGACTCTATAACAAGTACGAGCGCCCGGACATCAACGCCACCGGTCTGGTGCGCGACACGGCGTCAGTGAGCGACACGCTGGCCGTCACAGACACCGCCAGCTTCGGCAACCTGCCGTGGCGCGAGGTGTTCACCGACCCGCAGCTGCAGGCCCTCATCCAGCAGGGTCTCGACAACAACGTTGACCTGCTCAACGCCGCGCTGAACGTGAAGATGGTGGAGGCGCAGCTCACGGTGGCCAAGCTGGCCTTCGTGCCGTCATTCACCTTCTCGCCGCAAGGCACGCTCACCTCGTGGGACGGCAGCAAGACCACCAAGACTTACTCGCTGCCCGTGCAGGCGAGCTGGAGCCTCGACCTCTTCGGCAACCTGCTCTCGCAGAAGCGCAGCGCCCAGACGGCCCTGCTGGCCACCAAGGACTACCAGCTGGTTGTGAAGACGCAGGTCGTCGCCAACATCGCCAACATGTACTACACCCTGCTGATGCTCGACCGCCAGCTGGAGATTGTCAACGAGATGTCGGGCATAACAAAGGAGACGTGGGACATGATGAAGGGGCTGAAGGAGCTGCGCATCGGCTACCGCTCCACCAGCGTGCAGAGCGCCGAGGCCAACTACTACTCGGTGCTCGCGCAGGCCGCCGACCTCAGGCGCCAGATCCGCGAGACCGAGAACTCGCTCTCGCTCATGCTCGGACAGTCGGCCCAGGCCATCAAGCGCGGCAAGCTCGACGACCAGCGGCTGCCCACCAAGTTCAGCACCGGCATCCCGCTGCAGATGCTCAACAACCGCCCCGACGTCCACTACGCCGAGATGACGCTCGCGCAGTGCTTCTACAACACGCAGACGGCGCGCTCCAAGTTCTACCCCAGCATCACCATCAGCGGCTCGGGGGCGTTCACCAACAACTCCGGCGGCGGCATCGTCAACCCCGGCAAGTGGCTGCTCTCGGCCGTGGGAAGCCTCGTCCAGCCCATCTTCATGAACGGGCAGCTCATCGCCGGGCTCAAGGTGGCCAAGGCTGAGCAGGAGCAGGCCTACAACACATGGCAGAACGCGGTGCTCAAGGCCGGCAACGAGGTGAGCAACGCCCTGGTGCTCTACAACACGAGCGACGAGAAGAGCCGCCTCGAGGAGAAGCAGGTGGCCGCGCTGCGCCAGACTGTCGAGGACACCAAGGAGCTGTACGCATCGAGCAGCAGCAACTATCTCGACGTCATCACGGCCCAGACCAGCCTGCTCAACGCTGAGCTTTCGAAGGTGGCCGACGACTTCTACAAGATGCAGGCCGTCGTAAACCTCTACCAGGCCCTGGGCGGAGGAACCAAATAATAACTTTAAAGCTAACGATTATGGCAAGTGAAATAAGCCCCAAGGCAGAGATTGACCCGAGAGCGAAAATCGGCAACAACTGCAAGATATATCCCTTCGCTTACATCGAGGGCGACGTGGTGATCGGCGACAACTGCACCATCTACCCCTACGTGAGCATCCTCAACGGCACCCGCATGGGCAGCAACAACACCGTCTTTCAGGGAGCCGTGCTCGCCGCGCTGCCCCAGGACTTCGAGTTCAAGGGCGAGCCGTCCGAGCTTATCATCGGCGACCGCAACACGTTCCGCGAGAACGTGGTGATCAACCGCGCCACACACTCCGACGGAAAGACCGTCATCGGCAACAGCAACTTCTTCATGGAGGGCGCCCACATATCGCACGACACCAAAGTGGGCCACCGCTGCGTGTTCGGCTACGGAACCAAGATTGCCGGCGACTGCGAGATTGGCGACGCGGTGATTTTCTCAACCAGCGTCATAGCCAACGCACGCACCCGCGTAGGCTCATGCTCGATGATTCGCTCGGGCTGCACTTTCTCAAAGGACATCCCCCCGTTCATCATCGCCGGCGGCTCGCCCATCAAGTACGACGGCATCAACTCCGTGATGATGACCACCTACGAGATTGACGAGAAGACGCAGAAGCACATCGCCAACGCCTACCGGCTGGTGTTCCACGGACAGACATCGGTGTTCGACGCCGTGCTCCAGATCAAGGAGCAGGTGCCCGACGGCAAGGCCATCCGCATGATCACCGACTTCATCGAGGGCACCAAGCTGGGCATCATCACCAAGATTTGACTTTGTTTAATTGTTAATATCACTCTTTTCGGGCCTGTCTCCATCACCGGTGGCAGGCCCTTTTTTAATTAAGAATTAGGAGTTGAGAATTAAGAGTTAAGAAAGAGGCTGCCACAAAAGCTATTTTTCTTAACTCATAATTCGCAACTCTTAATTTCCACGGGGCTATTGTCCGACTCCTGTCTCCTGCCTCCCGTCTCCCGAAAATTAACACTTCGTTTCCCGCCGAAATAGAAAAATTCCGGCGGTTTTTGCCCCCTTGTCTTGCCAAAAGCGCCGCCTATTTTTGCAATATAGCCCTTATTGCAATGCGATATGGGCCATCTTGGAGTGCGAAATGGCCTATATTGGAGTGCGAAATGGCCTTTCTTGCAGGGTGAAAAAGGCCGTTTTGGGGGCTGAAAATGGCTGCTTCGGCGGCTGAAAAAGTTGCACAACATGGCCTATAAGACTTATAAGTCCTATAAGTCCAATAGGTTACGGCTGCACACTCAGGACCGGCTTATTTGCGGCCAAGGGATTTTTATTTTCAAATACGCGAAATTTCAGAGGCTTGTCTCCGCCAAAATTAACAGTCTAAAGGTTTTTTTACGTTCAGCGCCGGCACTACGCGCCAAGGCCTCAGCGCACATTTTTCATGCAGAAATATTGCCGCCGCCGGCCCGCCATTGGCGGATTATGCGTATATTTGCAGTGCGGACATGACGGCGCGCGCACCGTGCGCCGCCCCGCCCACAACCCTATGCGCAGAACATACATCACATCATTAACACTGATATTGACCATGAGCATACTGTCATGCAAACCGTCGGCCGTCGGCAGCGGCCCCGCGCGTCCTGCGTCCGTGGCCGGACGTTTCTATCCCTCGTCGCCCGACACGCTGCAGGCCGAGGTCGGCGGCTTCCTGTCCGAGGCCGGAGTGGAGCCTGCCGCCGGCGTGCGCGCCGTCATCGCGCCCCACGCCGGCTACGTGTTCTCCGGCGCCATGGCGGCCAAGGCGTTCGCCCGCATTCAGCCGGGAGCCTCTTATAGCCGCGTGTTTCTGCTCGGCCCGAGCCACCGTGCCGCCTTCGACGGCGCGTCGGCAGAGCTTGGCTACGGCGCGCTGGCCACCCCGCTGGGGCGCGTGCCGGTGGACACAGCCCTCTGCCGCAGCCTGACCGAGGCCGACAGCGTGTTCGCCTACGTGCCCGAGGCGCACGACGGCGAGCACTGCCTCGAGGTGCAGCTGCCATTCCTCCAGACCCGGCTCGACAGCGTGCCGCCGGTGGTGCCCGTCATCATCGGCACACAGGACCTGGCAAAGCTGCGCCGCGTGGCCGAGGCGCTGCGCCCATATTTCACCGCCGACAACCTGTTCGTCGTCAGCAGCGACTTCTCGCATTATCCCGCTTATGCCGACGCCGTGAGCGTTGACAGCGCCACCGGCCGGGCCATAAGCACCGGCTCGCTCCACGCTTTCCTCCAGACCATTGCCGCCAACGCCTCGCGCCGCGTGCGCGGCCTCGCCACCTCGGCCTGCGGCCAGGCGCCCATCGCCGTGCTGCTCATGCTGACGGAGGGGCAGCCGGGCCTCAGGGTGGAACATCTGGGCTACTGCAATTCGGGCGACTCGCCCCACGGCAGCCGCGGCGAGGTGGTGGGCTACCACGCCTTTGCCGTCACCGGCGCCGACGCGACCGCCTCCGGAGCTTTCTCGCTGACGGCCGCAGAGAAGGCCACCCTGCTGGCCATCGCCCGCCGCACCATTGCCGACAGCCTGGGCCTCCGCCATACGCCGGCGGCCGGCGAGGCCCCGCTCACGCCCGCGCTGAGAGCCGCCTGCGGCGCGTTCGTCACCCTCAACGAGCACGGGCGGCTGCGTGGCTGCATCGGCAGTCTCACCGCCCGCCGCCCGCTCCACCTAACAGTGGAGGCCATGGCCGCTGCCGCCGCCTTTGAGGATCCGCGCTTCAGGCCCGTCACCGCCGCCGAGTTTGACGACATCGACATTGAGATATCAGTGCTCTCGCCGCTGCGCCGCATCAGCTCCGCCGCCGAGTTTGAGCCTGGCCGCCACGGCATTCTCATCGTCAGGGGCGCGGCCTCGGGCACATTCCTGCCACAGGTGGCCCGCGAGACGGGCTGGACGCGCGAGGAGCTGCTGGGCCACTGCGCCCGCGACAAGGCCGGCATCGGCTGGGACGGCTGGCGCGACGCCGAGCTGTATGTCTACGAGGCCGAGGTGTTCGGCGAGAAAGACAACGCTGAGGGTGAGGCCGATGGCAGACCGTGAGACCCTGCCGGCCCACGGGGCCGCCTACTGGGAGCCGCTGGCCGGAGGCCGCGTGGTGTGCCGCCTGTGCCCCCACGGCTGCACACTGGCCGATGGCGGGCGCGGTCTGTGCCGCAACCGGGCAAACCGGGGCGGGCGCATGGTGGCCGAGGGCTACGGTCGCGTGTGCGCCCTGGCTGTCGATCCGGTGGAAAAGAAGCCCCTGCTGCACTTCCATCCCGGAGCGCGGTGCCTGTCGCTGGCCGCGGCGGGGTGCAACCTCACGTGCCTCAACTGCCAGAACCACGACATATCGCAGGGCGCGCCCGGCGGCGTTCCGTCGCGCCTGATGGCTCCCGACGAAGTGGCGCGCGCTGCGGAAGCCGCCGGATGCGGCATCGTGGCCTACACCTACACGGAGCCGCTCACCTGGATAGAGTACACCGCCGACTGCGCCCGCGCCTGCCGCCGTCGCGGACTGAAGAACGTGCTCGTCACGGCGGGCTACGTCAACGCCGGCCCGCTGGCAGACCTCCTGCCGCTCATCGACGCGGCCAACGTTGACCTGAAGTCGTTCTCCGACGACACCTACCGCACCGTCTGCCGCGCCACCCTGGCCCCGGTGCTGCGCACGCTCGGCATGATGCGCCGGGCCGGCGTGTGGGTGGAGGTCTCCAGCCTGCTGATTCCCGGCGTCAGCGACGACATGGCTATGATTGCGGATATGTGCCGCTGGCTGGCCGACAGCGGCTTCGCCGACAGCCCGCTCCACTTCAGCCGCTTCTTCCCTCAGTACCGCATGAGCCACCTGCAGCCCACTCCCGTGGCCACGCTTCTGGCAGCCCGCGACGTGGCACGCCGCAGCGGCCTGCGCCATGTCTACCTCGGCAACGTCGCGCTGCCCGGCGCCGAAGACACCGTCTGCCCCACGTGCGGCGCCGTGCTCATCCGCCGCAGCGGCTACAGCGTGTCCGCCTCCGGCTTCAGCGGCGTCTGCACCCGCTGCGGCCGGGCCGTGGCGGGGGTGTTCCGGTGAGCGCGGCGGCGCCGACAACAGCACATAAGAAACTATAGAAATGCCAATAATAGAGATTGATTCGCTCAGCGACGAGCGGGTAAAAGTGTTCAGCGCTCTCACCGAGGCGCAGCTGCGCAACCGCGCCGACAAGGCGAACGGAGTGTTCATAGCCGAAAGCCCGAAGGTGATCCGCGTGGCGCTCGGCGCCGGCCACGAGCCGCTGGCGCTGCTCTGCGAGCGGCGCCACATCGGCGGCGACGCCCGCGACATCATCGAGCGGTGCCCCGGCGTGCCCGTCTACACCGGCGGCCGCGAGCTGCTGGCGCGGCTCACTGGCTACGTCCTGACGCGCGGCGTGCTCTGCGCCATGCGCCGCAAAGCCGAAAGAAGCGCCGAGGAGGTATGCCTGGGGGCGCGGCGCGTGGTGGTGATCGACGGCGTTGTCGACACGACCAACATCGGGGCCATCTTCCGCTCGGCCGCCGCGCTGGGCATAGACGGCGTGCTGCTCACGCGCAACTCGTGCGACCCGCTCAACCGCCGGGCCGTGCGCGTGTCGATGGGCAGCGTGTTCCTCGTGCCGTGGGGCTGGATTGACAACCCGGCGGAGACGCTCCGCCGGCTCGGCTTCCGCACCGTGGCTATGGCGCTTACTGACAATTCCGTGCCCATTGACCACCCCGCGCTCACCGCCGAGCCGCGCCTGGCCATCATCATGGGCACCGAGGGCGACGGGCTTCCGCCCGAAGCCATCGCCTCGGCCGACTACGTGGCCCGCATACCCATGGCCCGCGGCGTTGACTCGCTCAACGTGGCGGCTGCCGCAGCGGTGGCCTTCTGGCAGCTCAGGGCGAGACTATGACAATAAAACACAAACCAAACAAATACTGAAATGAGAGTCTTACTAATCAACGGAAGCCCGCACAAGAGCGGGAACACAAGCGTTGCGCTGGCCGAAGCGGCCTCGCAACTGAAGAAAAACGGAATAGACACCGACACAGTGTGGATAGGAACAAAGGCCATGCAGGGCTGCATAGCCTGCGGGCAGTGCGCCAAGCTGGGCCACTGCGTGTTCGCCGACGAGGTTTATAACGCCGTGACCGAGCGGCTGCGCGAGGCCGACGGCATCATCGTGGGCAGCCCGGTGTACTACGGCGGGCCCGCCGGCTCGCTCTGCGCCCTGCTCGACCGTCTGTTCTACTCGGCCCTGCCGCTGCTCGCCAACAAGCCCGCCGCCGCGGTGGTGGTGTGCCGCAGGGGCGGCGCCACGGCCGCGTTCAACCGCCTCAACATGTATTTCATGATGAGCAATATGCCCGTTGTCACCTCGCAATACTGGAACATGGTCTACGGGCGGGCGCAGGGCGAGGCCGCGCAAGACGCCGAGGGCCTGCAGACCATGCGCACCCTGGCCGACAACATGGCGCGGACGCTCTTCGACATGAGGGACGGAGGGCGCACGGCGCCGGTGCGCGAGCCTCGCGTGGTGACAAGTTTCATACGCTGAGCGGCCCCATCCCGCAAAAAGAAACAATGATTCCGAAATGCTGAAACGCGACTACATAATGCGCCTGATACGCGAGCTTGCCGAGGCGCTGGAGCTGCTGCTGAAGAAAGACACCGGCCGGCAGCGCGAAGAGATAGGCCGTATGTACGGCGAGTTCGTCGGCCCCGCCGACTTCTACCGCACCGCCCCGATGGACGATGTGATGGACTCGTTCGCCCGGTTTGCCCCTGACGAGCGGCTGCAGCGCATGGAAATGCTCGCCGAGCTGTACTACGCCGAGGCCGGAATGGCCCCAGGCCCGGCCGGCGGAGAGCTTCTCAGGCGGTCGCTCGCGCTGTTCGGCTTCATCGACAGCCACGACCGCACCTTCAGCATCGGCCGCCGCGCCAAGATGGCCGACATCAGCAAGCGGCTCGCCGGCGCCGCAGAGGGCGGCAGCGCCACCAGCGGCGCCGGCGGAGACTGCCCCGCTGACGGCGCGTGACCTACCGCCCCGCCCTGCCGAACGCCTCTATGCGTTGGCGCAGATTGGCCTGCAGATTGAGGAAATAGAGGTTTATCTCCTGCACATGATAGTTGCCCTTGGGGAACAGACGGCTGATGGAGGGGATGAAATAGTCGTCGTCGTCAAGCCCGTCCACTATCAGCGTGCTGGTGGTAGGGTCGATGCGGGCGCCAACTGTGTGGCGCAGCGTGTCGGCGCGGCCCCCGGAATCGAAGAACACCGAGCCGATGTTCTCCGCCGGCGGGGCGTATGTCGTGTCGGTGCGCCAGTTCAGCGGGTTTATGCACACGGCGTTTCCGGCGAACAGCGGCGACTCCGCCCCCGTGTGCGACACGCTGTTGTAGCAGATGACGACACCCGTGTCGTCGGCCCCCGAGGCCGGGCGCAGCGCCGGATAAGCCTCAAGCTCGGCCTCGGTTATGCTGAAGCCGAACACGTAGGCGGCCACCATGCGCCCGCGCTGCTCCGCCGTGAGCGTGTGCTTGAGCAGCTCCACCACGGCCTTGGCACCCTGGCTGTGGCCGGCCAGGATGAAGGGGCGTCCGCCGTTGCGGTGCTTCATGTAGTGGCCGAACGCCCGCACCACGTCCGAGTGGGCCAGGCGGTAGCGGCTCTCTATCTCCGCCGCCGTCTCAAACCACGAGTCCATGGTTATCTGGCGGTAGTAGGGCGCGAGGAAACGGCAGCTCCCGCCGAACAGGCGGCAGGCCAGCAGGTCCGATGAGGCCACCGCCGCCCGCTGTGCGGAGTCCGAAACGTTCATGTAGTGGCACAGTGCGCCGGAGCCGTCGGTCCAGTCCCACACGCAGGTGGGGGCGATGTAGAACACGTCAACGGCGCAGTCGGCGCTGTCCTGCCCTCCCGAATACCACATGGCAGCGTCCGCATAATCGGGCGCGGCAGGCGCGGCATACCCCTGTCCGCCATCATTCGAGGCGCAGGCCGACGGGCCTGTGCCCGCCAGAAAGAGCAACATCAGTTGCAAAAATCCTTTTGTCTTCATTCTTATCTCACATTAGTTTGTTTCCAATACAGGCAGGCGCGGCGGCCCGCTCCTGCGGTGCGGGCGGGCGGTGAGCCTGTCGCCGTCCGTCCTCATAGTATCCGCCGCCGCTCCTCACCGTCTCTATGAGCCGCGCGAACACCTCGTTCTGCGCGAGCAGGCGCGTGTCGCCCACCATCACGAGGTGCTCTCTGGCCCGCGTCATGGCCACATTGAGCTTGCGGTCTATCAGCTCGCCGTCCTCCACAAACACGTTCGACGTGAGGAAGTTGAGCTGATAGCGCTTTCTGACGGTGAAGCCGTAGATGATTGTGTCGCGCTGGCTGCCCTGGTAACGCTCCACGGTGTCCACGTCGATGCGGTCCAGCCCGTCGGCCCCGGTGGCGGCCATGGCCTCGCGCACGGCTGCAATCTGGTTGCGGTAGGGCACTATGACGCCCAGCGTGCGCGCCGGGTCGAAACAGTGAGCGTGCCGCCTCCGCACCTCGGCGGCCACCTCTGCGATGACCCTCGCCTCGGCCGTGTTCACCTTGTCAGAGGCGTCCTGCCCGTCGGGGCAGACGTCGATGAAGGCCACGCGGCAGTCTGCCGCCGCCCCCGAGGCGGCGTCGGCGCATGGCGCGTGGGGCGGCAGAGGCCGCTCCTGGTGCTCCAGCGGCACGGGGCGCAGCCTGCCTCCGTAGAACGCCCGGCTCGGAAAGTCGGCAATGTCGCGGTGCATCCGCCCCTGGCGGGTGAGCATCCACACCACGGAGTCGTCGCCGCGGTTGGCCCGCAGCAGCCGCTCGAAGAGCGAGTCGCGGCAGTCGGCCAGTCCGATGGCCCGCAGCTGCGGGTCGTCCACGGCCGACTCCTCGGGCGTCTGCTGCACCACGGCCGGCAGCTGCTTGTGGTCGCCGATGAGCACAAAGCGCCCGATGGACTCCGCGCCGTCCGCCGTAGCGCCCAGCAGCCCCGCGAGGTGAGGCTCGAGAATCTGCGACGCCTCGTCGATTATGGCCAGCGAGAACCGCTTCATGGCCAGCAGCGCGGGGTTGGAGTTCATGGCCGACGTGGTGGCGCAGAACACGCGGGCGCCGGCAATGAGCCGTCTCACCCCGTCAACATTGGCGCACGAGGCCGCCCGCTGCTCCAGCAGACTGTCGCGGTAGGCCTCGGCGCAGGCCAAGCGCGAGCCGAGCCTCACGAAGCCGATGCCGCTGTCGGCCAGCTTGGAGCACATCTCGTCAACGGCGCGGTTGGTGTAGGCCATGAGCAGCACGGCCGAGCCGGGCGCGAGCAGCTCCTCCTTCAGGATGTTGAGCATGGCGAACGAGGTCTTGCCCGTGCCGGGCGGGCCGATCACGAGGAAGAAGTCGCGGGCGCGCATGGCGCGGCTCACCAGCGGGTTGAACGCGCCGTAGTCGCCGCGCAGGGCATATTCAGGGGCCGACTCCGGCCTGCGCAGGCCCAGCAGCAGGTCGCGCCGCCGCTGCGGAGCCGACAGAAAGGAGTGCATGGCGCGGTAGAGCGAGCCGAACGACGACTCAAACATGTCGTGCTCCACGGCCCAGCAGCAGTCCTTCGGGCGGCTGAACACGCGGCTGTCGGTCTGCGGGTTGCGCAGGCTCAGCTCCAGAGCGGCGGTGGTCATGGCCACCACCGTGGCGCGGAGCGCCACCGTGCGGCGCACGTCGGGCTCCTGCCCGCGGCGGTAGGAGTAGAGCACCACTATGTCGCCGGGGCGGAAGTTGGAGCCTTCGGCGGCGCGGCTGTCGGCAAAGGCCAGCGTGACGCGGCCCACGCCCGCCGCCCGCTCCTCGCCGGGGGCGAGGCTCTCCACCGCCAGGGGGCACAGAATGTTGCCGGCCTGGAGCTTCTCTTCGAGCGTGTCGAGCCACTTGGCGGCGAAGCCCGAGTTCTCCTTGGTCTTGTTGCCGAGCTTGGCCAGCAGGTGCTCGCGCTCCAGAAAGGTCATAAAGCGGTAGTAGTAGGCGCGCTCCAGGGCCGACGCCTGCCGCACCGGGCGCAGCAGGGCCTCTATCTGCGGGCGCGTGTATTGCTCCCAGAGGCGTCCGGCCGCGTGGCGCGTGTTGAGCCTCTCGGGCGTTAGCTTCTCCAGAACACTTATGCCGCCGCGGGCATACCACATCTCGCACCACACGATTTTGTTGCGCAGCATGAGCGCGCTGTGCAGCAGCTCCGGCGCGGGCCCCACGCGCAGCAGACTGTTGCGGTAGTGGGAGTAGAGCAGGAAGGCGCTCACGTCGGCCCCCTGCCGGTGGTGGTCGTAGCGCAGCAGCGCCATGTAGAGCAGCAGCTGCACGTAGTGCTTCTCCTGCTGGCGGGGCGTGTCGGGGTCGGGGCCGGGCGGAAAGGCGCCCTTGCCCGACTTCTGCTCGATGAGCACGCAGCGTCCGGGGCGGTCGGGGTCGGTCTGCAAGAAGTCCATGCGGCCCTGCAGCCCGAGCGTCTCGCTGAAGAACGACGGCTCGAGCACCGTCTGCTCCGGGCGGTAGCCGCCCACCTCGGCGGGCAGCACCTCGGTTATGGCGCGGCGAATGTTGTCAAGCTGCGACGCGCCCTCGGCGTGCAGCGAGGCGTCCACGCCGTCGGTAGAGGCCACGGCCAGCGCGTTGTGGCGGAAGAAGTCGGCCACGCACCCGGCGTAGCCGCGGCGCGAGCCGTGCACCACGTCGTCGAGCAGCTGGCCCGACAGGTTTCCCAGCAGAATGTGGACGGAGCGCGGAGCGGGCTTCAGCTTGTTGAGCAGATAGGTGTAGGGCGACGCGCCGCAGGTCTCGAAGCAGGCCGCAATGGCCGATATGTCCACAAGATAGTCGGGCTCCAGAATCACTATCTCGGGCACGAGGGCTCCGCCCTCCTCCCTTGGCCGCACCAGGTTGAGCTGCGCCCCGGCCTCAAGCAGGGGGCACAGGGCGGCCCACGGCCCCGAGCAATCCACGCTGACGGTGGCGCCGTGGATGGTGGTGGCGGTGACGGTGGTGCCGCTGACAGCAGCCACCGCCACGCGCATACATTCCGCCAGGGCGGCGCCGTGCTCCGGCGCGGGGTCCGTGCGGGGCAGCAGCGCGGCCAGCGAGGCAGGCACCGGCGCCCCGCCGCACACCACGGAGACAAAGCGGCACACGTTCTTGAGGTCGTGGGCGAAGTGGCGCCGGCGCGCGGCGTCAGACAAGTCGTTGAGCCGCCGCAGGCGCACGCGCGTGTCGTTTATATAATATGTGAGCGGCGGGCGCACGCCGCACTCCCTGAGCAGGTGGTCCACCTTGGCAAACATGCCCGCAAAGGCGATGCCGCTGTGCAGCAGACGCTGGTCGGCGGCGCGGCGGAACACCGCGCCCACCGTGGCATAGGCGCGGCCGATGTCGGCCTTGGCCATGGCGGCCGCAGTCTCAAGCTCGGCGAAAAAGTCGCCCGCCGTCTCCTCGATGTGTGTGCCTGGAATATCCATTTTTCCTTATTCTTTTTTAACTTTTGCCCCGTTCCGCGCCGCCGTTCCGCAGGGGCTGCGCAACCACCTGACTGTCAGCGCGTTGCAAGAGAGGTCATTTCGCTTTCCAATATAGGCCATTTCGGAGCCTGAAATGGGTCATTTCGCAAGCCGAAATGGCCTATATCGGAAAGCAAGACGGCAGGTGCGGCAAAACGGAAAGGCCGGCGTTAACTTTCATTATGATTCCGAGGCCGCCGCAACGCCCCATAAACCGCCTGTCCGTCCGCCGCCGTGGAGCTTGCTCTCCCGGTCATTCCGCCCCTGCCATCCACTGCCGTGGCCCATGCTCTCCCAGTCATTCCGCGCTCCGACGCGGAATCCAGCATCCAGTGCGTTTCTGGACTCCGCGTCGGAGCGCGGAATGACTGGAAGCACGGCGCGGAATGACCGTTAGCACCATGACAGGGCGGCAGAGCGGCACAACCCCGCTTCCGTCTATGCAAAGTTACAAAAAAAGCGGCGTCCGCAAGCCGGGGGACACAAAAAAATCCGTGCGTTTGCAAAATGCCAAGTAACATTATCCTGCTGCAAACTCACGGATTCCAACGTCAAAAAAAAATTAGATTATAAAGAAAAGAGTAAATTGTTTCCCACGCGCAAACATATCGCATGCTCCACGCAAGAACCGCCCCGACGGGCTGTTGTGATATCAGTTACAAGGCCGCACGGCACATCGCGTGTTCTGCGGCCGCTCTTTCCTACATATCATCGGTTTTCGGCCGGCCATCAGGCACGGCGTCTGCCTCTAACTGTTTTAACCATCACAAAGGTACGAATAATATTTCTAAACAAAACATTTTTGCCGTTATTTTTCGCAAATTGTTATATTTTTACCCCGAAAACTTCTTTTATGTAATATTCATTGCATAAATAACCGCCGTTTAACACCCGCCTACCGCCCGCCGCAACAACAAGCGGCCGGGCCGCCACGCACGCCGCCACCGCCACAATGCGGGGCATTCCATGCCAAAAGGCGGCACACGCGCACCTTTCTCGGCAAAAATCATTATCTTTGCAAAATGCAATACGCCACACAGAGGCGTCTGCCGCACCGCCGGCACTCTATATATTAATGTGAAAACCAAAACAAAACCAATAATGAAAAAATCAAGACCAATCAAGACCATGCTGCTCGCGGCCGCCGCAGCGCTCTCGCTGAGCAGCTTCGACGTGCCCGACTACGACTCCATCAAGGTGGCGGCACCGTTCCCCATGCCCGCCATCGCAGTATACAACTTCCCGGCCCGCGACTTCTCCATAGCCGACTACGGCGCGAAGAAGCGCGGCTCCGACACCGAGGCCAACTGCATTGCGGCCAACACCGCCGCCTTCAGCCGCGCCATGGAGGCCTGCGCCGGGGCCGGCGGAGGCCGCGTGGTGGTGCCCGACGGCGTGTGGCCCAGCGGTCCCATACACTTCCGCAGCAACTGCGATCTGCACCTCGCCGACGGAGCCACCGTGCAGTTCTCGCCCAGGCCCGAGGACTTCCTGCCCGCCGTGGAGGTGAGCTGGGAGGGAATGGAGTGCATGAACTACTCGCCCATGGTCTACGCCTACCGCTGCGAGAACATCGCCATCAGCGGCGGGGGCAAGCTCACGCCCACCATGGACGTGTGGCGCGTGTGGTTCAAGCGCCCCAAGCCCCACATGGACGCCCTGGCGCGGCTCTACGACTGGGCCTACAAGGGCACGCCCGTGGCCGAGCGGCGGATGGCCGAGGGCGAGAACCACCTGCGCCCGCACATGATACACTTCAACCAGTGCCGCAACGTGAGGCTCGAAGACTTCAAGATACGCAACTCTCCGTTCTGGACCATACACCTCTACCGCTGCGACGGCGCGCTGGTGCGCGGGCTTGACGTCTACGCCCACGGCCACAACAACGACGGCATCGACCTGGAGATGACGCGCAACTGCCTCGTGGAGGACTGCACATTCGACCAGGGCGACGACGGAGTGGTCATCAAGTCGGGCCGCAACCACGACGCATGGCGCATAGGCCAGCCCACGGAGAACATCGTGGTGCGCAACTGCCGCGTGCGCAACGCCCACGGACTGCTCGTGGTGGGCAGCGAGATCTCGGGCGGCATACGCAACGTCTACATGCACGACTGCGCCATGGACGACAAGGTGATGAACCTCTTCTACATCAAGACCAACCGCCGCCGCGGCGCGTTCGTCAAGGACATCTACATGGAGCGCGTCAGCGCCAACGAGATGCAGCGCGCCTTCGCCATCGACACCGACGTGCTCTACCAGTGGAAAGACCTCGTGCCCACATACAAAGACACCGTGACGGCCATCAGCGACATCTACATGCGCGACGTGAAGTGCGCCGTGGCCGACGGCATCTACGAGATAAACGGCGACAAGGACCTGCCCGTGAGCAACGTCAACATAAGCGGCGTGGAGGTTGACACCGTGCGCAAGTACACCACGCGCGCCGCCAACGTGGAGGGGCTGCACACCGATAACATAAAGTGGAAGACATTCACAGGAAAGGAATAAGCAGGCCATGAGACAACTGAATATCCGGGCCGTGGCCGCCGCAGCGCTCTGCGCGGTGGCCACGGCTGCTCTGGCGCAAGACCCGCGCGAGAGCCATTATTACTACGAGATACTGCAGCCGCAGCACGAGCAGAAGCCACAGGTGGAGGGCTTCGCCGCCGGGCGCGTCAAGGAGAGCCTGGGGCGCGGCCTGACAGCCGTGCCCGCCGAGGGCGGACGGGGCGTCTACCTGAGCTGGCGCCTGCTGGAAAGCGACGCCCCCGGGGCGGCGTTCCACGTGTGGCGCACCGCCGGCGGCAAGAAAAAGAGGCTGACGCGCAAGCCCGTGACGCGCACCTGCGACTTCACCGACACCGCGCCCGCGCCCGAGGCCGTCTACACCGTGGAGCCGGCCGGCGCCGGCGGGCCGGCGGGCAGCCTCAGCGTGAGGCTCGACTCGCTCAAGCCCTACACCTCGATAAGGCTCAAAGACGGCGGGCGCGCCGGCAAGCTGGCGCTGGCCGACCTCAACGGCGACGGCGCCTACGACTTCATCGTGCGCACCCCGGCCAGCAACGTTGACCCCGGAATGCCCGGCGACCGCAGCGGCACCACCTATAAGATTTCGGCTTATCTGGCCGACGGCACGTGGCTCTGGACCCGCGACCTCGGGCCGGGCATAGAGCCGGGCGTGTGGTACTCGCCGTTCGTGGCCTACGACTTCGACGGCGACGGACGCGCCGAGGTGGCCCTGAAGACCTCTGGCGACGATTATGTGAAGAACGCCCAGGGCCGCGTGTGCGGCGGAAGCGAGTTTCTCACCGTGCTCGACGGCATGACCGGCCGCGAGGTGTGCTCCGCGCCGTGGCCCGAGCGCAACGACCGCTACGGCAATCTGGTGCGCCAGAACCGCAACCAGATGGGCGTGGCCTTTCTCGACGGCAAGACTCCGTATATACTCGCGGCCCGCGGCACCTACAAGCTGATGGTGGTGGACGCCTGGACGCTGCACGACGGCAGGCTGACGCGGGCCTGGCGCTGGGACGGCGACGAGGAGAACCCCGTGGTGCGCAGCATGGGGGCGCACAGCATGGTGACAGGCGACGTTGACGCCGACGGGCGCGACGAGATTCTGCTCGGCTCCTGCATGCTCGACGACAACGGCACGCTGCTCTGGTCCACCGGACTGGGCCACAGCGACAAGGCATACCTCTGCAAGCTCCGCCCCGACTCCGCCGGGCTGCAGGTGTTCATGGTGAGCGAGCCCAAGAACGAGCAGGGGCGCGGCGTCTCCGTGGTTGACGCGCTCACCGGGCGGCTCCTCTGGGGCATAGGCCACACCACCTACCACGTGGGCAGCGGCATGGTGGCCGACATCACCACGCAGCATCCCGGCCTGGAGTGCTTCGCCGCCGAGGACAAGAAGGGCGGCAGCAGCGCCAAATACCTGCTCACCGCCGACGGCCGGAAGATTGACGTGGCGGACGACGAGGTGCCGGGCTGCTACCCGTGGGTGTGGTGGGACGCCGACCTGCTGCGCGAGACGCTCACCCGCGGCGGCCGCCGGGGCGGCGACAGGCGCGGCATGAGCGTGGGCAAGTGGCGGGGCGAGACGCTCACCGGCGGCATAGAGGGCAGCGTGCTGGCCACTGCCGACATCGACGGAGACTGGCGCGAGGAGATCATAACCTCGCTGAACGGCGAGATCAGGGTCTACCGCACCAGCATTACCGCCGCCGACCGCCGCGTCACCCTCATGCAGGACCCGCTCTACCGCAGCTACATCATGCACATGAGCATGGGCTACCCGCAGTCGCCCGTGCCCTCGTTCTATCTTGGCGAGTGACGGGCGGAGGCGCGGAAGCATAATCATCATATAGCAAAGGCCAACCCCTTAAGACAATAAAAACAGTTTGTAAGACAATGAAAACAGTTTTTAGAACACTGGCGGCAGCCCTGACGGCCTCCGCCCTGCTGCCGCAGGAGGCGGCGGCGCAGCTGAGCACACCGCCCGTAATATCGTCGGACATGGTGCTGCAACAGGGCCGCGAGGTGCCCGTGTGGGGCAAGGCGGCTCCCGGCGAGCGCGTCACCGTGAGCTTCGGCGGCCAGAAGGCAAAGGCCAAAGCCGCCGCCGACAGCACGTGGAGCGTGACGCTGAAGCCCATGCAGGCCGATGCCACGCCGCGCACACTGACAATAAAAGGCCGCAAGGAGACCATCGAGCTGACCAACGTGGTGGTGGGCGAGGTGTGGATTGCCGCCGGACAGTCCAACATGCAGTACGCCATGCGCCGCCAGAAAGGCTTCGTTCCGCCCGCCAACGGCGTTGACTCGGCCCAGGCGGAGCTTCAGCAGCCCGCCAACCCGATGATCCGCGTCTACGTTTCGGCGCGGCGCGGCCAGAAGCCGTGGGCCGTGGCCGGGCCGGAGAGCCTGCCGCAGGTGTCGGCCGTGGGCTACTACTTCGCCCGTTCGCTCCAGCGCAGCCTCGGGGTGCCCGTGGGCATAGTCACGGCGGCGCTCGGCGGCACGCTCATCGAGTCGTGGACGCCGCGCCAGGCCTACGAGCAGTCGCCCGTGTTCGGCGGCGAGATAAGGCAGAGGGGCCGCATCGACGGCGTGGGCGCGGGCCAGTGGTACAACACTTTCGTGGCGCCCATGGCGCCGCTGGCCGTGCGCGGCTTCGTGTGGTACCAGGGCGAGAACAACTGCGGGGCCGGCGACCGCCGCTACGCCGAGAAGTTCGGCGTGATGGCCGACTGGTGGCGCGGGGCGTTCCGGGCCGCCGACGCACCTTTTTATTATGTGCTGCTCGCGCCGCACGTATATTCCGACCGCATGCACCGCCACAACCACGGGCCGCAGACGGCCGAGACGCTGCCGCTCTTCCGCGAGCAGCAGAAGCGCGCCGGGCAGCTGGCGGGGAACTGCGAGTACGTGTGCATAACCGACCTGGTGGACAACCTGACCGACATCCACCCCTCCTACAAGTGGACGGTGGGCGACCGCCTGGCCCGCGTGGCCCTGGCCAAGACCTACGGCAGGGCCGGCGTGGAGTGGTCGGGGCCGAGAGCCAAGGCCGCAACGGCCTCCGGCGGCAAGATAACAGTGACCTTCGGCCACGCCGCCGACAGCCTGCGCACGCGCGACGGCAAGCGTGTGGGCTGGTTTGAGGTGGCCGGCGACGACGGCGTGTTCCACCCGGCGGCAGCCGACATAACGTCAGACAGCACCGTGACAGCCGCCAGCATCGACGTGCCCCGCCCGCGCTTCGTGCGCTTCGGATGGCACGAGACCGCACAACCCAACCTCGAGAACTCCTGCGGACTGCCCGCCGTGCCCTTTGCCGCCATGCGCGCCAAGGACGCAAACTGACCCCACACTGACCCGAAGCCGCCCCGCAGCACGTCTGCCGGGAGCAGCCGGAAACAAAAAGGAGCCGCGCGTATCACTACGGGCGGCTCCAAAAGAAATCAAATAATTAATTGAAATCCGATTATTTCATTAACCTTTCCAAACGCTCAAACAGCGCCGTCACCTGCCGGACAGACGCCTCACTCATCCTCAATGCAGCGCACCGGGCGGGCCATGGTCATCACTCCGTTAAAGCCCATCGTGAACACATTGCACGGTTCCCAGTCATAGCGAATGCAGAAAGTATAAGCTGCGGTAGAACTCTGAGGCACACACGTCATGTAGTACACTCCATACGTTGCCCACAGACCGCCGACCTCTCCGGGCCCGCCCAAGTTTGTACCTAAGCCTTGTTTGTCTACACGCTGCCCGGTAGCTGTGAACACAAAGCTGTCTTCAGGGTTATCCGTTTTAGGAAATACCCTGTAATTGTAGCCATACAGAACTCCATTCACATTTATTTTTGGCTCCTCCATCTCACCGTTAAAGTTCTTGTTCACTCCACCGGTAATGTTATCATTCCCAGGCGAGCCGCATTCACCGTCCACAAAAACAGAGAAAGCCTGTGGTGGCGGAACTTTAAATCCCTTGGGCGACGGGTCGTATATTGTCTTTATCGACGTTCGTTTGTTCTTCAAATTATCTTTCGCAATATATGTGCTGCCGGCTTCTCCGTCCCACAACTTAGGGGTAAAGCCGCTCTCAATCCATGTGGTCACATCGCCATTTCTTGTGTAATAGACATTGGGATGCTGTATCGCGCCGCCGATAGTTGTCCGCACACTCTTAACATCGTAGTTATATCCCTCGGCAGCCTGCAGCGGCCTGTAGTCGTAGCGGCCTATGCGGTCGCGGTTTCTCAGAGCCACGATGGGGTCCTTGCGGCCCCACTGGTAGTATGTTGAGCCTGCGTCCTTATAGTCGAAATACCCGCCCTCCTGTATCACCGTCATGGTTTTAACCTCGCCGGTTTTCTCCTGCGTGAACTGATATGTCCACTCGCGCTGGTTGTAGTAGACACTTTTGCCGTCCACCCAGCCGAGGTTGTGGTTGAGGAAACGGTACTTTATGTTCGCATCGTTGTAATCGTCAACCTCGTGAGTCCATGTCATGTCGTATTCTGTCACCCAGATGTGCCAGCTCCACAGAATCTTTTCGCCCTTGCGGGCGGCCACAATGGCGTTGGCCTGCTGCATGAAGTCCTTGTCGATGGTGAACTCCAAGTATTGGTATTCGCCGTCGCTCTTGCCTAGCTTCACGTCTTTGAACATATAGAAGGCATCGCTCCACACGAGTATGCAGTTGTCCGCGCCGGTGATTTTCGGCTGGGTTATGCGCCGGTCGTCGGCATCCACAAAGCCGTCATAGTTGTAGGCTCCCGTGTTGTCAGCGTCTTCCTTGATGGCGTTGCCATATACCAGCGGCAGCTTATAGGTGCCGGCGCTGTTCACCACGTAGCAGTTGGCGGTGCTGCGCGGTGTTGTTCCGCCGTCGGTCGAGAGGTCATAAGGTTTACCGACAGAGCCTTTGGGGTCTGCATTCTGCAACAAGTACTCATTCTCATATGTTGTACGCATATCTGTTCCCGTTACAGCTATGTCGTAGTCCTGGGCGCCGGAGGCGCTTCCCTCGCCGCCATCGGTAAAGGCTGTTATGGAGTTTTTGTCTTTCCATTCCACTTCTTTCCACTCCGTCTTGCCCTCGTTCTGCGGCTCTTTCTCCACAGAGTCTTTTCCAAGGGCAGTCCATGGCACGGCCTCAACCATCGATGGGTCGTCCACTCTGCGGCGGTAGCTCGTCACTCCGTAGGTCTTCTGCAGCTCGCCGAGCTTGAAAGTCACGGTGGGCGTGACCTCAAAGACATACTCCCAGTTGATGGATTCGGTGGAGATGGCGTAGGTATAGACGCAGCCGGCCTGCCATTCCGTCAGACCGTCAATGCTCAGGCTGCCGGTGAGGGTGGTGGTCTTGCCGTCTTTCTCGACGGTTATCTCCACCGTGGCGCCGTCGAGCCGCTGCGGAATAAGCATGAAGGTGGTCTCGGGCTTAACGTCCGTTATCGGCTGCTCGCCCGTCGTCCGGTTCTCCAGACTGACGTTGAACTCCTGCGAGAAGTCCTTTGCGCCGCCGGAGAGTGTCCACGAGTAAGCGGCTTTGCCGTCCGCGTCGTACCGGCAAACGCACGTGCCTGCACCCTTGAGTCCCTTCAGCGTGATGGTCTTGATGGTGCACCGGGCCACGTCTTTGGCCACGAACCTCACTCCGGCCAGGGCGTGGCTGAACTTGAGGGACACGTTGCCGCGCTCGTTCACCCCGCCGCGCCCGCACTGGGTGTAGGCAAACATGATGTCGGGCTGGTCCGTGGCCGCCTGCGGCACGGTGTAGGAGAAGCTCGTCTGCCTGTCGTCTTGGCTGACGCCCAGGGTCTCCATGCCGCTGACGGTGGCCGGAGCATGGGCGAAGAAGTCGAGAGCCGAGCCGTCGGCAGGCCAGTAGCGCTTCTCGGCTGAGGTCCACGTGCCGCCGCTCACCACGTCTACAAGCTCGTTGAGCATGAAGAGTTTGCCGCCGGAGGCGGTGTAGGCGGTGACGCCGAAGTTCCGGCACACGTCCTTGAAGTTGCCGCTATCCACCGGCACGCCGCGCGTCTGCGCCTCCTGCGGGGCCGGGGTGGCGGCGTTGCGGGCCACGGAGGCGTGCAGATAAAGGGTGTCGGCGCCGCCCCGGCCGAGCATCATCACCGGCGCCTTGGCGTGGCGCGGCGCCCGCGTGGCGGCTCCGCCGGCTGTCGCGGCGGCATCAACGCTGAACCTGATGGAGCCGTCGGAGGCTCCCCACGACCCTTCCTCAACATCGCAGGCCGCCACGGCCGCCGTCACTGCGGCCGCCGCCACAACCATTCGGAACAGACTCTTGTTTCTCATTGCTTACAGCTCCTCTGTCGTTTCTTGTTGTTTTAAACACCTTGATGCCGTCAATCTTCACGCTCAGGTTCTTGCTGTCGTTGCGCGCGTTGAACACAATCTGCGAGAGGGCGTGGCGGAAGTTAAGGGTGACAGGATCCGCGTCCTGGTCGGCGTCAGCCGTTCTTGTCTGGCCCGTCTTGACCGCATAGAGCAGGTCTTTCTGGTCTGCCACCGTTGCGTCCACCGTGAAGTCTTTAAACGTCGGCGCTCCGCCGTTCAGATTGAACACTCCGTCGCCGTTGACGTGGGCGTAGAAGTCAACCGCCGACTCCGGCCAGTAGCGGGTGCCGGTGGTGTTGGTCCACTTCTCGGTGCCGCCAGTGCCGGTGTTCTCAATCTCGTCGTCGGCGATGTAGACCTTCTTCTCACCGCCCTGCTCGGTTGTGGCCGAGACGTGGAAGCCGGCCGGCTTGCCGTTGTTGTGATAGATGGCGGCGGCACGTGTCAGTCCGTTGGCCACCACGCTGTACTTGATCTCGTTGGACTCGCTGGTGCCCAGACCCGCGATCTCATCCTGCGAGCAGGAGCCCAGAAGCACTGCAAGCCCTGCCGCTGCGAAATAAACCTTTTTCATTTTCTCAATAATTAAAACATTAAACAAAACCTCTAACTTAAATAAAATCCTTACAGAACTATCTCCTCGCGGACATCTGCGCCATGTGCCTGAGGTTGCTGACGTGGCGCACCTCGTAGGTGTAGGTGCACACCAGCTCGTGGGGCCATAGCGTTATGACCTGCTCCGCGCTCTCCACGCGGCTGCCCTCGCCCTGGGCCGTGGCGCAGACGTAGCTCACGCCGGCCTCGGTCACTTCCACCTCCGTGGCGGTGCAGCCCCACATCATGTCGGGGCACACCACCACCCGCTCGCCCTCGGCGCCGGCGGCGCGCGGCGCGTAGTTGGCGCCGTTGCCATAGATAGGCTCCAGCACGTTGCCCTCGCGGGTGAACACGCCGTGGGCGGCGAAGTCGCCCGTGGCGCTGAACTCCACGATCTCGGTGTCGTTGTTGTAGCACACCACCCGGTAGCGGCCCACGCCCAGCTCCACCTCGCCCCCGGTGGTGTTGCTGAAGTCGAAGCGGCGCCCCTCGCCCCCCCTCCTCGGGATAGAAGTAGACGCACATGCCGTCGGGGTCGGCCTGCGGCGCGTCGCGCCAGTCGAACGCCACCCTCACCCTGACCGTGTGGGGGTGGTGGAAGCACAGTTCCTTGTGCTCGCACGAGGCGAGGAGCAGCAGCGCCGCCGCAAGCCAGAGCCAATGTGTATGTTTCATTTTTCCGCCTCCTTGATTATTTGTACTTGTTGTAATTGCCGCGGCCGATGAGCCACACCAGCGACACCTCCACCCGCGTGGGGCCGAAGTAGCGCAGCTTCCTGGTCGACTGCCACACGTAGCAGCCGTCCTGGGGCACATACTCGTGGTAGCGTCCGCCCAGATAGCCTATGCCGGCGGTGAAGTCAATGTTGAGCCTCCGGCGCACGGGCAGCGAGTAGCCATACTCCACGCCGCCGCCGAAGCAGGCGCGGTCGAAGATGTCGCCGCCCGGGCGGCCTCCCATATAGCCGCGCCCGCCGGTCTCGAAGTCGAACGTCTGCACCAGGGCGAACAGCCCCACGTGGTGGCCGGTGAGCGGCTTTGCCGCGGCCCGGCGGCCGAACCACTTGCGCAGCGTGACGCCGCCGCCGTAGGCGCGCCAGTACCAGTGGGCGCGGTCCTTCTTCCACCAGCCGTACATCCAGTCGGCGCCGAGCGACAGCCCGCGGCCCAGATAGAACTCCACGCCCACGTTGGGCACGAGCAGCGCGTCGTAGAGCATGTTGGTCTTCACGGCCATGTAGAACGGCGGGCGCTCCTCAGGCGGGGCTACCGCCACCGGCACGAGGGGCGCCGGCCGCATGGGCGGCAGCGGGTCGGCCACGGCCACGGGGCGCAGCTTGAGCGGATTCCAGACGCGGTCGTACCACAGCACCATGCGCGAGGCGCGCAGCTCGGGGAACAGCTCGCGGTACATATAGCGCCAGGGCGCGCCCCCGCGGAAGCGCGACAGGCGGCCCACGTTGTTGTCGGCGGCGCGCTCGCCGCCCTGGCTGCGCCGCACGATGTCGCGCACGAAGCCGAGCACGAAGCCGAGCGTGGCGTCGTGGTGGGGCACGGCGGGGTCGGCCTCAACGAGCATGGCCAGCCCGGCCCAGTCGCGCCCCAGATAGCGGAAGACGAGCACGCGGCGCAGCACAAGCACTGAGTCGGCGCTGCCGCGGCGCAGCCGGGCGGCAATGCTGTCGAGCACCGCGCGGTTGTGGCGCAGCGAGAGGTCCAGGGTGGAGTAGTCCTGCCTGAAGTATATCTTCACAGAGTCCTTGACCACCGTCTGGCCGCAGGCAGCGGCGGCGGGCAGCGCCAGTGACGCCGCTGCCACTCCGAGTTTCAGAAATATTGTCTTCTTCATGCCGCTAACGTTAAAAATCATTCTTTCGAGCTGCCCGGGAGCGGCGGCGCTGAGGTGCCTGCGGCCCCCGGGCATTTCCATTACAGGGATTTCTTATCTTAAAAGGCCGCCCGCCCGAACGCGCACAGGCACACGGAGCGCCTCCGCACCGGCAGCGGCGCGGGCACAAGGCGGGGCAAACCAGAAAGCACACGGAACCATGCGCCCGCCGCAGACCGGCGGACACAGACTCTCCGCGGCGCACGCGCGGCGGCGCGCACACCTGAAGAACAAGTCGGAAACAGCCCGGGCCTGACGCGCAAAGCGGCGC
This sequence comes from uncultured Prevotella sp., assembly GCA_944320305.1. Lineage (GTDB taxonomy): Bacteria > Bacteroidota > Bacteroidia > Bacteroidales > Bacteroidaceae > Prevotella. The sequence continues at coordinate 7,881 of CALUGW010000006.1, read as the reverse complement.
ACGGCACCGGCGCAACGCCACGGAGCCTGAAGCGGAGGCCAGCGGCGGCAGAGGCCCGCAGAAGCCTCTGCAAGCCCCGTGGCGGCGTTATTTATTCGTGTTCGGGGGGGGGCGGAGAGGCCCAAAGCCCGCCAGAACACAAACGGTGCGTTCGCAGCGTGCAGACCATGCAATATGCAGCCACAGAAGTATGACATACAACTTCTCCGCATAACCAATGCTTTTATTTTTACAGTTTCTATTATAGAGAGGAATCGCCGCAGCCCGCCCGGAGAGCGTTCATAGCCGTCCGAAGCGCTACAGGCCGCGCCTGACCTCGTTTTCAATATGCTTGTGCATATAATATTGTTTTCACAGAAACGCAAAATCCGTTAACCTTAATTAGCAACAAATTTCATGCCGCGGCGTTGTGTTAACTTTTATTTACGCCATCATGGCTCACATTCCATCGCCCGGCGGAGAGCGCAAGGGCGCGGGGCGGGCCTCCCCGGGGGCAAAGCAACAAGCGTGCCACAACCGGGGCCGGAAACTGTCGAAGCGCGTCAGGGGCGCGGATTTTAACACTCTGTTTTCCGGCGAAACAGAATCCGGCGGGCGGTTCCAGCCCCCTGAAAACGCCCCTAAAGGCGTTCCGGCCTGCAATATGACCCATATTGGAATGCTATATAGGCCATATTGCAGCGCGATACAGGCCATATCGGAAGCCGAAAAGACCCTTTTCGCGGGGGTGAAAAGGCCGTCTCAGGAGCCGGAAAGGGCTGTTTTGTGGCTGATTTTATTGCACAATAAGGCCAATTGGACTAATAAGTCTAACAAGACCAATAAGTTACGGTTGCACACTCAGAATCGGCTTATTTGCGGCCGGCGGGATTTTATTTTCAAATTCGCCGAAAACCGGCGGGCGGAGCAGTACGGCTTTTAACCATTGTAAACAGTTTTTAACCCAAAGTGGAGACGCTCCCCCATCCCGCCAGCCGTGAACACCGGCCGGCAGATTGCAGATATCCGAAAAAAGAGTTACCTTTGCAAACAAGAACGACGAAAAAGAATGGAACAGCAAGACACCATCTGCGCAATAGCCACCGCGCCGGGCGGGGCGATAGGAATAGTGCGCGTGTCGGGCCCGGAGGCCATCGCCGCCGCCGACAAGATATTCACCCCCGCAGCCCCGGGCGCTCCGCCGCTAAGCCGCCGCAAGGGCGGCACGGTGGCCTTCGGCACCATCGCCGGGGCCGACGGCGGCGTGATAGACGAGGTGCTGGTGAGCGTGTTCCGCGCCCCCCGCTCCTACACCGGCGAAGACTCGGTGGAAATATCGTGCCACGGGTCGCGCTACATACTCCAGCAGACCATGCGGCAGCTCATCGCCGCCGGATGCCGCGCCGCCGGGCCGGGCGAGTTCACGCGGCGGGCCTTTCAGAACGGCAAGATGGACCTGAGCCAGGCCGAGGCCGTGGCCGACCTGATAGCGGCCGGCGACAGGGCGGCGCACCGCATGGCCCTGAGCCAGATGCGCGGCGGATTCAGCGCCGGACTGAGAGAGCTGCGCGACCGCCTGCTGCGCCTCACGGCCCTCATGGAGCTGGAGCTTGACTTCAGCGACCACGAGGAGCTGGAGTTTGCCGACCGCGCGGAGCTGCGCGCGCTGGCCGACGGCGCACGGACGGAGATCGGGCGGCTGGCCGACTCGTTCGAGGCGGGCAACGCGCTGAAGAACGGCGTGCCCGTGGCCATCGTGGGGCAGACCAACGCAGGCAAGTCAACACTGCTCAACGCCCTGCTGGGCGAGGACAAGGCCATCGTGAGCGACATCGACGGCACCACGCGCGACACCATAGAAGACACGGCGGTCATCGGCGGCGTCACCTTCCGCTTCATCGACACCGCAGGCATACGCCGCACCGACGACACCATCGAGTCCATGGGCATCAGCCGCAGCTTCCGGGCCATAGACAAGGCGCGGATCGTCATCCTGCTCGTCGACCCGCAGCGCAGCGCGGAGTCGTTCGCGCAATTCTACGCCGAGGTGCGCCCCCACCTGGAGGGCAAACAGGTGGTGGCCGCGCTCAACAAGTGCGACAGCCTGTCCGGGGCCGACGGCCGCCGGCTGCCGCCCACGGTGGAGGCCAGCATGGCGGAGGGCACACGCACCATTGCCCTCTCGGCAAAATACGGACTCAACATCGACGGCCTGCGCTCGCTCCTCGTCAGCCTCACCGGCGCCGACACACTCTCCGCCACCGACGTCATCGTGACAAACATACGCCACTACGAGGCACTCACCCGCGCCGGAGAGGCCCTCGCCCGCGTCATCGACGGACTCGACACGGCCCTCCCCACCGACCTCGTGGCCCAGGATCTGCGCGAATGCCTCCACCACCTTGCCGACATCCTCGGCGAAGTGACCACCACCGAGGTGCTCAATTCCATATTTTCACACTTTTGCGTGGGAAAGTAGAAAATGTTAATTAGAAGACATCTCCCCAATGAAAGGTCAAATCATAGCGAAATAGCTAAACCGCTGATATTCAAAGGATTAACAGGGGAGTACAGAGACTGTGACCAACGGCTCAATTACCGACCGTTATACACTATATACACTGATAGTCAGAGTGTTACACGCTCTGTATTGAAGATGAACCTCACGAACACATCTTCATCCGCCTGTGCAGGCATGAAATCTCTGACCCAATAGTCTTTTGTATGACAGACCATTCCCACAGCTTTGTGATATGACCTCATTACGCCATGCAATTGTTCTTTTAACTCTGGGTAGTGCCTGAAGAGAAGACTTGAGAAAACCGCTAAACTCTTTTCTTTTTCTGTAATTATCATATTGTTTTTTTGAATGAAACATGATGATTTGTCGACTAATCACGGTACAAAGGTACATCATTTTGCCTCTCAAAAACAAGAATCTTTCGTTTAATCGGGTTAAGCTTTTTTGAGCATTTATTTACTGATTATCAATATATTATATTATGTTTTTATTGTTACTTTTTAGAGCATTGGGAGTCAGATGGTTGAGAGATTTAAGACTCATCTGTTTAAATCAAAGTTTGCCTCAAATAAAAATTTCACCAGACCTGACCTTTCTGACCAAATCTTCTTTGGGAAACTCTGGATTGTACCATTTATATGACACGTTTCTACCATGCTCCATGTCGAACTTATTTATAATATCTTTCATATCCTCGGGCAGTTTGTTTATGCCAAATTCATATAAAGAAGCAGGTATCTGGTGGTAGTAGGCTCCTGCTATGGCACCCGTAATCGCCCCCATCGTATCAGCATCACCTCCAAGAGAGATACAGAGTCGCAAGGCATCTTCATAGTCTTTGCTATCAAGGAATGCAATGATAGACTCTGGCACTGTGCCTTGACAGCTACCATCAAAACTGTATGTTGGACGAATATCGTCACAGGTTCTATTCATGTCATAATCGAATGTCGATGCTATGTATCGGCGTATTTCTTCCTTGGTGTGTCCTGTACGTGCCAAGAAGATTGCCGCCGCAGTTGCCTGAGCACCTTTTATTCCTTCCGGATGGTTGTGGGTAACCTCTGCGGATTTCTTCGCGACCTTCAAGGTCTCTTCCAATGTAGAGAAGGCAAAGCCAACAGCAGCAACTCGCATAGCAGCTCCATTGCCCCAGGATTTATAGGGCTTCGGATTGTCATAGTGCAACCACTCAGAGAACATATTGCCGTAGGCTCCCATGGGATGAGGGTATTTGCGTCCCCAAGCCTGCATACGATCAACCAGCCCTTTCTTCGTCAGCTTTTTGTCGTTCAGAATCCAGTCTGCTACCGCTACGGTCATGATGGTATCATCCGTATAGTCCATTCTGCTGTCCTGAAGAACGATGTCCGTGCTCTTGTGTGGACTGAACTCATAGATGCTACCTACAATGTCTCCAAGAACTGCGCTTATCAGCAGCGGATTATAGCAGTTCATTGATACATTGCGTGGTTCATTAACCTTTATCCGTGTATTGGTATAGTCGATGCTTTCATACCATCGTCGGAAGGTATCTGGAGTTTCTCCATATCCCCAATGACAGAAACGGTTGAAAAGAATCGCCTTCATTGAGATAGGAACTCCATCGTTAGCATGGAAATCCCCAAGACCATGCTGAATGTAACATGTCGTTTCACTGTAAAGACCATTCTCATTGCCAAAATGAAAATAAACCCATGCTTTCTCATACATGTGTCCTACGTGTGCCCCATAATCCTCTGTAACATTTTTGCCATAATAGAAGCAATGCTTCAAGTAAGGCTCCAAAAGGATGTCGTAGAACTTCTGAGGCAGGTATATGTTGCTTACGGGAACCGCCTTTCTGAAAAGAGGGGCAATCTCCTCGTCCTTGAAACCTGCGATGCCGCATCCGATACGTGTAACGAGAAACTTCATATCTGGATTTCTCGAAGCAAAATTTATAAATTGATTAACGTATGGTCTGATGGTTTCAACACCTCCCTGCATGGTCGGTATGGCATAGGACTGGCCAGTGAGTCCTACGCCTACTCCCCACTCGGCTCCGAATTTCTTGTGAGCAGCTCTTGCTGCACCGCCCATGTGATGACCGGCAAGATTACTTCCGAAGACGAAAATCTCACCCTTTTCAAGGACATCTATTCTCTCTGAGGCAATATTGGGGTTCTCTGTTCTGTTTTTATTCATGTTTGTTAGGCTTTAATATATTGACAAGTTTGTCGAATCCATTGTCTTTTTTGAGGTTCCCTCTTGTTATCTTCTGAGACATCCCTTTATGTCCCTTGGTAATCAAGCGACCTTCTTCTTCCAGTTTATTCCACACTTCCTCACCAAAGGTTTCCTTCCAGAGGGACTCAGAGCGAAGAATGAGAAAAGTCTTGTCTGTTTTCGTAGCAAGATACTTTGCCAACAGGTTGGTGAATATCGTCGAAGGCAAATGCTTTAGACCTGCTGAGTACCTGAACTTCTCGGAGTGATAGCCGATGAGCTGAAAGAACGCAATGCCATGGTAGATAGGATGATATATCTCTGATGAAGGACTTCCGTATGCCTCCATTGCAACTTGCTCAAAAGCCTTTTGCCAGTAATAATCACCTTGAACTCTCGAACATTCATATCCGTCATAAATGCCTTCTCCCTGAAAGGTTAATGCGTTTCTCATCAAGCATAACAAATGCTTTTTCTCTGTATCGTCCATATTTATACATAAGTCCTTGTTGACCTTTTCTACATATCCCGGATTCAACGTCAGAATGACAACCTTAGCATCGAGAAGGTTACCTGAGAATGGCATGGGAGGTACACCCACAACATACTTATACTTTGATTCAACTTTATTGTTGAAATCGTGAATGAATGAGTCATCGCCAGGGTATATGCGCTCATCCTCTACCTTGTCAGACCATAGAGTAAGCCCATAAAGATTTTCTGCAAGCATTGCCCATCCGTTTTTCAAGTGCAGGTTGTACTTGTCCACTTCAATGTTACGGAGTGTTTCCTGAGAGGTTGAGATATACTTGATAAAGTCACGTTTTAATGTTGGCGAATGTGCATAGCGTGAGGCTATCTCATTGTAGTCATAATGTACATCATCGAAATGACACACTACCTTATCATCATTGACATTCTCCTCCCAATAGCGATAGAGTATCTCTTCTGTAAGCAACTGAAAAAGTTTCTTGAAGCTGTTTCTTTCTGCTAACTCTATCGTAAAGATGTAGTTTTCGTCAATGCGCAGTAGTTCGATATAGGAAGCTATACTCTGCTTTGCCGTATTCTCATAGCTCTGATAAGCAGGGTGTTCCATGTGTCGCTCTATGTCTTCCAAAAAATCAGGCAATAGATTTGCTCCACGCTTTAGCCGATAAGCTAATTGTGCAATTTTTGTCCAAGGATCAGTCTCGGAGTATTCATGCGCACAGCCGTCTATGTAAGAGCGTACCGAATGAGGTAAACTCAAATCCGAAGTTCGGATAACTGTAATTGATTTCATAACCAGATATTATTAAAAGTCAAAAGGATATTTTCTCCAGTCCTTGGATGCACTCGCCTTGGCAAATGCATCTTCGTCGAAAGAATACACATAGAGGGTACGTTGGGAAGCAACTTCATCCATGTCATCAGGAAGCATAGTATTGCATACGCGATTATCTTCCTGTTCTTTTTTTGATAGAAAGCCAGAAGCCTCCATCTTACGCATGAAGTTGCGCCGGTCGTACTGCTTCTCATGTATCAGTTCGTAGATACGCTGCAGTTCGTCCATCTTAAACTCATTGTCCAATAGTTTGAAGGCGATGGGCGACACTCTCAGTTTCTCCTGTAGTTTCTTTCTCGCCATACTGATAATCTCAGCATGATCAAAGGCTAAAGGTGGGAGGTGATTCCACTCATGCCATTGCGCCTTGTTTGCATCGTCACCAGCCAATACCTTGAAGTCATTTTTGCTCACTAAGGCAAAGAATGCAACCGTCAGCACCCTTTCACGAGGGTCACGATTGACACCGCTGAATACATGGAACTGCTCCAGATAGACATCTTTTATATTTGTCTCTTCGCAAAGTTCTCGTTTGGCTCCCTCCTCTACCGTTTCGTCCATGCGGAGGAAACCTCCTGGCAAAGCCCAGCTACCTTTATATGGTTCCAGACCTCGCTCTATGAGGAGAATATTTATGCTTGACCCATCAAAGCCAAATATTACACTGTCTGTAGTGACAGCAGGATGAGGATATTTATATGTGTACATACTACATGGTTTTTCAATTACTGGTGCAAAGATACTGCGTTATTTTGACGCAATCAGATATTTTGGCGTAAAAATGACGCGATAAGCGAAAATTTTCGCTCAATTCGAAAAAGATGTTAAGATTTAAATCATTTCTGAGTATTATTTACTACCTTTGCGCCAATTGATTGACTTATTGGAAATGAGCAGAACGGTGAAGCTCGGTGGTTTCCAAACCATTACCTATTTTCTTTTTGATTGATTATAACTTCTTGATTTACAACTATATTTCATTTAGTGCAACATTTGTGAAGCTTGAAAACAAAAATGCCCTGCGCCCCAATTCCTGCAACGGGTCGAGCATCGGGGTTTCAAGGATGGCTTTCAGTTCCGCACGGCTGATGTGCCTGTGCTTCGGCGCGGGCTTCTTCTCGTATTCCATGTCCTCCAACGGGTTGGCGCGGAGTATCTCATAATCCACGGCAAGGTACACCAGCTTGCTCAGCCAACAGAGGCACTTGTTCGTCTGTGACGGACTGAAGTTCTTGTAGCGTTTCAGAAAGGCTTTATAGGAACTGCCAAAGTCCTCCGTGATGTCGGCGAACTCGATGTCCTCCTTGCCCAATGAAGTGAGGTATTCTTTCAGGTATTTCTGGTAATACCCCGAATGGCGGTAGGTGGACGTGGAGTTTATCTCCTTTGAACGGGCGAGCAGCCGCTCGCGTTCCCTTTCGCCCATCTGCAACAGCTTGGTAGGGATTACCGCCCTTTTCGCTAATGTATTTTTGAGCAGTTCGGCGCTCACCACGTTCTGTTTCTTCAAAATCTCATCGTAGGCAAGCTCGATGGACTTGCGGAACTCCTGCAATCTATTGTTCGCGCGGACTGCCCGAATGACTCCCGTCTTGCTGTTCCAGTCTTCGGGTCTGCAATAGATGCCCGTCGCCATCGTGGAACTCTTGCCGTCTATGGTGATGCGGCACAGGACGGCGGTCGTGCCGTCCGCCTTCACCTTGTTTCTGTTGATGTACGGTAATATGGAAAATGTACTGCGCATAGTTGTAATGTTTTTGGATTAAAGGATAAGTTTATCCACAAAAATAGTTTGAATGAAAATGTTTGTGCCCAAAATCCGTTATATTCATAAACGAGAATACAT
>CALUGW010000005.1 GCA_944320305.1 uncultured Prevotella sp. | reverse complement strand
CGGAACTCAGAGCCGGGGAACTCGTCGGCGTAGGGCTGGCAGATGTCGTTGCCGCTGGCGCGCAGCTCAAGCATATACGCAATCTTCTCGTCGTCGAGTCCGGCCGGGTCATAGATGTAGCCGTCAGGTCCTGAGATGGTTATTACCTTTGCCCCCAGCTCGGTTGCCTTCTTGGCGGCGCCCCATGCCACGTTGCCGAAGCCGCTGATGGCAATGGTCTTGCCCTTGATGTCGTAGCCGTGGGTCTGCAGCATCTGGTTAACGAAGTACAGCGCGCCGTAGCCTGTGGCCTCAGGTCGTATGCGCGAGCCGCCCCACTCAAGCCCCTTGCCGGTCATTACGCCGTTCCAGCGGTGGGTGAGCTTCTTGTACATTCCGAACAGATAGCCTATCTCGCGCGCCCCAACGCCGATGTCGCCTGCGGGGATGTCCTCCTCCGGCCCGATGACGCGGTAAAGCTCAGTCATGAACGACTGGCAGAAGCGCATCACCTCGTTGTCTGAGCGTCCGCGGATAGAGAAGTCGGAGCCGCCCTTGCCGCCGCCCATCGGCAGTGTGGTGAGCGCGTTCTTGAATGTCTGCTCGAAGCCGAGGAACTTCAGGATGGACAGGTTCACCGACGAGTGGAAGCGCAGGCCGCCCTTGTAGGGGCCTATGGCGCTGTTGAACTGAACGCGGTAGCCGAGGTTTACGTGCACCTCGCCCTTGTCGTCAACCCATGGCACGCGGAATGTCACCACGCGCTCAGGCTCCACGATGCGCTCTATTATCTTGGCTTTCTCAAACTCCGGATGGCGGTTGTAGACGTCCTTTACCGAGATAAGCACCTCTCTCACTGCCTGCAAGTACTCAAGCTCGCCCGGATGTTTCTGCTCCAGGGATTGCATTATTTTCTCAACTTCCATAGTAAATCGATATTTTAAGGGTTAGACTTATGAAGTTTCAATGTGTCATTTGAACGTCACAAAAATAGGGAAAAATCGGAAATGCTCCAAATGTTTGCCCGAAAATTTTTGTGTTTTTGCTTTCTTTTTGTTAAAAGAGCGGCCACCCCCTTGTCCGCGATGCGCTCCGGCGGGGCACAAAAAAGGTGCTCCGGCACTGCGGAACACCTTTAATAATATATGTCAAGTTCTTTTGGCCTTGTTTTGTCCGGTCATCAGCGGCAGACGGTCAGTTGTATCTCAGCCGCTGGCCGGGCATGAGCCGCGACGACTTGCTGATGCCGTTGAGGCGGCAGAGCGCGTTTACCGATGTGCCGAAGCGGCGTGCGATGGCTCCCAGCGTGTCGCCCCGGCGCACCTTGTGGTAGCGGGCCTTCCTGGTCTTGCTCTTTGCCGTTGTCGTGGTGGCGCGGCGGTTGTCGTCGTCGGCCGATGCCACAACTTTCTGTGCGCCCACTCCGCGCAGGCTGTTGGCCAGCCGTCCCTCGCTCTGGTAGGTGTCGCGGCGGAACATATAGAAGTCGCTCACCACGTCCTGGTTCACGAAGTCAAACATGAGGGTGGGGTTGAGGGCCACTCCGCAGAGCCTTGTCTCGAAGTGAAGGTGCGATCCTGTGCTTCGGCCGGTGTTGCCTCCGAGTCCTATCGGGTCGCCGGCTCGCACCTCCTGGTCCTCCTCCACGAGCTGCTTCGACATATGGCCGTAGATGGTCTCCAGTCCGTTGTAGTGGCGTATCACCACGTATTTGCCATATCCGGCGGCCTCATACTTCACCATGCGCACTTTTCCGCTGAACGCTGCGCGTATGGTGTCGCCGATGTAGACCTTGATGTCGAGACCCTTGTGCTGGCGTCCCCAGCGCGATCCGAAGTTTGACGTGAGCACGCGGCTCGTTGTGGGCATGCAGAATCCGCGCAGGTCGATGCGGAACGAGTCGGGAAGTTCGGTGGCGCGGTGCGCGTATTTGTTGTTCCAGTCGTCATAGAGGTCGGCGGCGGGTGAACCCATCTGCTCTGTTTCGATAAGTCTGCTCAGCGCCACTGAGTCCACTGCTTTCATCTTTCTGTCTATCGGCGCCTGGCGTGCCAGCAGGTCTTGCGCTGCGGCGGGGAGCGCGCTGACTGACATGAGGGCCACTATAACGGCTGTTTTGAATTTTCTGATCATTACTTTTGTTATTGTTTCAAGTGGTGAAAGAATGTTCTCCAAAGGTGAATGGCATAATAATTATAACCCAATTATAGCCATGCCACATTCGCCTTTTTATCGGGAACGGTGCAAAGGTAGCAAATATTTTATAAATAAGTGCATGGTTAACACTATTTGTGGGATATTTAACAATTGCCGCCCGGATTGCGGTCAGTGTGTTAACAAAGCCTTTCAGGCCATGAGCCGCTCGAGGCTGTCGTTTATCGTGGCCGGCGTGCCTGCGTCGCCGCCCGGCGATTTCTCGTCTGTTTTCGTCTTCTGCTGTCTTTCCCCCGCCGCGTTGCCCGCCGTCAGGATATTGCCCCCCAGTTTATGTCGGTCTTGCGGAGCTGGCGCAGCCGCTCCCAGAGCAGGGCGTAGCGGTCGCTGCGGCACTCGGGGTCGGCCTCTATCACGCGCTGCGCCTCGTCGCGGGCCAGCTGCACGAGCTGTCCGTCGCGCGCGATGTCGGCAATCTTCAGGTCGAAGGCCATGCCGCTCTGCTGCGTGCCCTCCAGGTCGCCGGGGCCGCGCAGCTTCAGGTCGGCCTCGGCTATGCGGAAGCCGTCGTTCGTGTCGCACATTATGTCGATGCGCCTGCGCGTGTCCTCGCTCAGCTTGTAGGGCGTCACGAGGATGCAGTACGACTGGTCGGCGCCGCGGCCCACGCGCCCGCGCAGCTGGTGCAGCTGCGACAGGCCGAAGCGCTGGGCGTCGAGAATGACCATCACCGAGGCGTTGGGCACGTTGACGCCCACCTCTATCACCGTCGTGGCCACCAGAATCTGGGTCGCGCCGCTGGCGAAGCGCTGCATCTCGGCGTCCTTTTCGGCCGGCTTCATGCGGCCGTGCACCTTGCCGAGCGCGAACTCGGGGAACACCTCGCGCAGCGTCTCGTAGCCGGCCTCAAGGTTCTTCAGGTCCGACTTCTCGCTCTCCTCTATCAGCGGGAATACGATGTAGGCCTGCCGCCCCAGGGCCACCTGGCGGCGTATGCTGTCGTAGAGGCCGGCCATGCGGCTGTCGAAGACGTGTCGCGTGGCCACGGGCTTGCGCCCGGGGGGCAGCTCGTCGATCACGCTCACGTCCAGATCGCCGTAGAGGGTCATGGCCAGCGTGCGCGGAATGGGCGTGGCCGTCATCACGAGTATGTGGGGCGGGTTGTCGCTCTTGGCCCAGAGGCGCGCCCGCTGGGCCACCCCGAAGCGGTGCTGCTCGTCCACCACGACGAGGCCCAGCCGCGCGAACTGCACCGTGTCCTCTATCACGGCGTGCGTGCCCACGAGAATCTGCACCTCGCCCGAGGCCAGACCGTCGAGCACGCCGCGCCGGCGCTTGCCCTTGACCACGCCCGTTAGCAGCTCCACGCGCAGCGGCATGCCGCCCAGAAAGTCTCTGATGGTGGCCAGGTGCTGCTCGGCCAGAATCTCGGTGGGCGCCATGATGCAGGCCTGGAAGCCGTTGTCGGCGGCCAGCAGCATGGCCATCAGGGCCACGAGCGTCTTGCCCGAGCCCACGTCGCCCTGCAGCAGGCGGTTCATCTGTCGGCCTGAGTTGGTGTCGCGGCGTATGTCGCGCATCACGCGCTTCTGCGCCCCGGTAAGTTCGAAGGGCAGGTTGTGGTGGTAGAAGTGGTTGAAGTTCTGGCCCACGCGGGCGAAGACGTAGCCCCGGTAGCGCCGGCGGCGGTCGCTGGCGTATCTCACGATGTTGAGCTGCACGTAGAAAAGCTCCTCGAACTTCAGCCGGGCGCGGGCGCGCTCCAGCGTCCGCGCGTCGCGGGGATAGTGCACCGTGCGCAGCGCCTCGTCGCGCGGCATGAGGTGCAGGCGGGCGGTCATGTCGGCCGGCAGCGTCTCCGGCAGCGGCGTCCTGAGCCGCTCTATCAGGCTCTTGGTGAGGCGCTCCACGGCGCGCGAGTTCATGCCGGCCTTCTTCATCTTCTCCGTGGTGTGGTAGTAGGGCTGCATGCCCATGGCCGCCAGGTCCAGTCCGTCGTCAGGCTCGATGTCGGGGTGCACCACGTTGATGCGCCCGCCGAAGACGGTGGGGCGGCCGAACACGATGTAGGTCACGCCGGGGCGGTAGGCGCTCAGGGCATACTTGCCGCCGTTGAACCACGTGAGGTCCATCACGGCGGTGCCGTCGTAGAAGTGGGCCACCACCCGCTGCTTGCGCGGCCCCATGTCGAAGGTCTCGAAGCTCAGTATCCGCCCGCGCACCTGCACGTAGGGCATATCGCCCGTCAGCTCGCTTATGGCGTAGAGCCGGCTGCGGTCAACATACTTGTAGGGGTAGTGCTGCAGCAGGTCGCCAAAGGTGCTGATGCCCAGCTCCTCGCTGAGCATCTTCCTGCGGGCCGGCCCCACGCCCGGCAGAAACTGTATGTCCTGGGTCAGAATGTCCGTCACGTCGGTGCTGCGGTTTTCTTGTTGTCAGTCGGCGCCGCGGTCGCCGGCCTCCTGCCGGAGCAGGGCCTCGGCCACGGTCAGGTCGAACGGTGTCGTTATCTTGATGTTCTCGCGGTTGCCCTCCACCAGCGTCACGGCGTGGCCGGCGCTCTCCGCCACCGAGGCGTCGTCGGTGAAGCTGTCGCTGTAGGGCCGGGCGTAGGCACTCTTGAGCAGACCTATGCCGAACGCCTGCGGCGTCTGCACCAGCCGGTAGTCAGAGCGCGGCACGGTGCCCCCGCCCACGCGGCGCAGCGTCTCCACCACCGGCATCACCGGCACGGCCGCCCCCGTGCGCCGGGCCGCCTCGTAGCAGCGGCTTATCACCTCCGCGCCTACGAACGGGCGCACGCCGTCGTGCACGCCCACCACGCCCCGCGCCCCGTCCGGAATCAGCGCCAGACCGTTCCTGACTGAATGGAAGCGCGTCTCGCCGCCGTCGGCCACGAGGCATCCGGCGTCGAAATTGTACTGCCGGCACAGGCCGCGCCAGTAGTCCTGCTGCTCGCGGGGCAGCACGAGTATTATTCTGAGCCGCTCCGACCAGGCGCGGAACCGCCTGATGGTGTGCATCAGTATGGGCAGGCCGCCCACGGTGATGAACTGCTTGGGCAGCCCGCCGCCCATGCGCAGGCCCTTGCCTCCGGCCACGATTATGGCGTAGTCGGCCTCTGTGAGGTTGTCTTTTGGTTGTGTGTCCATATAGTCCGTAATGTCTGGGCAGTCCGCCGCGCGCGGCGGCTTGCCTTATGCAAAGATAGCTTTTTTCGCGCTTTGCGGCGGGCGGCGGCCTTTATTCTTAATTAAATTTAACCCCGAAGTGCGGTTAAGACATTTTAAGTATTATTAAAAACAGCCGTTTTAAAGGCTCTGAGAATCGCGTATTTGAAAACGAGAACACTTCTGGCGGAAATACGCGCGGCATGGGTGTGCAATCGTAACTGGTTGGGCTGATTGGACTTATGAGTCTTATAAGACCTGTTGTGCAATAAAATCAGCCCCCGAAACAGCCTTTTTCAGCCCCCAAACGGCACTTTTGGCCCTCCGAAAAGGGTCGTCTCGCCATCTGATATGGCCTATATCGCAACGCAAAACGGCCTATATCGCAGTGCAATATGGCCTATATTGCAAAATCAGCGGCGTTTTTCAGCCCCGAAAGGAGGTAAAACCCGCCTTAGAATTTCTATTTCGATGGAAAATGAAATGTTAAATTAGGGGCGCGGCTGTGGCAAGAACCATGTGTTTGTGGGATTAAATTCGTATCTTTGCAGGCGGTTGTGACAGGGCGCGAGGCGAATGTGCGCCGGCGCCGGTGGCACAACAATTTGCAGGTTATGGTTTATGTATAAAGAATATATAAATGAGACGTTGAGGCCGCGCGCCACAGAGCGGGCAAAGGTGCTCGACCTTTTTGCCGGTTGCGGAGGCTTGTCGCTCGGTTTCGAGGCCGCCGGTTATGAGACTGTAGGCTACGAATGCGAGGAGGCTGCGGTAAACACTTACAACCGTAATCTGCGGGGGCGTTGCCATCTGCAGCGGCTTGAGGTGGGCTTCGACTATCCCGAGGCCGACATAATAATAGGAGGCCCGCCCTGCCAGCCGTTCAGCGTGTTTGGCAACCAGCGCGGCATGGAGGACGCGCGTGACGGCTTCCCGATATTCATCGACGCCGTAAGGCGGCTCAGGCCGCGTGTGTTCCTTTTTGAGAATGTTAGGAATCTGGCCTATTCCCACCGTTGGTATTTCGAGCTGATTGTGGCCGAGCTGTCCAAGCTGGGCTACATCGTGGAGCACAAGTGCCTCAACGCTGTGAATTACGGCGTTCCGCAGAACCGTGAGAGGCTGATAACCGTAGGGCACAGGGCGGCGTTCAGATTTCCGAAAGTGGCTGGTCGGAAGACAACCGTGGGCGAGGCAATCGGCGACCTGATTGACACCGTGCGCGACGAGGGCAAAATACTCACTCCGCGGCAGGATGAGTACATCGCCGTGTACGAGAAGAAGTCAAATTGCATCAATCCGCGCGACCTCTATCCCGACCGCCCCGCGCGCACGCTCACGTGCCGCAATTTGGCCGGCTGTACCAGCGACATGCAGCGGGTGAGGCTTAAGGACGGCAGGCGCAGGCGGCTTGTGGTGCGCGAGGCAGCCCGCCTGCAGAGCTTTCCCGACTGGTTTGAGTTCGACGGGTCGGAGATAAAGCAGTTCAATCAGATTGGCAATGCCGTGCCGCCGCTGCTGGCTTACAGGCTCGCCTTGCAGGTGAAGGAAACCTACGGGCTGCCTGTGATGGATGAAAAAAGTTTTAATGCGCACGTTGTTCCTGCGGATTTGTTTGGATTGGAATATGGAAATACAGCTGAAAGGAAACAAGCCTGACAATGTGAGCAGGCTTATTTTTGATATGCTTGATGTCTTGTTTGCCGTCGGAGTACCGACGGGCGGCACCCATAGACGTTTGGAGCGGATGGCCATGGCCTGTCTTGCTGTTGGCGGTATTGTCGATTCTTTTGAGCGGGCTAAGTCGGCAGATGACGGATTTTTCCTGTCTACAAGAGAGATAATTGCGTTTGAGAATGAGCATTTCGATGAGAATATTTCTCCGGGGTCTTATGATGACATAAGGAGAAAGGATCTTTTGCTTCCGGTGCAGGCCGGAATTGTTGTCAATTCTTCGGCATATAATGTGCAGGCGACAAACAATCCGATGCGTGGCTATGCTCTGAATCCAAAGTTTACTGCCTTGTTGGCGGAATACGGCAAACCTGGTTGGGAGGCCGCTCTTTCTAAATATCAGTCGCAGGTACGGTCGCTTCGTGATGAATTGGAGCGCAAGCGTAAAATCGAGCGCGTTGCCGTTACGCTCCCTTCTGGAGTTCTTGTAGAATTGTCTGCAGGCGAGCATAATGTCTTGCAGAAAGCTATTGTTGAGGAGTTCCTGCCAAGGTTTGGCTTTGGCGCACAGGTTTTGTATATCGGCGATACCACGGACAGATCCTTATATGTGGACAAGGCGGTACTAGACAAGATTGGCTTTTTTGCTTTGGAACATGAGGAGCTTCCAGATGTTGTCGCTTATTCTCCGTCAAAAAATCTGGTTTATCTGATTGAGGCTGTCCATAGCGCAGGTCCGATGAGTGAGATTCGTGTGAGGAAACTGACGCAGCAATTGCGCGATTGCACGGCAAGCGTGGTGTTTGTAACAGCCTTTCTGACCAAGAAAGAGTTCAAAAGGTGGCTCGCGGAAATCGCATGGGAAACCGAAGTCTGGCTTGCCGACAGTCCTGACCATATGGTTCATTTTAATGGGTCTAAGTTTCTTGAACTCCACAAGTAACCCGGATGGCTTGATTTTTCTGTGCAAAAACCGCCCGCAGGCTGTCTCTGTTGAGCGTCCTGCGGGCAGTTTGGCGTCTTGTACGGCTGTCGGCGGTCTTTATTTCTCCTCCATCAGCTGTGTGTAAATCATGCCGTCGCGTACGGCCTTGGCGGTGTCGGCGCCCGCGAGCTGCTCCAGGATGGCGTAGCTGTAGGGCAGCACGGCTGCCGGTCCGCGCCCGGTGGTGATGTTGCCGTCTGTGGTGAACAGCTCGGCGGTGTAGGTGGCGCCGGTCATATACTTCTCGAATCCGGGATAGCACGTGGCGCGGCGGCCCTCAAGCAGCCCCAGGCCGCCCAGCACGAGCGGCGCGGCGCAGATGGCGGCAATGCGGCGGCCCCTGGCGTTGTGCTCCGTGAGGGCGCGGCGCAGCCCCTCGTGGTCGTTGAGGTTTGTGGCTCCGGGCAGTCCGCCTGGCAGCATCAGCAGGTCGGCCGAGGCCAGGTCGGCCTCGTCGAACAGCAGGTCGGCGCGTATGCCCACGCCGTGGGCCGACTCTACAACAAGGTCGCCCGTTACGCTCACTGTCTTTATCTCAACGCCGCCGCGGCGCAGGATGTCCACCGGCGCGAGGGCCTCCACTTCCTCGAAGCCCGTTGCAAGAAACTCGTAAACCATAAGAATTTTGAATTGAGAGTTATGAATTAAAAATTAAGAAAATGCGCTCCGTCCGCTGCCGAGGCTATGGCCCGCCTGTACAAGGCTATGGTGTCGCGCAGCCCGAGGTAGAGGGCGTCGCAGATTATGGCGTGGCCGATGCTCACTTCGTCTGTCCACGGTATGCGGCGCAGGAAGTAGCTGAGGTTCGCGAGGCTCAGGTCGTGGCCCGCGTTGAGGCCCAGATGCTGTCGGCGCGCCTCCTCGGCGGCCTCCACAAAGGGCTTTACGGCCTCCTCGCGGCCGTGCTCATAGCCTGCGGCGTAAGGCCCGGTGTAAAGCTCCACGCGGTCGGCGCCGCACTCCTTTGCGGCGGCCACCATCGCGGGGTCGGCGTCTACGAATATTGAGGTGCGTATGCCCGCCTCGCGGAAGCGGCCCACCACGTCGGTGAGCAGCGTGCGGTTGGCCCGGGTGTTCCAGCCGTGGTTCGAGGTTATCTGGTCTTCGGCGTCGGGCACGAGCGTCACCTGCGTCGGCCTCACCTCAAGAACGAGGGCCGTGAAGCGGTCGATGGGGTTGCCCTCGATGTTCATCTCGGTGGCCACCAGCGGCCTGAGTGCCCTCACGTCGCTGTATCTGATGTGGCGCTCGTCGGGGCGCGGGTGCACGGTGATGCCCTCGGCGCCGAACAGCTCGCAGTCGCGCGCCACGCTGAGCACGTCGGGGTGGTTGCCGCCGCGGGCGTTGCGTAAGGTCGCCACCTTGTTGATGTTAACGCTTAATTTAGTCATCTTTACGCAATTATTGATTTCCTGATGCGCCCCGTTCGCAATAATTTTCGTATTTTTGCATACGTCTTGCGGGGCTTTGTCAACCGCAAAAATACGAAATGTTTGCCAAATAACGGCATTTGGCATGGCTAAAGATATATAAAAAGACATATTTGCATGACATCACAGAGACTGAGGTTCGCGATATTCGGCAACGTGTTCCAGGCCCGCAAGTCGGCGGCCGTGGGCCGGATGCTCGACTGTCTGGCCGCCTACGGCGACGATGTGGCCCTGGACCGTGCCTTCCACGACTTCCTGACGCGCAACGGCGTGGCGCAGGCCGGGGGCGCGCGGGTGTTCGACGGCGACGGCTTCGACGCCGACTTCGCCATCTCCATGGGCGGCGACGGCACTTTTCTCAAGGCGGCGGCGCGCGTGGGGGCCAGGCAGATACCCATCGTGGGCGTCAACATGGGGCGGCTCGGATTCCTGGCCGACGTCAGTCCGGACGAGATTGAGGCCTGTCTGGAGGCGCTGCACAGCGGCGACTACGCCATAGACGACCGCGGAGCGCTCATCGCCGACACAGGCCCGGAGGGACCGGGGCGCGTCTTCGCCCTCAACGATGTGGCCATACTCAAGCGCGACGACGCCTCGATGATAGCCATCCGGGCCTATATCGGCGGGCAGTATCTCACAACCTATCAGGCCGACGGGCTTGTGGTGAGCACGCCGACAGGCTCCACGGCCTACTCGCTGAGCAACGGCGGGCCGATCATCGTGCCCGGAGCGCCCGTGTTCGCGCTCACGGCGGTGGCTCCCCACAGCCTGAACATACGGCCGATAGTTATTCCCGACAGTGCGACGCTGACGCTCCGCGTGGAGAGCCGCAGCCACAACTTCCTGCTGGCGGCCGACGGACGGTCGGCGAAGTGCGCCGAGGGCGTCGGCGTCACCGTCTGCAAGGCGCCCTATAATATAAAGGTGGTGAAGCGGCCGGAGACCAGCTACTACGACACTCTGCGCGAGAAGATGATGTGGGGGGCCGACGGGCGCGGCTGAGTCTGCCACGGCCTGCTGCCGCCGGCGGCCTCAGGGAAACTGTGACAAATACTGGAACAACACAATGGGAATAATAAGCAGTCTGCTCAGAACGCAGAAATCGCGCTACGGCACGCGCCGCATAGCCCTCTGGCTGTGGGGCGCGTTGCGCGGCAACCGCCTGCAGTCGGGGCTCAACGCGGCCACCGGCCTGGCCGGAGTGGCCGTCGATCTGGCCTCGGTGTGGGCCGTGCAGCGCGCCGTTGACATTGCCGTCGGCGCCCGGCCCGGCTCGCTCGGCTGGGCCGTGGGGCTGATGGCGCTGTTCATAGCGTGCAGTTTCGCCATAAGCGTCAGCCGCGTGTGGATAAAGAACATACTCGGCATCAAGGCGCAGAACCGTATGCAGCAGCAGATGCTCGACCGCCTCTTGCGCTCTGAGTGGCGCGGAAAGGAGCGCCACCACAGCGGCGACGTGATCAACAGGCTGGAGCAAGACGTGGCCACGGTGGTGGGTTTCGTCACCGAGACGCTGCCGGGCACGCTCTCCGTCGGCGCCATGTTCGTGGGCGCCTTCGTCTATCTGCTGCGCATGGACGCCGTGCTCGCCGTGATAACGGTGGCCATACTGCCTGTCTTCCTGCTTGCCAGCCGCTTCTACATCGGGCGGATGCGCAAGTTCACACGGCGCGTGAGGCGCAGCGACAGCCACGTGCAGAGCATCCTGCAGGAGACCGTACAGCACCGCATGCTCATCAAGACGCTCGAGTGCGGAGGCCTCATGGTGCGGCGGCTCGACGCCGGCCAGGCGTCGCTCCGCCGCCACGTGCGCCGCCGCACGGTCTTCTCTGTGTTCTCAAACCTCATGGTCAACGGCGGATTCTCCGTCGGCTATCTTGTGGCTTTCCTCTGGAGCGCGGTGCGTCTGTCGCAGGGCACGCTGACGTTTGGCGGCATGACGGCCTTTCTGCAGCTCGTCTACCGCATACAGTCGCCAGCCCGCGACCTCACGCGGCTGGCTCCGGCGTTCGTCGCTGTGTTCACCGCCGCCGAGCGGCTCATGGAGCTTGAGGAGATGCCGAGCGAGCGGCTTGACGGCCAGGAACCCCTCGGCGCGCCCTGCGGAGTGAGGCTCAGGGGCGTGAGCTATGCCTACGACGACGGCGACGGCAACGTCATCGACCGCCTGTCGTTCGACTTCCGCCCCGGCACCTGCACCGCCATCCTCGGCGAGACGGGCGCGGGCAAGACCACGCTCGTCAGGCTCATGCTTGCGCTGGTGCGCCCAACGGAGGGCAGCATAGAGATTTACAACAGCCGCGAGAGCCGCGCCGTGACCCCCGGGGCGCGCTGCAACTTCGTCTATGTGCCCCAGGGCAACACGCTGCTCAGCGGCACCGTGCGCACAAACCTGCTGCTCGGCGGCCCCGAGGCCGCCGAGGCTGATATGCGGGAGGCTCTGCGCACGGCCTGCGCCGACTTCGTTCTGTCGCTTCCCGACGGTCTCGACACCAAGGTGACAGAGGGCGGCGGCGGACTGAGCGAGGGCCAGGCGCAGCGCATCGCCATTGCCCGCGCCCTGCTGCGGGGGCGCAGCGTGATGCTGTTCGACGAGGCCACGAGCGCCCTCGACCCCTCAACCGAGCGCCAGCTGCTGCATAACATCCTCAGCGCCAGCGACAAGACGGTCATCTTCATAACCCACCGCCCCGCCGTTATGGAGTATTGCGACCAGACGCTCCGTCTCTGACAGCAGGCAAGAAGCCGGGAAACACTTTCTGAAAACACGCTGAAGGCGCGGAATCCGAATGAAGATTCCGCGCCTTCAGCGTTTGTCTCACCGTGCGAGACGGCTCTTCCCGCGTGTCATGCCGCGCCTCGCCGTCATTCCGCCAGCACCACTCCCTCCTGCTTCTTGCCGTCCATCATTATCTTCAGCGGCTTGCTGAAGCGCACGTGGCGCACGTATTGCGTCTCGTCTGCGGCGGGCATGGAGTCAAGGATGTCGCGGCGCAGCAGTCCGTCGTCCATGAATGTGTTGATGGTGAAGTAGCCCACGCCGAACGAGGTGAGGTTCTGGAAGAAGTGTGTGCCCTGGCTCGGGTCCACGCGGTAGTTCTTCAGGCCGGCCTCCACAATCAGCTTGGCGGCGCTGATGTGCGGCCATTTCACGGGGATTCCCAGCCACGGGTCGCTCGACCCCCACCGTCCCGGGCCTATGAGCACGTAGTTGCGCCCCTCGTCGAGGAACTTGCGGTTGATGCGCTCAATCTCAACCGCTATGGCGGGATTGTTCATCGCGGTGAAGTCATCGCCCGCCTTGACGTAGACAACGTCCTCCACGTCGTCGCAGATGCCGTGCCCCAGCGAGTTGTGCGAGCGCAGCAGGCAGCGCGAGTCGGGTATTTCAGTGAGGTCTTCGTCGAGCATCTGCTTGCTGTCCACTATCGGGCGGATCTGCAGGAGGTTCAGCTCGCCGGTGCGGTCGTCGTTCAGATTGCCTGCGAACTCAATCTCCACGGGCCGCCGCATCTCCTCTGTGCCGAGCCGCTGCACCATCTGCAGCAGCTCCGGCAGGGGGAACACGCCGTGCTGCAGCACCCCGCTGAAGGTGATGACCTTGCGCCCTCCCTCGTAGATGCCGTCGCGTATGACCTGGTCCTCGGGGTCGTAGGTCGAGGCGATGCCCGCGAGCGAGCCGTCCTTGTCGGCCTCCTTGACGCGCAGGTTTAGAATGTTGAAGCCGTCGTCCACCCTGCACTTGTCGCCTATGTGCGCCATGTCGAGCGCGTAGAAGCGCGTCTGGGTCTCCCTGAGGGCCATTTCCATCTCGCTGGTCTGCAGAACCTGGTTGGGGTGATAGGGGCAGACGCGCAGCGTCAGGCCCCCGTCCACGATGTATTTGCCCAGGCCCAGGGCCAGGTTGGCCACGCCCTCCTCGGCCTTCTCGTCTCCGATGGGGTAGTAGTTGAGCGAGCGGAGCACGCCGCTGTAGGTCGGATAGAAGCGGTCGCCGTGCCTGCGGCCCACCACCTCCTGCAGTATGACGGCCATTTTCTCCTGGTCGATGATGTTGCGCGTGGCTGTCATGTATGCCTTTGAGTCGCGGTAGTAGACCGAGGCGTACACCGCCTTGATGGCCGAGGCCAGCATCCGCAGCATCTCGTACTTGTCGTCGAGATACGGAATCATGTAAGTGGAGTAGATGCCGGCAAAGGGCTGGTAGTGGCTGTCCTCCAGCAGCGACGACGACCGGATGGCTATCGGAGCCTTCACGGCGTCGAAGAAGGTGAAGAAGTCGGCTATGAGCGAGTCCGGCAGCTGCGCGCGCAGGAAGTGGTTCAGTATGTCCTCGTCGTCGGCGTCGCTCAGCGCTATCTGGTAGAGGTTGTTCTTGTCCATGAAGTCGTCAAAGATGTCGGTGCAGAGCACCAGCGTCTTCGGTATGGCCACCTGCGCCCCGGCATACTGGTTCAGCTCCGGGTGCCGCTTGATGATGTTGTCCAGGAACGCCAGGCCGCGCCCCTTGCCGCCCAGCGAGCCGTCGCCGATGCGCGCGAAGTGGCCGTAGGCGTCGAACTTGCCTCGGTCGAAGACGGCCACCACGCCGATGTTCTTCATCCGGCGGTACTGCACTATGGCGTCGAAGATTATCTGCCGGTGTGCGTCCACGTCCTGCAGCTTGTGCCATGTGACGTGCTTCAGAAACGCCGACACGGGGAATATGGCCCTGGCCGAGAGCCAGCGGCTCATGTGGTTGCGGCTCACGTGGTAGAGCATGGAGTCGTTGGGTATGGTGAAGATGTTGTCCTGCAGCTCCTTCAGGCTGTGTATGCGCAGTATCTCCTGCCCCGTCTTGGGGTCGTGGAACACGAAGTCGCCGAAGCCCATGTGCTCCTCCATGAGCTGCCGCAGGTCGATGTCCATCTTCTTCGAGTTCTTGTCAACGAAGCGGAATCCCTCGGCCTCTGCCTTGGAGCGGTTGTCCGACTCGGCGCTCTGCAGTATCAGCGGCACATACTCGTCTCTCTTCCTTATCTCGCGCAGCAGCTTCAGTCCGGCCTCGGGGTCCTTCTCGCCGCAGCGGGGGAAGCGCGCGTCGCTGATCACGCCCAGCGCGTTGTCGCCATACTTGTCGTAAAGCTCCATGGCCTCCTCGTAGGTGCGTGCCAGCAGCACCTTGGGGCGTCCGCGTTTGCGCTGCGCCGCGGCGTGCGGGTTGAGTGCCTCGGTCGAGAAGCGCTGCGCCTGCTGGAGTATGTAGTTGTAGAGGTTGGGCAGTATCGAGGAGTAGAAGCGTATGCCGTCTTCCACGAGCAGGATCATCTGCACGCCCGCCTCGGCCATGTCGTGCTCAATGTTCATCTTGTCCTCGATGAGCTTTATGATTGAGAGAATGAGGTTGGTGTTGCCCAGCCAGCAGAACACGTAGTCGAAGACCGACAGGTCCTCGTTCTCCATGCGCCTTGTTATGCCGTGCGAGAAGGGCGTGAGCACCACGCAGGGAATGGACGGCGAGTCGGCCTTGATGGCCCGTGCCACGTCGAAGGCGTCGTTGTCGGCCGTGCCCGGCATGCAGATCACAAGGTCTATGTCTGTCGTCTGGAGCACCTTCTCGGCCTCCTCGATGGTCGTCACCTGCATGAACGTGGGCGGATAGCGCAGTCCCAGCTCCATGTACTCGTCGAAGATCTTCTCGTCCACGCGCCCGTCGTCCTCCAGCATGAAGGCGTCGTAGGGGTTGGCCACTATCAGCACGTTGAATATGCGGCGTGTCATCAGGTTGACGAACGACACGTCCTTAAGGTAGAACTTGTTCCACTCTGGCGGTATTTTTGCTTTCATAGAATGGCTGTGTTTATGGTTCGGTGTGGCATCCGGGGGCGTGTCGCGCTCCGCTTGCCACTTGCAAATGTAGCCATAAAAAACAAGATATGCAAGCGCGGGGCGCAATTTTGCCGCGGCGCGGGCGCATACAGACAGCGGAACGCGCCCCGGCGCGTTCCGCTTGCAAGTTTTTCTGCCTGTTTCCACGGCGTGTGGGCCGCGGGCGCGGCTGCCGTCAGTGGTGCTGCGGAGCCACACTTCCGTCCGTGCCGACCGTCAGGTCGAGGTCAGGCCGCTCTGTCTCCACGGCGTAGAACGTGGCCGCCGCCGTCTCCACCAGGTCGCAGTCGTCAATGCGTGCCGTGGGGTAGAGGGCGCTGACGGCGTTGCGCACCATGTCGGGCACGTCGCGGCTGAGGTCGGTCTTGGTCATCAGCCAGCGTCCGTCGGCGCCGAACGTCACCTCCACGCTCCTGCCGCCGTGGCGCAGGTCCACCTCGTAGCGGCCGCCGTCCTCGCGGTCGAAGTCAACGATGGCCGCCCCGGCGAACGCCGAGTCAACGTATGCCTTGATCTGCTCAGGCACGGCTCCGGGCACCATGCCGCCGTGGTTGCCGCCCTGATGGCCGTCCTGCACGTCGCGGTAGAGCGTGCCTC
The DNA here is from genome assembly GCA_944320305.1 of uncultured Prevotella sp. Lineage (GTDB taxonomy): Bacteria > Bacteroidota > Bacteroidia > Bacteroidales > Bacteroidaceae > Prevotella. The sequence goes on along the minus strand of CALUGW010000005.1, from coordinate 105,483 downwards.
CGAGGTCGAAGTAGAGGTCGTGGTCGGGCTGTCCGTACTTCTCGACGTCGAGCACGTAGACCGTCTCGTAGCCCGGCCGCTGAATCTCGTCGATGTCGTCAACCGTCCAGCCGTCGCGGGCATAGGCCGTGGCCGCCCAGCCGTCCTGCACCGCCTGCGGCAGCGCCTGCAGGTTGCGGGCGTAGTCCACCTCGGTCATTGCCCACTGTCCGGCCGCCGTGTACCACGCCTCGTGCTCGCGGCCGTCCTTGAGGAACTCCGCCACGTAGTATCCGCCACGCTCCGTGTCCCATTCCACGCGCGTCGTGCTGCCGTACTGGCTGCCGAAAGCCGCCGCCACGGCGTCGGGCACGCGCTCCGCTCCGCCGTCGTCGTCATCGTCGCACGATGCCAGCGCCACCGCGCATACGGCGCAAACCGCCGCCGTCAGTATCCATTTCCAGTTCTTCATAATCGTTTCTCCTTTTCTTTTTAGTCGGTTACTGTTGTATGCTTTTGCATGGGCAAAGATATTGGGCGAATCTGAAAAGAATCTGAAAAACGGCGCAATGAGAGATTTTTTGAAACAATCGGTGCGTTGCGGCTGCCTGGCCGTGCCGGGCGGAGCGCACGGCCGGGAAGAGTGAACGAACCTTTCAACTGTTAATTTTGGCGTTGCGAAGCCTCTGAAATTTCGCGGATTTGAAAATAATCAGCCCCCGGCCGCAAATACGCGAAATATGAGTGTGCAATCATAACCTATTGGCCTTATAGGACTTATAGGTCTTATAAGCCCTATTGTGTAATAAAATCATCCCCCGAAAATGCCCTTTTCAGCCCCAAAACGGCCTTTTTCGCCCTCACAATATAGACCATTTCGCCCTTCAATATAGGCCGTTTCGGCTTCCGATATGGCCTATATCGCAATGCGAAATGGCCCATTTCGCAAAATCGAGCGGCTTTTCCGCCCTTTCGGTGGGGCAAAAACCGCCCCGCCGTTTCTATTTCGCCGATTTCTGAAGTGTTAAATTACGGCCTGCGCAAGAGCGGCAACGCGCGTTAAATATAATTAAGATTTTGTGGCGCAGGCGGTGTCATAGAGTGAAAATAAGTATCTTTGCAAGAAGCAAGCCGCGTCCGCCGGGCGGCCTCCCGGCTCCTCTCGATGAGCGGGTGGGCGGCGCGTGGCGGCGGTCTGCGCCCTGCGTTAAGAACTAAAAACTTTGACAAGCGATGAAGAAAACATTACTCTGCGCCCTGCTGGCCCTGGCCGGCTGTACTGCGGCCGGCGCGCGTGAGACCACGCAAGACTCGCTCCTGCTGTTCTCCTACACCACCTCTGCGGCCAACAACACCACCGGCCTGCACCTGGCCTGGAGCGCCGACGGGCGGCGGTGGAACAAAATAGGGGGCGACTATGCCTTTGTGAAGAGCGACTACGGCCCCTGGGGCAGCGGCAAGCGTATGTACGACCCCGTGCTGGAGCGTATGCCCGGCGGCGTGTGGGCGTGCTCATGGCTGGTAGGCAAGGACGGCAAGACCATGGCGCTCACCGAGAGCCGCGACCTGCTGCTGTGGAAACCGCAGGACTATGTGTCCTCCCGCGTAAAGATGGGGCCCGACCGCGGCGTGCCGCGCGACACCGTGCTCTTTCCCGACGGCAGCCGTGCCGCGGGCCGTATAATAAAAGTGGAGAAGCAGGTGGTGGAGCGGGCCGTGGCCGGGTGCGAGCTGGCGCAGGCCCGCGCGGTCAGGAACGCCGAGCTGATGCGCGACGACCCCGCGCGGTTCAAGGGGCTTAAGGACGTCAGCGTCACGGTGACGGCGCAGCCGTCGGCCCAGAAGGCCATCAGCCCCGATCTCTTCGGCGTGTTCTTCGAGGACATTAACTATGGCGCCGACGGCGGTCTCTACGGCGAGCTGGTGCAGAACCGCGACTTTGAATATACCACCGAGGGGCGCAAGCGCCACAAGGACTGGGGGCCGGCCTACGCCTGGCGCACCACCGGCGGCGCCTCGATGGAGATAAAGACCGACAACCCCATACACGCCAACAACGCCCACTACGCCCTGCTCACGGTCAGCGAGGCGGGCGGGGCCATGGCCAACACGGGCTACGGCGGCATTGCCGTGGAGCATGGAAAGAAATACCGTGTGTCCGTCTTCGGCAAGATGGTCAGCGGCGGCAACCGCCGCGTGCGCCTGGCCCTGCGCTGCAAGGACGGCCGCACCATCGGCTCCGCAGCCGTGACGCTGCCAAAAAGCGGCTGGCGGCGGCTCGAAGCCACCATCAAGGCCACGGCAAGCGACCCCGAGGCCGAGCTGGCCGTGATTCCCGAAGAGGCCGGCAGCTATGCCATTGATATGCTCTCGCTCTTCCCCTACGACACGTTCAAGGGCCGCGAGAACGGTCTGCGCCGCGACCTGGCCCAGGCCATAGCCGACTTGCACCCCCGCTTCGTGCGCTTCCCCGGCGGCTGCGTGGCCCACGGCAACGGTCTGGCCAACATCTACCGGTGGAAAAACACCGTAGGCCCGCTGCACGAGCGCAAGGGGATGTACAACATCTGGAACTACCGCCAGTCCATGGGCCTGGGCTTCTATGAGTACTTCCAGTTCTGCGAGGACATCGGCGCCGAGCCGCTGCCCGTGGTGGCGGCGGGAGTGCCCTGCCAGAACTCGTCGCTCGGAGGCGACGGCCAGCAGGGCGGACTGCCCCTGGGCAGCGAGATGGACGAGTACGTGCAGGACGTGCTCGACCTCATTGAGTGGGCCAACGGCGACAAGACCACCCGGTGGGGCCGCGTGCGCGCCGAGGCCGGCCACCCCGAGCCGTTCGGCCTGAAGTATCTCGGCATTGGCAACGAGGACCTCATCTCCGAGGTGTTCAAGGAGCGGTTCAAGCTCATCTACGACGCCGTGAAGGCCAAATACCCCGACATAATAGTCATCGGCACGGCCGGGCCGTTCTACGAAGGCTCCGACTATGAGTACGGCTGGCAGTTCGCCAAGGAGCTGGGCGTGCCGATGGTGGACGAGCACTACTACTGCCCGCCGGGCTGGTTCATACACAACCGCGACTTCTACGACGGCTACGACCGCCGCGGGCCGAAGGTCTATCTGGGCGAATACGCCTCGCACGCCCCCGGACGGCCCAACAACATGGAGACCGCGCTCACCCTCGCGCTCTACATGACCGAGCTGGAGCGCAACGCCGACGTGGTGAGCCTGGCCAGCTACGCGCCGCTGATGGCCCGCCGGGGCGACACGCAGTGGACGCCCGACATGATGTACTTCGACAACACATCCATCCGCCTTACCACCGACTACTACGTGCAGCGTATGTTCGGACAGAACGCGGGCGACACCTACATACCCGCCACCGTGGCCTCTGACAACGCCCGCGAGGACGTCTGCCTGCGCATCGGGCAGTCCATCGTGCGCGACGCGGAGACCGGCGACGTGATTGTCAAGCTGGCCAACCTGCTGCCCGTGCGCGTGGAATACAAGCTGGACCTCGGCTCGCTTGTGGCCGACGGCACGCCGACGGTTGAGGAGCACATAGCCGGCACGCCCTCCGACTCCCGCGCCAAGCCCACGAGGATGGAGGGAACGATAAACAAGGAGCACACCGTGGGCGTGGAGCCTTACTCCTTTACCGTGATAAGGGCAAAGGCCGGAAGCAGCGGCAAGAAATGAACCAACAACGTAAACAGCGATGATAAAGACACTTAAAACTTTCGTGGCGGCCCTGGTGACTGTCTCCGCCGCCACAAACGCAACGGCCCAGAACCCGCAGATGGGCGACTACGGCTACCTGTTCTGCCACATGAGCGGGCGCGGCGAGTGGACGGCCTACGCCATCAGCCGCGACGGATTCAACTACCACGACCTGCGCGGGGGCGAGCCCGTGTTCGACCAGAAGAAGCTTGCAGGCATCGAGGGCGGCACGCGCGACGCCTACATCTGCCGCAAGCACGACTGCTCGGGCTATCTGATGGTGACCACCGATATGTGCGTGGCCAAGAGCAAGGTGTGGGACAACTACGGCATCAACCTCCTCACCAGCGACGACATGCTGAACTGGAAGTCCACGACGTTCGACTTCCGCAAGGGCGCGGCCATCTTCTCCGACAAGGACAGCCCCGACCCCTACAAGGACTACTCCAAGATAAACCGCGTGTGGGCGCCGCAGATATTCTGGGATCCGGCCTACGTGTGGCCCGACGGGCGCAAGGGCGGCTATCTCATCTATTACTCCATGCTCAACCGCGCCGAGGAGGGCTACGACCGTATGTATTACTCTTACGCCGACGAGTCGTTCACCACGCTCACCAAGCCCCGCCTGCTCTTCGACTGGGGCTACGCCACCATCGACGCCGACATCAATTATCTTGAGAGCGACGGCCTCTACCACATGATGATTAAGAAGGAGGGAGGCCAGCGCGGACTCTTCACCGCCACGGCGCCTAAGCTGACAGGCCCCTGGAGCGAGCCGGTGGAGGACGACTACGTAGACTTTGAGGGCAACAAGAAGTGTGAGGGCGTGTCGGCCTTCCAGCTCGCCGGCGACTCAACCTGGGTGATCGGCTACATCGAGTACTCCTCGAAGCCCAAGCGCTACCGCCTCTGCCGCGCCGACAAATATCTGCGCAACTTCCACTCACCGCAGGACATAAAGGGCGTGGAGGCTCCGCAGCACGGCTCGTTCATGCGGCTCACCAAGGAGGAATACGACCGCCTGGAGGCGTGGGGAAAGGAGAATTGAGAGTTAAGAGTTGAAAATTAAGAATTAGGGCTGCGCCAGCCCGCCTGGCGGCAAACAGTGTGCGCAGGTGCCTCCTGTCAGCCCTATTAGCCCTGTCAGCCCTATTGGCCCAATAAGCCCTATAGGCCAAATAAGAGAAAAAACAACGCGCCGCGCCCGTCATGGGCGCGGCCTGATTATAATCAACGCAAAATGGAAAAGAAACTAAGACCGGCGTCGCTCTGCGTCCGCGCAGGGTGGACGCCCAAGAACGGCGAGCCAGTGGAGCCGCCGATTATCCAGAGCACCACATTCAAGTATGACGACAGCGACGAGATGGCCCTGCTCTTCGACTTGAAGAAGGACGGCTACTTCTACACCCGCCTGCAGAACCCCACCAGCGACGCCGTGGCGCGGAAGATTGCCGCGCTCGAGGGCGGCGTGGGGGCGGTGCTCACGTCGTCGGGGCAGGCCGCCAACTTCTACGCGGTGTTCAACATCTGCGAGGCGGGCGACCACATAGTGGCCTCCAACGAGATTTACGGCGGCACCTACAACCTCTTCGGCGTGACGCTGAAGAAGCTCGGCATCGACTGCACCTTCGTAAATCCCGAGGCCGGCGACGAGGAGATTGAAAAGGCGTTCCGCCCCAACACCAAGGTGATGTTCGGCGAGACAATCTCCAATCCGGGCTGCAAGGTGCTCGACATCGAGCGTTTCGCCCGGCTGGCCCACAGCCACGGCGTGCCGCTCATTGTTGACAACACCTTCGCCACGCCCATCAACTGCCGCCCGTTTGAGTGGGGAGCCGACATCGTGACGCACTCGACAACAAAATACATGGACGGCCACGCCATGCAGGTGGGCGGATGCGTGGTGGACAGCGGCAACTTCCCGTGGCTCGACCACGCCGACCGCTATCCCGGACTGTGCGCGCCCGACGAGTCGTACCACGGCATTGTCTATGCCGAGAAGTTCGGACGCATGGGCTATACCACCAAGCTCGTGGCCCAGCTCATGCGCGACCTCGGCTCAGTGCCGTCGCCCATGAACTCGTTCCTGCTCAACATCGGCCTGCAGACGCTCCATCTGCGCGTGGCCCGCCACTGCGAGAACGCGCAGAAGGTGGCCGAGTTCCTTAGCGCCGACCCGCGCGTGGCGTGGGTGAACTACCCAGGGCTGAAGGACAATCCCTATCACGCGCTGGCAGAGAAGTATCTGCCCCAAGGCAGCTGCGGCGTGATTGCCTTCGGGCTCAAGGGCGACCGCGACACCGCAGTGAAGTTTATGGACTCGCTCCGCATGGCAAGCATCGTCACCCACGTGGCCGACGCCCGCACCTGCGTGCTCCACCCCGCCAGCCACACCCACCGCCAGCTCTCCGACGAGCAGCTGCGCGAGGCCGGCGTCGCGCCCGACCTCATACGCCTCTCGGTGGGCATTGAGGACGTTGAGGACATTCTCGACGACATCCGCCAGGCGCTCGACAGAATCTGAGCCGCCTGTCAACACATTAGTATATTAATTGACGCCATCCGCCATGGCAGCCTCTGGCACAGTCAGCCGGCTGCGGGCGGATGGCTCCGTTTTGCCCCGCCGTGTCTTGCCGGATGCTTTGTTCAGCTGTCTTTCGGTCTGCGTGGTTCAGCCGCAGCAGCTTCCAGGCTGTGCGTTAAGAATTGTTTAAAGGAGAAGAAACTGCCGGAAAAGTTTGCAAGAAAGGCTGTGTTGTGCTATATTTGCAGTGTGCTATTACTATAGTACACTAAAAGCTGTCAACTAAAAACCTTAGAAGATATGATAGAAATAAGCAAGATGAGTTTCAGCTACGCCGGGAGCAAGACCCCGGTGTTCAGCAATTTCAGCCTGAGTGTGGGCACAGGGCGCGTCTGCGGACTGCTCGGCAAGAACGGCACGGGCAAGACCACGCTGCTCTATCTTATGGCCGGGCTGCTGCGCCCCCGGCAGGGCAGCGTGACGATGGGCGGCGTGGAGACCGCCCGCCGGCGCGTGGAGACGCTGCGCGAGATGTTTCTCGTGCCGGAGGAGTTCTATCTGCCCGACATCAGTCTCGACGCCTACGTGCGTGCCAACGCGCCGTTCTACCCCCGCTTCAGCCGTGAGGTGCTCGACAGCTGTCTGGCCGATTTCGGTCTGGAGGGGCGGCTGCGCCTCGGCAGTCTGTCCATGGGTCAGAAGAAGAAGGCCTACATGAGCTTCGCCCTCGCCGCCGGCACGCGTCTCGTCTTGATGGACGAGCCCACCAACGGGCTTGACATTCCGTCGAAGAGCACGTTCCGCCGTGTGGTGGCCCGGTGCATGACGGACGTCAGGACGCTCGTCATCTCCACCCACCAGGTGCACGACGTCGAGTCGCTGCTCGACCACCTGGTCATAATCTCCACCTCGGGGCTGCTGCTCGACGCCTCTGCGGCCGACATCTGCGCCCGATATTCGTTCGGGCTGCGCCAGCCGGGCGAGCCGCAGGACGGCGTTGTCTACTCCGAGCCTACGCCCCAGGGCGACGCCGTGATAGCCCGGCGCAGTGGCGGAGACCCCGAGACACAGCCCAACCTCGAGCTGCTCTTCAATGCCATTGCCGGTGGAAGAATAGGGCGCGAAGACTTCAGCGGCGGAAAGGAGGCGCGGCCATGAGCGGCGGTTTCAGCTTCAGGCGGATGGCGCAGGTGCTGCGCCGGGACGCGGTGTGCGGCCGGCGGCAGTGGCTCACCATGCTTGCTGGCCTGTCAGCGCTTATGTTTGTGGTGTTTCTCTTTGTCACCGACAACGGCGGCCGGTGGTGGGCGGGCGGTTATGCGGCCAACGCCATGAATTTTGTTATGGTGGTGATGGCCGTCGGCTCAGCCCTGCCTATAAGAGATTTTTCAGATAAAGGGCGGGCCTTCGCCTGGCTCATGCTCCCGGCATCGCCCATGGAGAAGTTCGCGTCGCGCCTGTTGCAGTGCACATTGGGAATGCTTCTTGTCTGCATTGCGGCGCTTTTCATTGCCGACGCGGCGCATTACGCCGTTTGCCTCGTCCTCGGCAAGACAGAGGGGCAGCTGTCTGTGTCGGCCGCATTGGTCGGGCAGCTGGCGCATGAGGCCGGCAGGCGGATGGCGCTTGAGCGCGAGTTCGGCGGCAGCGGCGTTGTGGTCATGGCGAGTGTCTGTCTGGCTCATGTTTGGCTTTTGTCCGCTATCTGGCTTGCCTCGGTTGCCTCAAGAACGAGAAAGGCGTTCTTTCTGCTGCTTGCCTTGCTGTGTTTCTTTGGTATGTTTTACATATCTCTGCAGCATTTCCTTATCTATATGTATGGCCGGACGGGATTTTATATTATGATTTGCCTTAATGTGGCATTGATTGTGGCCGACTATGCGCTGTCCTACCGCCTGTTCCGGCGGATGCAATTGGTTGGCGGAAGGTGGTTTAATGTTTAAACAAATAAGGTGAAAGTTATGGACAGTAAGTTTGATATGAGGCGTTTCCTGATGCTGTTGCGCCTTGATGTGATGGCAGACAGGAAGTATGCCGTCCGGCTTTTCTTCGGATTTACGCTGGTTTATTTCTTTTGTTTCTTCCCTGTTTTTGGCGCGGGCATGGTTCGTGGGCAATATCCGCCTGAGGTTTTAGACAAGGTAGTGGAGACGTGGGCGGTGCTTTTCATGGGCATGTCGATGGCGTTCTGCGTGGTCAGTCCGTCGTTTGTGTGCTCCACTCTGCGCGACAAGCAGCGCGCCCAGGCTTTCTTCTTGTTGCCCGCGTCGCCGCTGGAGAAGTTTCTGGCGCGCTATATAGAGTCAACGTTGGGCTTTCTCGTTATTCTGCTCTGCGCCATTCTCGCCTCCGACGCGCTGCGGCTGCTGGCGGGCGTCGTCTTGGGGCAGCAGCCGTATGCAGCGCTCTCAGGGGCTATGGCCACTGTTGCGGCCCGCGCTCCTGGCTGGCTGATGTCGAAAGCGGGCGGAAGTTTGATGGCGTGCTTATGTGTGGTGTTCTTTCTGGTCATGGTTTTTCTTGTCTATCAGACGCTGTTTCTGCTCGGCGGGGTGGTGCTCCGCCGGTGGGCGTGGCTGATGGTCAGCCTCGTGGTCTTGGCCTTTCAGTTTGGTGCTGGGGTGTCGCCGGCGGGAGTGGTTTACGCCGTCGTCGATGCCGGCAGAGTCTCCGACGCTCTTGGCTTTGTCGCTTTGTTGTGCCTGCTGGCTGCGGTGGTCGCTCTTTATTGGCTCAGCTACCGCCTGTTCTGCCGCACACAGATTGTAGGACACAAATGGTTCAGCCTATGACGACGTTCAATCCAGACAAGGCCATATACCTGCAGATGGCCGACCGCCTGTGCGACGAGATTCTGGCGGGTACTTACCGCGAGGACGACCGCGTGCCGAGCGTGCGGGAGTATGCCGTTACGCTACAGGTGAACACCAACACGGCGGTCAAGGCTTACGACGAGCTGGCGCGGCGCGGCGTGATATACAACCGGCGCGGACTGGGCTATTTCGTTTCCGCCGGGGCGCGTGACAGCATCATGCGCGAGCGCCGCGAGGAGTTCATGCGCCGCACGCTGCCCTCGGTGTTCCGCGAGATGAGGCTGCTGGGCATCGGCATCGATGATGTCACGGCGGCGTGGGGCGGGGGCGGAGAGCCTGGCTCCGTTGAGAAATTTTGTAAATAAAAAGTCGCGTCCGGCGCAACATCCCGGCCTGTTCTTACGTCTTTATAGAGTAAACGCGGCGCGGGGCGACCTGCCGCCATGGCCTTATGGCCGTGACGGAGCGTCTCCGCCGGGGAAAGACAGCAAGATGGACAAGGTAATAGAACTGAGAAATGTGAACAAGACCTACCATGGGGCGCAGCCGCTCCACGTGCTCAAGGGCATCAGCCTCGACGTGATGCAGGGCGAGTTTGTCTCCATCATGGGCGCGTCAGGCTCGGGCAAGTCCACATTGTTGAATATACTGGGCATTCTCGACAACTACGACTCGGGCGAATACCGCCTCGGCGGCGAGCTGGTGTGGAATCTGAGCGAGACGCGGGCGGCCGCCTTCCGCAACAGGATGATAGGCTTTGTGTTCCAGTCGTTCAATCTCATCAGCTTCAAGACAGCCGTTGAGAACGTGGAGCTGCCCCTCTACTACCAGGGAGTGGGCCGCCGCGAGCGCCACCGCCGCGCCATGGACTATCTCGACCGGCTGGGGCTGGCGGCCTGGGCGGCACACTATCCGGGCGAGATGTCGGGCGGACAGCGGCAGCGCGTGGCCATAGCCCGCGCGCTGATCACGCAGCCCCGCCTGATACTGGCCGACGAGCCGACGGGCGCTCTCGACTCCAAGACGAGCGTGGAGGTGATGCAGCTGCTCAAGGAACTCAACGAGCGGCAGGGCATGACCATCGTCGTGGTGACCCACGAGAGCGGCGTGGCCAACGTGACAAACCGCATTGTGCACATCCGCGACGGCGTGATAGGGCTGGTGGAAGACAACCGCGACCACCACGCCGCGCCCGCCGGGGAGTATTTCAAGTAGGGTTTTGAGTTCGGAATTTTGAGTTTTGACTTGGTGGCGGCCCTTGTGCGGCAGGCTGCCTGCGTGTTGGTATATAGCGTATGTTTTACGAACTGTTCCGCGAGATAATAAGTTCTGTGCGCCGCAACAAGCTGCGCACAGCCCTCACAGGCTTCTCCGTGGCCTGGGGCATATTCATGCTCATATTCCTGCTCGGGGCCGGCAACGGGCTTATCAACGCCCAGATGCAAAGCTCCGACCGCTATCTGGCCAACTCGATGGTGGTGTTCGGAGGGCGCACATCCAAGGCTTACGACGGTCTGGGCGAGGGCAGGGGCATCTCGCTCCGCAGCATCGACATGATGACCACCGACAGTGTGTTCGCCGGTGTGGTGGACCGTGTGGCCGCGGTCTACGACAAAGGCGGCGTGACCCTGACGACAGACCATAACTATATGACCGGGCAGACGCTCTCGGGCGTATATCCTGCGAACCGCGATATGAACAAGCGGCAGATTGTCGGGGGACGCTTCATCAACGACATCGATATGCGCGAGCGGCGCAAGGTGGCCGTCGTCAGCGAGGACCAGGCCCGCGAGCTGTGGCCCCGGGGCGGCTCGCCGGTGGGCCGGACGCTCAGGGCCGACGGTCTGGTGTGGCGTGTGGTGGGCGTCTACAGGGGCGACGGCATGGGGCAGGCCACCGACGTGTACTGTCCTCACACCACCATCTGCGCCATCTACAGCACCGACAGCCGCGTGGGCAACATCGAGTTCACCTTCGGCGGGCTGGAGACAGAGGAGCAGAACACGGCCTTCGAGGCCGACTACCGCGCCAAGCTGAACCTCAACCACCGCGCCGCGCCCGACGACGAGAACTCCGTCTGGCTGTGGAACCGCTTCATGGACAACATCCAGATGGCCGAGGGAATCGGCATTCTGCGCACCGCGCTCTGGGCCGTCGGGCTGCTCACGCTGCTCAGCGGCATTGTCGGCGTGAGCAACATAATGCTCATCACCGTCCGCGAGCGCACCCGCGAGTTCGGCATACGCAAGGCCATAGGCGCCGGGCCGTGGTCGATTCTGCGGCTGGTAGTGGTGGAGAGCGTGGCTATCACGGCCGTCTTCGGCTATGTCGGTATGCTCTGCGGCATCGCGGCCAATGAGTATATGGCAGCCACAATAGGCCGCACGCAGGTGGACACGGGCCTCTTCAAGGCCACAATGTTTGCCGACCCCACCGTGGGAATTGACGTCTGTCTCCAGGCAACGCTCGTCATCATCGTCGCGGGCACGCTGGCCGGGCTTGCCCCCGCGCGCCGGGCGGCCCGCGTGAGGCCTATTGAGGCGCTGAACGACCACTGACGCCGCGCCCCTGCGGCCGGCGGAACAGCCGTGCGCGGGGCCGGTAATTATGAATTGTGAATTGTGAATTTTGAATTATGAATTTCCGGGAGATACTTGACACACTGTCGCGCAACAAGAGCCGCAGCCTGCTGACGGGTTTCGGCGTGTTCTGGGGCGTGTTCATGCTCATATTGCTCATCGGCGGAGCCGGCGGCCTGAAGCAGATGCTGCAGTCCACTTTCGCCGGATTCGCCACCAACGCGGCTATGGTGTGGGCGCAGCCCACCACCAAGGCTTTCAACGGACTGCCCAAAGGGCGGCGCTGGAGCATGGACTACCGCGACGTGGGGCGTCTGGAGGCGCAGGTGCCTGAGCTTGACAAGGTGGCGCCGCTGCTCATGGTGGGCGGCGGAACGGCCGTCTTCGGCGACCGCTCAGCGTCATGCCGCACCAACGGGGCCACTCCCGAGTATGCCGCCATCAGCACTCCTATGATACGCTACGGCCGATACCTCAACCCGATGGACATGGCCATGGGGCGCAAGGTGTGCGTCATCGGGCGGCGCATATACACCGAGCTGTTCCCCGGGGGCGGCGATCCGTGCGGCAAGTCGCTGCGCATAGACTCCATTTACTACGAGATTGTTGGCGTGGACTACCGCTCGGGCAACGCCATAAGCATAGGCGGGCGGGCCGACGAGACCGTTGTCGTGCCGCTGACTGTCATACAGCGGGCCTACAATCGCGGCTCGGCGGTTGACATAATCGCCGTGACGGCCCGGCCGGGAGTGGTGATGAGCGCTCTGACGGAGCGCATAAGGGGCGTCGTGGCGCGTGCCCACAGCGTCGATCCGGCCGACAGCCAGGGACTGATGGTGTTCAACACCGAGGTGCTCTTCGCCATGCTCGACAACCTGTTCAGCGGCGTCAGCTTCCTCACGTGGCTCATCGGCACGGGCACTCTGCTTGCCGGCGCCATCGGGGTGAGCAACATTATGATGGTGACAGTGCGCGAGCGCACGTCGGAGTTCGGCATCCGCCGCGCCATAGGAGCCACGCCCCGCATGGTGATGGGGCAGATAATGACCGAGAGCGTGGTGCTCACGGCGGTGGCAGGGGCGATGGGCATCATGCTGGCCGTGGCCGTGCTGCAGATGCTTGAGCTTGCCAACACCACTGACGGCGTGGCCGCGGCCAGCTTCCAGGTTGACTTCGGCACCGCGCTTTCGGCTTCGGCGCTGCTGACCGTGCTCGGAATGCTGGCCGGACTTGCCCCCGCCTGGCGTGCCATGAAGATAAAGCCGGTGGACGCCATGCGGGAAGAGTAGGACTGAAAGTGAAATTGCAAAAAAGTAAAACGACAGATATGAGAAAGTATTCAAAGGTTATTGCCGGCGCGGTGGTGGCTCTTGTGTTCGTCGGAACATTCGTGTTCCTCTACCGCAAGTCGTTGCCTAAGCCCGTCACCTACACCGAGTTTGTGGCCAAGGTGGGCGACATCCGCCGCACAACAGTCATCACCGGCAAGATAGAGCCGCGCGACGAGGTGAGCGTCAAGCCGCAGGTGAGCGGCATCATCAGTGAGATAATGAAAGAGCCGGGCGACAGGGTGGAGGCCGGCGAGGTGATCGCCAAGGTGAAAGTCATACCCGACATGAGCCAGCTCAGCTCCGCGCAGAGCCGCGTGAGGCTGGCCTCTATTAACCTGAAGCAGGCCGAGACCGACTTCGGGCGCGAGAAAGCGTTGCACGACAAGGGGGTTGTCAGCGACGAGGAGTACGACAAAGTGCGCCAGACGCTCAGCCAGGTGCGCGAGGAGATGGCCGCCGCCGAGGACGCCCTGCAGGTGGTGCGCGACGGAATATCGCGCAGCAATGCCAGCGCAAGCTCCACTCTGATCCGCTCCACCATTGCCGGTGTGGTTCTCGACATTCCCGTCAAGGTGGGCAACTCGGTCATTCTGAGCAACACGTTCAACGACGGAACCACCATAGCCTCGGTGGCCGACATGGGTGACCTGATTTTCCGTGGCAACATAGACGAGACCGAGGTGGGGCGCCTGAAGACCGGGATGCCGATGAAAATCACCGTCGGCGCACTGCAGAACCTTGTGTTCGACGCCGTGCTGGAGTATATCTCGCCCAAGGCGGTGGACAACAACGGCGCCAACCAGTTTGAGATTAAGGCGGCGGTGAGTCTCTCCGGCGGCGGGCAGATGCGCTCCGGCTACAGCGCCAACGCCGAGATAGTGCTCGACGAGGCCCGCCGCGTGGTCACCGTTCCTGAGAGTGCGGTTGAGTTCAGCGGCGACTCCACGTTCGTCTATGTCGTGAGCGGCGGAGGGAAAGAGAAGAAATACGGCCGTCGGCAGGTGCAGACCGGGCTGAGCGACGGAGTGAGCATCGGGATAAAGAGCGGCCTCAAAGAGGGCGAGACCGTGCGCGGCCCGCAGGTGGTGGCCGCCGATGACGACAAATAGAAGGCAGGAGGACAGCAATGGACAATACTTCACGCATCATATTGTTGCTCGCGGCGGCGGCCGTTGCCGCCTCCTTGCGGGCGCAGGACGCAGTGCAGGGCGGCGTCAGGTGGACGCTGCGCCGCTGCATAGACCACGCCCTGGAGCACAACGTCAGCATCCGTCAGAGCGAAAACCAGATGCGGCAGCGCGACCTTCAGCTGCAGACAGACCGCTGGAGCCGCTCGCCCGCCGTTGAGGCCTCGCTCGGACAGAACTTCTCCTTCGGCCGCGGACTGACCGAGGACAACACTTACACAAACACCAACACCAGTAGCACGTCGTTCTCCGTCGGCGCGAGCATGCCGCTCTTCACGGGTATGCGCATCACGAACTCCGTCAGGCTGAGCCGCATAAACCTCGCCGCCGCCACCGCCGACCTTGAGAAGGCACGCAACGATGTGAGCGTGCAGGTGGCCGAGGCCTACGTGCAGGTGCTCTATGACACTGAGATTGCCGTCGTGGCCCGCCGCCAGGTGTCGGTGGACTCGATGCAGACGGCGCGTCTGGAGGCCATGATGGCCGCCGGAAAGGCCGCTCCCGCCGAGGTGGCGCAGCAGCGGGCGGCACAGGCGCAGAGCGAACTGACCGCCGTCCAGGCCGACAACAGCCGCCGCCTGTCGCTGCTCGCGCTGTCGCAGCTGCTTGAGCTGCCGTCGCCCGATGGCTTCGACATTGTGCGCCCGGACACTGCGGCCATGCCTGACGGCGGCGCGGCGCCCTCGCCAGAGGCCGTCTTTGCCGAGGCGGTGGGGCTGAAGCCCGAGGTGAGGGCCGAGCGGCTGCGTCTGGAGGGAGCCGTGCTGAGTGTCAAGGTGGCGCAGTCGGCCTACTACCCGCAGCTGTCGCTCAGCGCCGGACTGGGCACCGACTACTACAAGACGTCGGGATTCAAGGCCGCAGACTTCCGAACCCAGCTCCGCAACAACTTCAGCCAGTATGTGGGGCTGAGCCTCAGCGTGCCGCTGTTCAACCGCCTGCAGACGCGCAACAGCGTGCGCTCGGCACGCATTGACCGCGAGACGCAGCAGCTGGCGCTGGAGAACGTGAAGAAGCAACTATACAAAGAGATTCAGACCGCCTGCCACAACGCCGTGGCGGCGCGTGCCAAATACGCAAGCAGCCGGGCCGCCATGGAGAGCGGCGAGGAGGCTTTCAGGCTGGCCACAGCCAAATATGAGAGCGGCAAGGCGTCCATCACCGAGTTCAACGAGGCAAAGAACAACTGGCTGAAGGCGCAGAGCGACATGCTCCAGGCGCGCTACGAGTGCCTCTACCAGACGGCTCTTGTGGACTTCTACCGTGGGCGCGGACTTGACTTCTGAGCGCTTTCGACGTTTACGCAGATTGCGGACATCTATATTGAGACCTCTGCAAAAGGAGAAAGGGTTTTGCAGAGGTCTCAACTTGTAGAAATAAAAAGCCCTGTAAATCCGTGACTTACAGGGCGCGTTGTGTAGCGGGGGTGGGACCCGAACCCACGACCTCCGGATTATGAATCCGACGCTCTAACCAGCTGAGCTATCCCGCCATCCGTTGTTTTGCGGGTGCAAAGGTAAGACAAAAAAATGAATTCACAAAACTTTTACATGATTTTGTTTTGGTTTTAGCCGAAAAAATGTATTTTTGTGGCAGCTAACACAAAACCACACCTATTTATTATAGTATGAAAGCGGAAAATATGGGGCGGAAGAAGATTGTGGTCGAGTATCCGTTGTCGGTGAAGTCGCCTACGATTGTCTGGAAGATGATAAGCGATGCGGCAGGGCTGCAGAAGTGGCTTGCGGACAGAGTGGAGGAGGAGGGCGAGACAATGACCTTTACGTGGGGCGAGAGCTGGAGCGGCCAGGACGTCAAGGTGTCGCGGCTTGTGGACCGCGCGAAGTTCAGCCACATAAGGCTGAGGTGGGAGGCGGAGCAGTCGGAGGCTGAATACTGGGAGCTGCGGATAGCCGTGAGCGAGGTCACCGGCACGCTGACCCTGCTCATAACGGACTTTGCCGATGACGGCGACGAGGACGGCCTGCGCAGTCTTTGGCGCGACAACCTGAGCCGGCTGCACGCGGTGAGCGGATTGTAAAAAACTGCAAAAAACGGCAAAAAGAGACGCACTATGACTTTTTTGTGCTAATTTTGCAGGTCGGGACGTAGGCAGCGACGGCCTCTCACAATCACAGACAATCAGAAATGCTCCGCATAAAGAAGTTAGACATTTTCATTGCCAAGCAGTTCGGGCTGCTGTTCCTCGGAACGTTTTTCATCTGCCAGTTTGTGCTGATGATGCAGTTTCTTTGGCGCTATGTTGACGAGCTGATCGGCAAGGGGCTCTCTATAGGCATCCTGGCGCAGTTCTTCTGGTACATGGGGCTGATGCTTGTGCCGCAGGCCCTGCCGCTGGCTGTGCTGCTGTCGTCGCTCATCACGTTCGGCAATCTGGGCGAAAGCTCCGAGCTTACGGCCATCAAGGCGGCCGGCATATCGCTCATGCAGGCCATGCGCTCGCTGATTGTCGTTGTGATAATGCTGGCCTGCTGCTCGTTCTACTTCCAGAACGTGATCGGGCCTCAGGCCAACCGCTCGTTCAGCCAGCTGCTGCTGTCGATGAAGCAGACCAGTCCGGAGTTGGAGATTCCCGAGGGGATATTCTACGATGGAATACCCAATTGCAACATTTACGTGCAGAAGAAGGCCGTGGGCACAGGAATGCTCTACGGCGTGATGATATACCGCATGAACGGCAGCTATGAGGACGCGGCCATAATACTGGCCGACTCGGGGCGGCTGCAGTCTACGGCGGAGAAGAAGCACCTGCTGCTGACGCTCTACAGCGGCGAGTGGTTTGAGAACATGAGGTCGCAGGACCTGGCGGGCAGCGCGAGCGTGCCTTACCGCCGCGAGACGTTCGGGATGAAGCGCATAGTGCTCGACTTCGACGGCGGGTTCAACATGGCCGACGCCGCCGGAATATCGCAGAGCGCCACGACAAAGAGCATGGGACGGATATTCGAAGACCTCGACTCGATGAGGACGTTCAACGACAGTGTGGCGCACTCGTTCTTCGACGAGTCGAGGCGCACCACGTTCCAGATGCCGCCGATCAGCCGAGAGGACTCGGCCAGAGCTGTGGCTGCGGGGCGGTCGGATACGCTCGACGTAGACTCCGTGTATCTCAGCCTGCCGCCGGAGCTGAAGCAGCGCGCCATGAAGGCCGCGCTGACCAACGTGCAGATGTATGCCTCCGACCTGAACATGAAGGGCGACTATATGTCGGGGCTGAACCGCAACGTCAGGCGCCACCAGATAGAGGCCATCGGCAAGGTGACGCTGGCCTTGTCGTGCGTCATCTTCTTCTTCATAGGCGCGCCGCTGGGCGCCATCATCCGCAAGGGCGGGCTGGGCGTGCCGGTGATAATCTCGGTGCTGGTGTTCATCGTTTACTTTATCTTTGAGAACTCCGGCATGAAGATGGCCCGCGACGGAGTGTGGACGGTGTGGTTCGGCAAGCTGATATCAACGGCCGTGCTGACGCCTCTGGCCGTGTTCTTCACCTACAAGGCCAACAGCGACTCCACGGTGTTCAACATCGACCTTTACATCTCTGTGGCTTATTCGATGCTCGGTCTGCGCCGCAAGCGTCATGTGTTCAGGAAAGAGGTGATAATCAATGACCCTGACTACGCGGCCGACGCCAAGAGACTGGCAAAGGTGAGCGAGGACATCGAGGAATACTCGCGGATGCACAACCTGATGCGGCTGCCAAATCCGCTGAAGGTGTTCTTCCGCGAGGGCGACGACCGGGGCATAAGAATCATCAGCGACGAGCTGGAGGAGGTGATTGAAGACCTGTCGAACACCAAGGACAAGGTGGTGCTCACGGTGCTTAACAAATATCCGATTATGGCCACGCACGCCCACACACGGCCGTTCCGCAGCAAGTGGCTCAACGCCACGGTGGGCGTGTTGCTGCCGCTGGGAATCTTCTTTTATATAAGAATGGTGCGGTTCCGCTTCCGGCTGATGCGCGACCTGAAGGCAATCCGTGCCGCCAACGACGCCATAGTGGCCAGAATCGGCGAGATGAGGCCGCGCGAGGCCGGCGGCCGGTGAGACACACACAGTGAGAAACATTTTTGCAGAACAAGATATGGAAAATATAAAGCTTGACACCATAGAAGAGGCCCTTGAGGATTTCCGCGAGGGCAAGTTTGTTATTGTCGTTGACGACGAGGACCGCGAGAACGAGGGCGACCTTATCATTGCGGCGGAGAAGATTACTCCGGAGAAAGTGAACTTCATGCTGAAGCACGCCCGCGGGGTGCTGTGCGCGCCGATAACGATGAGCCGCTGCGACGAGTTGGACCTGCCGCGCCAGGTGGAGGACAACACATCGGTGCTGGGAACTCCGTTCACCGTCACCGTTGACAAGCTGGAGGGGTGCACGACAGGAGTGTCGGCACACGACCGTGCGGCCACCATTCTCGCTCTGGCCGACCCGGCATCCACACCACAGACGTTCGGGCGCCCGGGCCACATCAATCCGCTCTACGCCCAGGACCACGGGGTGCTGCGACGCTCGGGCCACACCGAGGCCACCGTGGACCTGTGCAAGCTGGCCGGCCTTTATCCTGCCGGCGCGCTCATGGAGATAATGAACGAAGACGGCACCATGGCCAGACTGCCGGAGCTGAGGGCTTTTGCCGATGAGCACGGCCTGAAGGTTATTGCCATCAAAGACTTGATAGCGTACCGCCTGCGCACAGAGTCGCTCATCGAGGTTGGCACGGAGGTCGATATGCCCACGGCTCACGGCCACTTCAAGCTGATACCGTTCAGGCAGACCAGCAGCGGACTGGAGCACATGGCGCTGATCAAAGGCACGTGGCGGCCAGACGAGCCTGTGCTCGTGCGCGTGCATTCGTCGTGCGCCACGGGCGACATTCTCGGCAGCAAGCGCTGCGACTGCGGCGAGCAGCTGCACAAGGCCATGGAGATGATTGAGAAGGAGGGCAAGGGCGTGCTCATTTACATGCAGCAGGAAGGGCGCGGTATCGGCCTGATGAACAAGATCAAGGCTTACAAACTGCAGGAAGAGGGACTCGACACGGTGGACGCCAACGTGCATCTGGGCTTCAAGCCCGACGAGCGCGATTACGGCTGCGGCGCGCAGATGCTGCGCCATCTCGGCGTGCACAAGATGAGGCTGCTGACAAACAATCCCACAAAGCGCGTGGGGCTGGAGGCTTACGGACTTGAGATAGTTGAGAACGTGCCCATCGAGGTGACGCCCAACGAGTATGACTATAATTACCTCAAGACAAAAAAAGACCGCATGGGGCACACGCTCCACTTGTGAGCAGGGCGGGATTACTGTTACAATTCGTTGAAGAAACACATAAAATAGATTAATTCTTTCTTCAGGCGAAATAAATTAATTAATTTTGCAAATATAAAAATACAAGAAAAGTATGGCACAACTATCAGAACGTTTGCAGCGCCTCGCGCCATCGGCCACGCTCGCAATGTCGCAGAAAAGCTCTGAGATGAAGGCTCAGGGCATCGATGTCATAAACCTCAGTGTGGGAGAGCCGGACTTTAACACTCCTGACCATATCAAGGCTGCCGCAAAAAGAGCGGTTGACGAGAACTATTCAAAATATTCGCCGGTGCCGGGCTATCCCGATTTGCGCAAGGCCATTGCCGCCAAGCTTAAGAACGAGAACGGGCTGGAGTACGGTATCAACGAGATACTGGTGTCAAACGGCGCCAAGCAGAGTGTCTGCAATACGGTCATGGCTCTTGTCAACGACGGCGAGGAGGTCATCATCCCCGCTCCCTATTGGGTGTCTTATCCGCAGATGGTGAAGCTGGCCGGTGGCGTTCCCGTGATTGTCAACGCCGGATTCGACCAGAACTTCAAGATGACTCCCGCACAGCTTGAGGCTGCCATAACGCCGAAAACGCGCCTGCTGATACTCTGCTCGCCGAGCAACCCTACAGGCAGCGTGTATTCGAAGGCCGAGCTGGCAGGGCTGGCGGAGGTCATAAAGCGCCATGAGGATATGTTCGTCTTGGCAGACGAGATCTACGAGCACATCATTTATACAGGCCGCCACGAGAGCATAGCCCAGTTTGAGGGCATGAAAGAGCGCACGATAATTGTCAACGGCGTGTCAAAGGCTTACGCCATGACAGGCTGGCGCATAGGCTTTATCGCCGCCCCGGAATGGATTGTCAAAGGCTGCAACAAGCTTCAGGGCCAGTACACCAGCGGCCCTTGCTCCGTCAGCCAGAAAGCCGCAGAGGCCGCCTACACGTCGGTGCAGGAATGCGTGGAGACAATGAGGCAGGCCTTCCACAGGCGCCGCGACCTGATAGTGTCTCTCACAAAGGATATTCCCGGCCTCGAGGTCAATGTGCCAGAGGGCGCTTTCTACGTGTTCCCCAAGTGCAGCGGCTTCTTCGACAAGTCGGACGGAGAGACGACAATCTCCAATTCTACAGATTTCGCAATGTATCTGCTCGAAAAGGCACATGTGGCCACTGTGGGCGGCGACGCGTTCGGCGACCCGGAGTGCTTCCGCATGAGCTATGCCACAGACGAGGACAGCATCCGCGAGGCGATGAGACGCATAAAGGAGGCTCTTTCTAAGCTGAAATAAGGCGTGTGGCAGTGGAAATGTATTCTTTTTTTCAATAAGAGGATTAAAAGATGTTAAGTGAAGGTAAACCTATTCCTAAATTTATTATCTTTGCTGCATTGAAACGAAAACCACTTTCCACAAGCGGCCATATGTGCGCCGGCTGAGCAAGACTAAAAACAATATCATTATTAATTCATAAACAAAACATCAATCAATTATGGCAACTTCAACAAAAGCTGTAGCCCCGGCTAAGAAAAAACAGGGGTTCGGAGGTATTAAGAACGCAATCTGGATCATGGTGATATGCTGTATTATCGCATATTGCTTCTATTTCTTCGTACTCGGAAGTCCCGACAACTTCGTGGGCGGCGACCTTAACGCACACCCTGCAAACCTTGCCGGTACCGTTTATAAAGGAGGTCCTGTGGTAGGTCTTATCTTCACGCTGTTCCTCACTGTGGTTTGCCTTGGCGTTGAGCGCTATTTCGCTCTTAAGTCAGCATTCGGAACAATGAACCTTTCCAAGTTCACCGCACAGGTTAAGGGTCTTATCAAGGCCGGCAAGTTCACCGAGGCTCAGGCTCTCTGCGACAAGATGCGCGGTTCTGTGGCCAACGTGGTTTCTGCCTCAATCAACGCTTACAAGGATGTTGAGGCCAACAACACCATGAAGAAGGCCCAGAAGATCGCAAAGATCCAGCAGGCACACGAGGAGGCAACCCAGCTTGAGATGCCTACCCTGCAGATGAACCTGCCTATCGTTGCAACAATCGTTACCCTCGGTACTCTTACCGCTCTGTTCGGTACTGTGTTGGGTATGATCCGTTCGTTCCAGGCTCTGTCAAGCGGTGGCGGCGCTGACTCTATGGCTCTGTCTGCCGGTATTTCAGAGGCCCTTGTGAACACGGCTTCAGGTATTGCCACATCTTGGGTGGCTGTGGTTGTTTACAACTTCTACACAAACAAGATCGACAAGCTTACTTACGCACTCGACGAGGTTGGTTATACAATAGCTGCAACATACGACGTTAACCACACCGACGAGATTTAATTGTTTTACCTTTTAAATTATAACTAATGGGTAAAATAAAAATACAGAAAAAGGACATCTGGATAGACATGACGCCTATGTCTGACGTGATGACGCTGCTTCTGTGCTTCTTCATGTTGACATCAACATTCTTGCAGCCGGAGCCGATTCAAGTCACCACGCCAAGCTCGGTGTCGGAGGTCAAAGTGCCGGAGAACGATGTCTTGACCATCCTCGTTGGAAACGATGGCAAGATTTATCTCGGCACGGAGAACCAGAACAACATGAACGCCATGCTCCAGACCGTCACCGACAAGTTCGGCATATCGCTGAACAGCCAGCAGCTGAAGAACTTCAGCCAGGAGTCGATGTTCGGAGCGCCGCTGAGCGTGTTGAGTCAGTATCTCTCCCTCGAACAGGAACAGATGGCCGAGAAGATCAAGACGCTCGGAATCCCCACCGACAGCATCGATGGCGGAATGAGCGAGTTCCAGGAGTGGGTCAAGGCCGCGCGTGAGGCCAACCCCGACATCAAGATTGCAATCAAGTGCGACGCCAAGACGCCCTACAAGGTTGTAAAGACCATGATGTCTGAACTTCAGGACATGAATGAGAACCGTTACCAACTGATAACCAATCTTAAAACTTCAGGGGAGGATTGATACATGGCAAAAAAAATAGCAAGCAAGCAGAAGAAGATGAACACCCGCGTGGACTTCACGCCGATGGTGGACATGATGATGCTTCTTATCACTTTCTTCATGCTTTGTACAACCCTCAGCAAGCCCTCTTCAATGCAGCTCACCATGCCGTCTAACGACCAGAAGCTGACAGACGAGGAGAAATCAGTGACCAAAGCCTCGCACACAATCACAATCTATCTCGGAGCGAACGACAAGATTTACTATGTCGCAGGCATTCCGCAGTATGACAATCCTGATTGTGTCAAGGAGACGACATGGGGACGCAAGGGAATCCGTGACGTGCTCATCAAGCACACCACGGAGGAAGGCATCAACCCCGTTGCCCGTATCATGCAGGCCAAGGCCAAGCTCGACGAAAGACGTACCGCTGTCGGCTCTACAATGACCGAGGAGCAGTACAACAAGGAGTTGGACGAGCTCAGA
The DNA here is from genome assembly GCA_944320305.1 of uncultured Prevotella sp. Lineage (GTDB taxonomy): Bacteria > Bacteroidota > Bacteroidia > Bacteroidales > Bacteroidaceae > Prevotella. The sequence goes on along the minus strand of CALUGW010000005.1, from coordinate 82,591 downwards.
AAAGGTAACATTAATGGTGAGAAGATTCCTGTTCTGACCATCATTATCAAGCCTTTGGACACAGCCAATTACAATAATATGGTTGAAGCTCTCGATGAGATGCAGATTTGCAGCATTGGTAAGTACGTCATTGACAAGATTACTCCCGACGACGAGAAGCTTCTTGCTCTGAGGGGTGTTAAGTAATCAATGACTGATGAAGATTTAAAAAAGCAGAATTTATGTCGAAAATAGATCTTATAGACAACAGCTGGGTCGATCTCGTCTTTGAAGGCAAAAACCATAACTATGGCGCTTATCGCCTGCGCAAGAGCACAGGCCGCCGTAACTTCTGGTCTCTTGTCACTGTGATCGCAGCCATCGCCATTATTATGGGTGTGGTTTGGGCAAAGGTGGCAATTGAGAACGCCATGCCAAAGAAAGTCGCCATCACAACAGATGTCGAGCTTTCCAAGCTGGCCCAGAAGAAGGAGGCCAAGGTTGAGCGCAAGGAGCCCGTCAAGATTGAGATGGAGCAGAAAGTGGTGGAGAAGGTTAAAAGCTCCGTCAAGTTTACTGCGCCTGTCATCAAGAAGGACGAGGATGTTGCGCCTGAGGACGAGCTGAAGTCTCAGGATGATTTGGCCAAGACAGCCATTGCCATCGGTTCTTTCGATGTGAAGGGTAACGACGAGGCTGCCGGCGAGGTGCTTAAGGCCAAGGAGGTTATTGCCCAGGAGAAACCGGCTGAGGAGCAGGTGTTCGACGTTGTTGAGCAGATGCCTCAGTTCCCCGGCGGCGATGCAGCCTTGTTTGAGTACCTGTCAACCCACATCAAGTATCCGGCAATTGCTGAGGAGAACGGTGTTCAGGGCCGTGTTATTGTGACTTTCGTTGTTGAGCGCGACGGCTCGATTACCGATGTTAAGGTGGTCAAGTCTGTTGACCCGTCTCTCGACAAGGAGGCTGCGCGTGTTGTTCAGGGAATGCCCAAGTGGATTCCCGGTAAGCAGAACGGCGCTGCCGTGCGCGTTAAGTACACTGTTCCTGTGACATTCAGATTGCAGTAATAATGAACATCAGAACATTCAACATCTTTGTTGGATTAACTCTCGTTTTAGGCTTGCTGGCTTCGTGCCATGACAAGCCTAAAAACGGTAGGACTGACACTTATTCATCAGGGACAATTAAGTTTGTCTCTGATGAAAGTTTCAGTCCGATTATCGACGAGCAGCGCGAGATATTTGAGACGGTCTATCCGCAGGCCAAGCTCATTCCGCTTTATACCAACGAGCTTGACGCCGTCAATATGCTCATGAAAGAGGAGACGTGGCTGGCCATAACCTCGCGCAATTTCACCGCGAGGGAGCTGCAGAATCTGCGCGACCGCACGTTCCAGCCCATTGCCATTCCCCTTGCTGTTGACGGTCTGGCACTGATTGTCAACAACAGCAACCCCGACACTATCATTTCTGTCAAGGAGATTCAGGATGTTCTTAGCGGCAAGGTCAAGTCGTGGAGCGTGCTGCGTCCCGGTTCAAAGCTCGGCGACATCGAGGTGGCATTCGACAACAAGCAGTCAAGCACTGTCCATTATTGTGTCGATTCCCTTCTCGGTGGAACGCCTATCAACAGTCCTAACATTTACGCTGTGAAGAAATCGGCCGAGGTTATAGACTTTGTTGAGAAGCATCCCAATTCCATCGGCATCATCGGATCCAACTGGCTCAATGACAAGCGCGACACCACCAACGTTACTTTCAAGCGCAACATCAGGGTGATGGGGGTTAGCAAGATACATCCTGCCACGGTTCAGAGCAGCTGGAAACCATACCAGTTCTATCTTTACAACCGCAATTACCCGCTCATCCGCACCATCTACGCATTGCTCAACGATCCCCGTCACGGCCTGCCGTGGGGATTTGCCAATTTCATGTCAGCCGATTACCGCGGGCAGCTGATATTCTTCAAGGCCGGTCTGTTGCCCCATCGCGGCAATATGACGGTGCGTGATGTCAGTGTCAGTGACCAGTGACGGCGTGCCCGTGCCTGCGGGTGTTTTCGGGATGACCAGTTAGTGTGAGTCGGATTTCAGTCGTTGCCTTCGTTGTCAGCAGGCATATATGGTGCGGCTGCCATGATGTGGCAATAAATTAAAACGCAATAATTGTTTAAATATGAAGAGATTAAAGTATTTATTTATCGGAACATTCATGCTGGCACTCAGCGTGCCTGCAATGGCCCAGGACGAGAACAAGGCCACCATCGACGCCATCACCAGCGTCATAAAGAGCAAGCCTGCCGACCTTGAGGATCAGGTTAAGGCCGTTTACAAGAAGAACAAGAAGAACGAGGACGTGCTCGTGGCCATGGGCCGCGCCTTCCTTGAGAACAAGGACACTGTCAACGCCACTCTTTATGCCGAGTATGCCATGAAGGCAAACAAGAAGTACGCCCCCGTGTTCGTGCTCCTCGGCGACATTGCCGCGCTCAACAACGATGGTGGCGGAGCTGCCGGCTACTACACCCAAGCCATCTATTTCGACCCGAAGAATCCCGAGCCTTACTACAAGTACGCCAGCGTTTACCGCAAGATCAGCCCCACGGAGGCCGTAGGCCGTCTTGAGGAGCTTCGCACACAGCGCCCCGACGTGGCCGTTGACGCCATGATCGGCCACATCTACTACATCTCCAACGAGTTCCCCAAGGCTGCCGAGGCTTATGCCAAGGCCGACCGCAACGCCCTTGACGAGCACCAGCTCACCGAGTATGCCATGGCACTTTATTTCGGCCAGAAGTATTCTGAGAGCCTTGAGGTGGCCAAGTTCGGTCTCGGCAAGATGCCGCGCGACGCCGCTTTCAACCGTCTTGCGTTCTTCAGCTACACCGAGCTTAAGGACTACACCAACGCGCTGGCTTATGCCGACGCTCTGTTCAACAAGTCCGACAGCGCAAAGATTTCTTACTACGACTACACCTATTATGGCAACGCCTACAACGGCAACAAGGAATTCGACAAGGCCATCGAGATGTACAAGAAGGCTCTTGAGCTTGAGATTGACGGCAACGAGAAGCGCGCCGGCGTCATCAAGCAGCTCTCCGACTGCTACCTTGAGAACGAGGACTACTCCAACGCCGTTGTGGCCTACAACGATTACCTGAAGACTCTCGGCAATCCCTCGGCCACCGATGTGGCTGCCCTTGCCCAGATTTACGTCCAGTATGCCGACACGCTGAAGGGCACCTCGCGCGACTCCGTGTTCCGTCTGGCCGAGCAGGTTTATGTGGACATGGAGCAGAAGTTCCCCGACGCTCTCGAGTATGTCACATTCATGCGTGCCCGCGTCAACTCCTACATCGACCCCGAGACCAAGGACGGACTTGCAAAGCCCTACTATGACAAGGTGGTCAGCATGATTGAGGCACGTCCTGAGAAGACCGAGACCGACAACGCGCGCCTCGTGGAGTCCTACCGTTACCTCGGTTACTACTACTTGCTCCAGATGGAGAAAGATCCCGCAGCCAAGGAGACCTCCACGTCATATTGGAACAAGATTCTGGCTATCGATCCCGACAACGAGATTGCCAAGCAGGCTCTCACGCTCACAACGAAGAAATAAAGCGTTTTCTTTTCAAACTCACCATTTGTCCGTCTTGCGCGGGCGATGATACAAACAGAAGCGGATGCACGGCTGACGTCGTTCAGTTGTGCGTCCGCTTTGTTTTTTATGAATGCCGTCATCAATTTGCCAAATGCGGGTTCGTGTATAAACGGGCGGGGCATACTTCTGTTCATTCCGCTTTTGAATGTCCGCAAGTTACCAAGTTACGTGAGTTCTGATAAGCAAGCATTGAGATTAAGCAGTGGTAGTTCTCATGTAGAGACGCAAAATTTTGCGTCTGACGTTGTCGTTTGCATCCGTTTTTTTAGGCATTGGCCACTCCGAGACGCAAAATTTTGCGTCTCTACACGTGGCAGTACACGTGGCAGACAGCAGGCCGGAGGCTTGCTTTTATTGCTTGACAAACGAAAATTCTTATCCCGAGTTCGTGTAAGAACGCTCCCGTCTTCTTGCGGTAAAGGCGGCAGGCGAGATGCCGACATCTGTCATTGCCGCCACGGCAGGGGCAGCGCGTCAATTTCGCGCATCAGCCGGGCGGTGGCGCAGAGCGCGTGGATAATCTCCTCGTAGTGGCGTATGGCGGCGAAGTCGAGCGTGCGTCCGCGCCTGTCCTTGAGCCATTTCTGCGCGGGCTGGTAGCCGCCGATGTAGAAGTTCCACGCCTCGGGGCTTACGCCTCCGAAATACTGCGTGTCGTTTATCCACACCCTCTCGCCGTCGTGCCGCGCCTGCTCCACGGTGTTGGTGCCCGGCTCGGGGTAGGTCGTGCTTACGGCCCACGCCGCCGAGCCGTCCATCAGGTGCGTGCGGCGCAGCTCCGCTCCCTTTTCCGCCAGCCGGTGGAACAGCTCGCGGTCGGTGGGGTAGGGTATTCGCGGAAAGTCAATCTTCAGAAACTCCTTGTAACGCTCCCTGTAAGCCCGGCTGTGCAGCACGGCGTAGATGTAGTCGAAAAGCTCTGTCGGCTCCGGCCTTTCGCCCAGTGATTCCACGATTTTAGCTAAAATCGCGGCGTTGAAGTTGGGAATTGTCCCAGAATCCTCAAAAAATCGACCGGCTTCGCCGGTATTTTTGTTTAGGATGAAAAGTGGAAACATATAGCCACGCTCTTTTGTTCTGTTTGAAACGCGGCAGTCATCATCAAATCCTCTTTCTCCTGATGCCGGTTTGTTGTCTGCGTCATACGGTGATTTCGTGATGCTTACCAAACTCCAGTCGCCAGTCGCCGATTGCCTGCAAGTGAGGAGTGCCAAATTCGCAGGGATTAACAGGTGACGCATCGAATGGAATCGTGGCCTGGCCACGATTCCATTCGTAAGTCCTGTATAATACAAGAATTTCGTGTCGAAAGGCCGATAATTTATTGGAAACACTTTATTTTTATCAAAAGTCGGCCCAATATCTGCTTTGGCTTTGGCAATAGTCCAGTCTCTTGTGTCTTTGAGGTTATATTTGTTTCTTAATTTTTCAGGAGACAAAGCTATGAAATCTTTAATTCGTTTCTCGACTTCTTCTTCAGTGTCACAAATCAAGAAAGAGTCTTTTGTAGTAACAATACCCACCGAACTTTCCACAAACAGCTCGTTCACCCCGAACCCTCTGTTATACTCCTCTTCCGCCCCGAAGTCCTTGGGCACGAAGAAGTACATCGGCTCGCGCGGCGTCACGTCTGTGAATGGAATGTCGTTCAGTGTGTGCGCGGCGAGATAGTCGAGCTTGTCCTGCCGTCGGCCGAAGAGGTCGAAGTGGCAGACGCGCCCCAGTTCCGCCTGCGCCTTGCGGCCGGTCTTCACAAGCAGGTTTATGCTCACGCCCTGCTGTATGTCGAACACGTTCTCGTCCTTGCCGCCGCCGGGCGCGGTCTCCTTTTTCTTGCTGTTGCCGTGCAGGTCTATTGTGTAGATTTTGTCGAACGCGCGGAGCAGGCTCCACCTCATGCCGCGGAACGTTGGGTTGTCAAGAAAGCCGTGCGGATTGATGAAGGCGAGCACGCCCTCGCCGTTTTTCTCGATGAAGTGCTGCGCCAGCCGGATGAATTTCACGTAGTCATCGTTGAGCCATTTGGGGTTGCGCTCGGCCAGGCGAGCCTTTCCGCCCGGCTCCCTCTTGTACGTCTCCATCAGGCTCATTATCCACTCGCCCTTGTTGCGGCTCTCGCCGTTGTAGGGCGGGTTGCCTATGAGCACCATCACCGGCGTGTCGCGCTTTATGCGGTTGGCGGCGTTGGCCTCGTCGCTGAGCCACTTTGCGAACAGCGTGCTGGTGTATGGGTGCGGCTCCTCGAGCGAGTTTGTCAGGAAGATGTTCAGCCGCCGGTCGGAGTTGTGCTCGTAGCCGGTGGCCCTCAGCACCATGTCGAGCTTCAGGTGGGCCACGGTGTAGGGCGCCATGAGCAGCTCGAAGCCGTTGAGCCTGGGCAGCAGGTGCTGCTCGACGTACTGCTGCCAGAGGCCCTGCTGGCCGCTGAACTTGTCGTGAATGCGGTTCACCACCTCGGCCAGAAAGGTGCCCGTGCCGGTGGCGGGGTCCAGAATCTGCACCTTGTGGAACTTCAGGCGGTACGTCTTGCGCTCGCCCCGCCGCCTTGGGTCATACTGGCTGTTGGCCACCTCGCGCTCCACCATGCTGTAGTCGGCCAGGCCCTGGGGCAGGCCGAAGTCCGTGGCCAGCACGCTGTCCACCGCCGCCACCATGAACCTCACCACCGGCAGCGGTGTGTACCATACGCCTTTCTCTTTCTTGACCGCCGGGCGGTATGCCCTGAGGAAGTCCTCGTAGAAGTGAATCATCGGGTCGCGCCGCCGCTCCGGCCCGGCGTAGTCGGCCATGATGCGGCGCAGGTCGGCGGCGCGGAACATCGAGGCCACGTCGTCCACAATCCATGCTATGCGCCCGTCGAGGTCGTAGCCCGCGATGTTCTGGAATATCTTGCGCAGAAAGGGGTTGGTCTTCGGTATGAGCGTGGCCGCCTCGAAGCGCGAGAAGGTGTCGGGCGTGGTGTCGTGCAGGCGGGCTGCGAACATCCCGTAGACGATGGTCTGCGAGTATATGTCGGCAAACTCGGCGTAGGAGAGCGTGCTGATGAGCACCTCGCGAAACGCCTTATACTCCATGGCTATCTGCCCGCAGCCGTCGTCGGGCGTCTCGCCGGGCCGCTCCTCGTCGAGCGCGCGGCCTATCACGTCGCCCAGCAGCCGCGCCTTGGCGGCCATTGCCGCCGCCAGCGCCTGGGCCGACGTTATGCGCTGCGGCCCCGCTGCGGCCAGCCGCGCCATGGCCGAGGCCCAGCGGCTCCAGCCGTCGTTGGCGGGCGTTATCCTGCCGCCCTGCAGCTCGCCCAGGCGCACGCGCTCCGTGAGCTGTCCGCCCTCGTAGAAGTGGAAGTCGAGATAGTCAGTAAACACAATGCGGTCCAGCGAGGCGCGGTAGCGGTCGAACTGCTCGCGGTGCTCGCGGCGCCCGTCCAGGTCGGCGTCGCCTATGTCTTTGGTCTCCACGAATGCTGCGGGCAGCCCGTCGCTGTGGCGCATTATTATGAAGTCGGGCGCGCCGCAGGCTATGCGCCTCGGCTCGTTCGTCACGTCGAAGCCCGGCAGCGCCGTGTCTATCAGCTGCTTCAGCGCGGGCCGGTAGCTGTGCTCGCCGGCTCTGCCCGTGGCCATCTGCCGGTTCAGCTCGCTGATGTATTCTTTCAGGGTCATGTCTGCAAATTTAGCCTAAAGCGGCCTTACGGCAAAACATTTGCGCCTGTTTTCGCTTCCGCCGCAGTGTTTTTATGAATGAATGCCCGTATTTTGCCAAATGAATCAGAATCGTTTATGCGCATCTCTCTCTCCCAGTCATCATGCGAGTTCGGGATAAAGATTTTAGTTTGTCCTGCAGGAAAAACAAGCCCCCGGCCTGCTGTCTGCCACGTGTAGAGACGCAAAATTTTGCTTTTCGGAGAGGCAGTGCCTAAAAAAATGGATGCAAACGACAATGACAGACGCAAAATTTTGCGTCTCTACATGAGAACTCCCACAGCTTAATCTCAATGCTTGCTTTGCCAAATTTCATCATTCCCATAAGTGGCGTGTCCCGCATACCCTTGTCATTCCGCCGAAAACAGAATGACACGGAAACCTTGTTGCTGCTGATTGTCCGAAATCGGAACATGACCGCGAGCCGCCTCCGTCTTACCCGTTGCGGCGGCGCCCGAAAAACCGTAAGCAGACTGGCGTCTTTTTGTTGTAGTCTTGGCGGCAAAACGCCGCGTTTTCGCCAATCCGTAATCATTTTGACGGTGTATGGTTTCAAACCAAAATGGCCTGTTTCGCGCTGCAAAACAGGCCATTTCGCAGTGTGAAACGGCCTGTTTCGGAATGCAAAATGACCCGTCTTGCACCGCGTTTCATGCCGCCCTGCGCTTTTGATTGTCCTTTTTGGGAAGTGGAAGCGCACTGCCAAAGGCACAAACCTCTCGCGCACAGTTTGCCTGCCAGCTGAGGCACGACGCCCCGTCTGCCTTGTGAGACAGCCGCCAAGGCGCGGCCGGCTTTTCCGGCGCTTCCTTTATACGCAAGTTCGGAATAAGCAAGCATTGAGATTAAGCAGTGGGATTTCTCATGTAGAGACGCAAAATTTTGCGTCTGACATTGGCATTTGCATCCATTTTTTTTTAATGGCATTGCTCCTGCGAGACGCAAAATTTTGCGTCTCTACACGAGGCAGACAGCAGGCAGGAGGCGTGCTTTTCTTGCCGGTCAAACGAAAATCCTTATCCCGGGTTGCCCCTTATGCTGTGGTGAACTCGTCCAGACGGACGCTGTAGCCAAGCTCAGGCCAGTCGGCAAACAAGGTGTCGCCGCTGCCGGCATGGCGGGTTATGACGACACGCTGAGACGGGTTTATCTCAGAGAGGAAGCCGTAACGCTCTGAGGGCAGCCTGTACCGGCGAACGCTCCCGCCGTGCTCTATGGCGATGGTGAGCGCGTCTTTGCTCAGACTGACGCCGGCTATGCGGTAAGCGGCGCTCATGTCGGTTATGCCGGAGACGGCCTCGCGGGCCTGCATGAAGACTGCCTCGCCCCGGCTCCTGTCCCACTCCGCGAGGATTTTGGCCCACACCTTTTCGTCCTTTCCCGACGGCTCCGCCAAGTCAACCATCCGCAGCGCCCCGGGCAAGCCTGCCGGACTCACGGTGTCGGGGCCGGCCTCAAAACGAAGCTCAAGCCTCTCAGCGTCATAGCCATAACGGTAAAAGCACCATTGCCTTTCTTCCGCGCAGCCCCTGCAGACCTGGAGCACCGGCGCCCCGCCCTCGCCGTCGGTTGCCCAGAACAGCAGGAGCATAGCGTCAGCCAGCCCGAACGAGCAGATGTCGGCGCCCGCCCTGAGCCTCATGGTCAGATAGTGTCCGCCGGTCTGCCGCCCGCAGCCCTGCTCCGTGAGCAGCCACACCTCGGCTCCGGGGCCGTAGACGCTGCCGGGCGCCAGCCAGTAGCTCCGCTTGCCGAAGCCGAACAGGCGCAGGGCTTTCGCGGCCTCGGCCATGAATCCGCTCTCGGCGTAGTGCCTGAAGAGTATCACGCAGTTCCACACCACGCTCCACAAGCCGGTGCAGCCGCCCGCCATGGCCTTCAGGTTGCAGGCCGCCTCGTGTGCGCCCGCCTTTTCGGGGTAAGCCCCGTAGAGCAGCCTGTCCAGCGCGTCGATTATTTGCGCCGCCGCGCCCTGCGGCCCGCCCTTGCACTTGTAGACGTCGATGCCTTTGGCCCGGATGTAGACCAACGCCACAATGCCCCAATAGACATTTGGCTCATCCGCCTTCAAGTCCTTGAGCACAGGGGCGGTCTCGGCCCTGAACTGTGGCGAGCAGTGGTCGTAAAGGTCGGCCGTGAGCGACAGCACAAGATTCTCCGCCCACCTCGGGTGGCTGCGGTTCATCTGGGCGGCCAGCGTGGCGTAAAACAGCCCCGCGCCGAAGAATGTGCGGGCCATGCTGCACAGAAACTCTTCCGTCAGGCGGTAGCGCTCCATAATCAGGCGCCACGTCTTGTCGACAGTGTCCGGCCTGACCGCCCCGTCCATCAGTCTGTATATGCCCATCTTGCCCTTATAGCCCAGCTCCTTGGCCAGGGCAGAGTGCGACGGGGCAAAGGCCCTGCCGCCTATGAGGCACTGCAGCATCTCCAATTTCTTGTCCATCGGGTATCAGTTTAAGCCGTTTTTGATACTATCGCGAAACCAAAGGCCAAAAGTATGCTTTTCTTTTGACATTGGCCAAAGATTATTTGTATTTTTGCGGAAATAACAGGAACAAAGGAAAAAAATCCTGCAAAAAGAGCGTCATGTCCGGGCAAAAATTCGTATCTTTGCGATGTCCGGCGGGAGAAATCGCCGGGCAGACAAGGAAAGCGTTTTTGCTTTCGTCCTAAGGAACGAAATCGCCAAATCAAGAGCCAGAGGGATGAAAGGACATGACGCTCATCCGTCGTTGAGTATGTCGCTTGTGGCCCGCGCCGCATCAGCATATCAAGGACGGCGTGGGAGCATTGTTACCTGTTCGTTTCTGGTAGGGCGTTTGGCGATGCCTGTTTCTTGATGAGCGGCAACAAGTCCTCACGCCTTTTCCGTATGTAAAAACAAATGCCGAATTCGAGGGCTTATAGGCGGTAAAAGAAATTGCTGTCATGAACAAGATCACGTATTTGCTACTAATCGCAGTCGCACTCTTCGCCGTAAAAGAAAGTATTTGCCCGCTTCACACAGCAGCAATAGCGAGTGCGCCGCAATGTTGTCGTTAAAACGCTGAACACTTATGGCTGTATTAAACTTCTTGTTGACAATAGCTGCTGTCATCGCGGTGCTTTATATTACCGGCAAAGTGATGAAAAGGCACCCGTACTACGGCAAGGCCAACATGCCGCTCGGCGCGCCAAAGACACTGCTGGTCCTTGTCGCCTCCATGTTCGCGCTGACCTGCGTGTGGCAATTCGCTTTGGAAACGCTGGATGAAATGCGAACTCCCGACTTCTGGATAGGGATGTTCGGCGCAGACCCGGTCTTAAGCGACGTTTTCCAGACGGCAGACGAATATGACGTTGACCTGGGCATCCCAACCGGCGAATACGGGAAAGACGCGCTCATAATGATAAGCAAGGTCATGGAAAGTTTCGCAACAGCATTCTGGCTGTCAATGGCGGGGCTTGTTGTCTACGCGGCATATATTCTCGGCCTTTTCAAGCGCAGCAGGGTCACGTTATATGCCAGCCTGATTGCCCTGGGGTGATTTTTATCTTTGCAGGCCGCGCCGCCGGAGCCGGAGTCATACATATTGTCAATTGGGCCACATCCGGCATTTACAATCCTTACAACGGAGACATGAGCGACTCTGTGATGCTTCCTTTCTACACTGACGCCGCAGCAATCATTGCCGGCATAGTCATTGTCAAAGGCTTTCCAAAGATTAACAGGTTCATAGCCTATGACCCAATCAGCAATGACGCGAAAGCAGCAGACATGCCGGAACTTGAAACGCCGCAATGCAGGCAAGGCAATCCGCAGGATATTTTTGCCAACAAAAACAAAAGCAAAGCCGAGAAACTCACCGAATTGAAATCTTTGCTTGACGACGGCATTCTGACAGAAACCGAGTTCACAAACATGAAACGTATAATTTTAAATTCTTAAAGATATGAAAAGCAAAACAACAGCAGGCATTCTTGCCATTTTCTTGGGATGGCTTGGCATCCATCATTTTTATTTGGGGAATAAAAGCAAAGGACTTTTGTATCTGATAATACAGGTGTCTTGCTTTTTTGGCGCTTTCATTATAGGCCCATTATTATTGAGCATTATGGGCATTGGCGCTTTAATAATGGGCTTATCATGGATTGTTTCGGTTCTTTTGGGCGTCATAGGCTTCATCGAGGGAATCGTGTTGCTCTGTAAGGACCAAAACGATTTTGACATAAAATATAACGATGGCATTTCTTCTGTATATACGGGGCAATATCAACACGCTGCGCCCCAGCAGCCACAGGCCGCGCCACGGCAGCAGGCAGAGACAGACGGTGGCAACAAATCAAAGAGCAAGGCTGAGCAGCTGGTGGATTTGAAGAAACTTCTCGACAACGGCGTCTTGACGCAAGAAGAGTTTGACGATGAGAAGAGAAAGATCTTAAACCCATAGGCTTATGGCTATAACAGACAAGAACAAGAGCACCGTAGAAAGGCTTAAGGATCTATGCGCTCTGTATGAGGCCGACATTCTGACCAAGGAAGAGATGGAGGCCGAAAAGGCTGAGATTCTGGGGAAGGCTGGTGCAAACGACAAAACAAATGGCCAGGACAACATGCCAGACACAGACATTTCGGAATGCGACCCTGCGGAAGACAATCCCTCGCAAGACATCGCCGACGCTCAAAACGCTGCCGACGACAATGAAGAACAAGAGCCGGCGGAAACAACTGCAAAGAATGTACTATCGCGCAAAACTGCAATAATAGCGGCTGCTGTTGTGGCTGTTGTCATTATTATAGTGGTGGCAGCCGGCAAATGCGGCGGTACGGACGATGATGCGGCTGAAAAGAAAGTCGCGCTCACCACCGATATCGAATTGGCCGATGTGCTGTCCGAGAATGCGGCAGACTCCGGCTTTCAGTCAGAAACACACCGCGCCATAGATGGCGCGTCTGACGTTACCACAAGTGTGGCGGAGTTCTTTGCCATTCCCGAGGTGGCCAATGCTGTGCAGAACGAATACGGCATCGACTATTTCAATTTTCTGAAAGGAATCGTCTCTTCTTGCAAAAACACCTATCTTGACTTTGAAAAGAATTCAGATGGTGACGGCTCTGTGACATCTTACACATTCTCTACGGTTTTGGATGCGGAAGACCACTGGCTGCTGGACGCGACATATGATGCGCAGGCAGACAACCTGCAGCTTTCGTTGTCGTCAGACGGCAATGTCGTCACTCCAGAGGGTAGGTTTGCACTCGCGGACGGAAGCAAATGGAAGCTCGACTTCGAGAAAGACGAGTTTGGCGACCCGATACAAGAAAAGGCGTTTGTGTATGTAGAAGGCGAGGCAGACGCCTTTTCGACACACATGAAAATGGCCATTCCGCTGAATGACGAAAGCCATATTATCTTTTACTACGACCTGCCAATATCTGACATGTACGACCATCATGCCTTGTCGATAAAGATAAAGGACAAAACAGACGACTCCGTTTATGAGATCAGCGACGGAAAAGCTTTCCGTGACCATTACGTACTGACGGAGAAAGACTCGCGCTATATCCGCCAACTGTGCGACAGCAACCCGTCGGGGAGTTTCTCAATCAGGTTCGACATCACAGACTACGACCTCTTCCTCGGCAGCGAGAAAAATTACACAATAGTAAACTTCGACAACGGCATGGCGTATGGCGCAGGCAATGCGATAGCGCACTACTCCAAGCGAGCGTTCACCGTTAACTGACCAACAAATAAAAACCGAAAAACAATGACGAAGCCACCGACTAATCACCAAAACTATTTTCCCAATATTGCCGCGAAGCATATCCTCATCGGATTGCTGCTTGCGCTTGTTTTTCCCATAACAGCCATGGGGAAGACCTATTTCTTCGACAACTACAGGTGCAGCTCGCGCATCTGTTACAGGGCTGCCAAAATCATAGTGGACGACGACAAGAAGCAAATGACAATTATGCTCCAGACCGCCAACATGAAATGGCAAAAGGAAGTGCTTACAATCGTCAACAAAACGCCTGACCGGTTTTTCTATCGCTACGAGCTGAAAGATGCAACAGGCGGCAAATGTGGCGCCAACGTGAATGAAGATGGCAGTTACATATCGTTTTATGAGTATCCGGTTGGTGTGATGTTTGAGTTCTTCAAACCCTATAAAGTACTGTGACACATGAGAAAGTTCTTTTTGTTTTTATTATCCGCCATACTCCTGCTCGGATGTAAGGGCGGAAAGACTGGAACGCCAGACAAGGCGAAAGTGAAAGACACGTTGGCCGCTTTCATCGAGCAAGCGTATAAAAACAAGGAAACCGATTTCCAGAAGATTATGGAAAATGGCGCGATGAAGAATGGATTTGCTGAGGTCGTAATGGGAAAATACTATGCCTTTGCCAAGGAAAAATTCAGAAATTGCGAAATAACCCACCGCTATGACGAGCAGTACGAAGTTGACTATTACGACATAACGGCATACCCCGGCAAACTCAAGCTGGGTGATTACACCTGCGTCACTGTTTATTGCTGGGACAGGCCGGAGGAAGGCACTGTCACGTCGCAGATAGGCACGGCGTCAACCCAGCTGGGCGGTTCCCTGCTCAATGCCGATGGCGAGTGGGAAACCGGTAACTGGAAACCGAAATACAGTGACGACAAGAACAAATACGGAGAAAGCACAAATAACGAAGTCACCAGTCTGCAACTCTACGCGAACGGGCATTTCATCGAACTGTCAGGCGCGCTGCGCTTTTCCATAGACGACTGCGAAGATGCCGTCCGCCTGCTGGTGAGGGATGAAAACAAGTACGTCTACCGGTTTGACGCCGTCGCCGACAATTTTTCATCTGTCTATCTGACTGATGACGACGACATCTTTAAGTTCTGCAACCTGCTTGAGACCAAAGAGTCACTCCATATATCATTTGTAAATGACCAGAACGAAAGCCTGGGAACCATATCTCTGAACAACCACGAGGGCGGCCATATTATCGGGGCGATGCGGCGGTATCTAACAAAGGATAAAGTCTTTTAGCCGTCTCAATCAGAAGTTCGCTTTTCTTGAATCACATAACGCCTCACGCCCATGAAACCTCCCGCTACAAAAAAAGAAGCCCCTGCAGACAGTCGTTTGCAGGGGGCTTCTTTTATATTCCATGCCGTAATTCTTTTTTCACAAAGCCACCTTCACGGCCTTGCCTCCGGCTTTGACGATGTAGACGCGGCCCGAGGGCAGGGCCAGCTCAAGGCGTCCGCCCGCCGCGTCGGCACTCTCCATCAGCGCTCCGGCGGCGTCATATACGGCCACGCGGCCTGAGGCGTTCTCAACCACTATCCGACCGTCCGCGGCACTGACTGTTGCCCCATCCGCAGCGGCCACCGCGCCAACGGCCGTAACGTCCATTTTCTCTATGTTATCGAATCTGCCGAAGGCGAACAGTGCCGCATATTTCAGATAAGAATCCTCCGGCACGTAGAGCGTGGCGCTGCTGAACACCTCGTCCTCCAGCCAGTCGGAACCGTCGAGCGCGGGCGGCTCGACGCTGCGGAAGGCTATCGCCCTGATGGCCTTGCAGCCGTAGAGCGCATCGCTGCCGATTGAGGCGAGCGAGCTGCCGAATGTGACGCTCTTCAGCCCTGAGCAGTTGTAGAACGCGCAGGAGCCCAGGCTTGTCACGCCGTCGGGTATCACCACGCCTTCAAGAGCGGCGCAGTCGAAGAAGGCAAAGTCGCCTATCGTGGCCAGCCCGGCTCCGAGCCGGGCGTCCTTAAGGCCTGTGCAACCGTAGAACGCGCCGGTGCCCAAGGTCTTCAGCGACTCGGGCAGCGCTACCGAAGCCAGGGCCGTGCACCCCCGGAAGGCATACTCGCCTACAGCGGCCACCGACTCGCCGAAGCTGACGTCCGCCAGCTGCTCGCATCCGGCGAACGCGTAGTTGCCGATTGAGGCCAGGCCGCTGCCCATCGACACCGACGTGAGAGCCTTGCAGTCCTGAAACGCGAAGTTGCCAAGCTCTGTCACGGCGTCGGGTATGGCCACCGACACGAGCCCCGTGCCGCCAAACGCCCCCGACTCAATCCTTGTGACCGACGCAGGGATAGTGACCGACGCTAGGGCTGAGCAGAACCTGAACAGATTATCGCTTATCGTTCTGAGACCCGCCGGCAGCACAACCTCCTCAAGGGCTGAGCAATAAGAGAAGGCGTCGCCGCCTACCGAGTCAACCGAATTGGGCAGCTCCACCCGCTTAAGCCCTGTGCAATACTGGAACGCCGCGCCGCCGACGAGCGTCACCGTCTCCGGCAGCTTTACGCCGGTCAGCCCGCTGCAGTTACGAAACGCGCCGTAGCCCACGGCCACCACCTTGTAAGTCTTGTCGCCCGAAGCGGCGGTCTCCGGTATTGCCACCTCGCCCTTGTAGCTGCCGGCTGCGCTGGCCACGCTGCAGGTCAGTCCGTCTGCCGACACGATGTTGTAGCTGATGCCGCCGTCGGTAAAGTCGGCGGCCACTGCGCCAATGCCGCCCCACAGCGCAACGGCTGCGAGCAGCGTCTTCATGTAATTGTTTTTCATAACCATCTGTATTTTTGTTGTTAAACCATTCAGTGCAGGCGGCTGGCGGAAACGCAGTGCCCGATTCTTTCCGCGCTCCGCCTGTCTCACCTGCAAAGTTAAGCCTATTAGCTCCCCACACTGTGCTGTCTGGTTATGAAAAACCGTTCAAAAAGTAAATTCAGACAGTGCAAAACATCAAAAACACAAAACGAATGCCCGCGTTCTGCCAAATATAAGGATAAAAACCGAGAGCGCGCCCGTCGCTCAAAGAGAGTTTGGGCAGACAGGGCCGGCCATAAGAACAAAAAAAGAGGACTCCCTGTGTGGGAGCCCCCGTTATGTGTTCGTCCGAAACGGACCGATTAGCCGAGGTGGATTGCCTCAGAGGGGCAAACATCGGCGCATGTGCCGCACTCTGTGCAGGCGTCGGGATTGATTGAATACTTCTCGCCCTCAGAGATAGCTCCTGCCGGGCACTCATCGATGCAGGTTCCGCATGCGATGCAATCGTCACTAATTACGTAAGCCATAATTCTTATTGTTTAAAAAATTAATACCTAAAATTTGGTATGCAAAAGTAGCAATTAATTCGTAACATACCAACTTTTGCAGCCGTTTTTTGATTTATTTACATTTCGGGGCGCATCCGCCCTGCAACCGCCACACTTTGCGGCAGAAGCGATAATCGCCCCGGCGATATAATAAGCCGGTGAAAATCGCGTTATCAATAATATGGGAATCAAACACATAGCAACCCTCGCTGCCGCGCTGGCCCTGGCCCTGGCGGCCGCCGCGCAGGAGCGCATAGCGCAGAACAAGCCCTACATAGACCTGCGCCCGCTGCACTTCGGCATTCTTGTGGGCGTACACCTGCAGGACATCGAGCTGCAGAACGTGGGGCCGCAGACAGTCGCCGCGCCCGACGGCACGCAGCAGGAGCAGACCATACTGTGCGACGCCGACAACTGGAATCCGGGATTCAGCGTGGGCGTGCTGGCCGAGCTGCGCCTCAACGCCAACCTGTCGCTGCGCTTTACCCCCACCATGCACTTCGGCGCCAAGCACCTGCGGTTCATCAACCTGAGCCAGACCGACGACAACGGACGGCCCCACCGCGAGACGCAAGACATGAAGAACACCTACATCTCGCTGCCGGTGGACCTGAAGTTCAGCGCCCCGCGCTTCAACAACTACCGCCCCTACGTCATGGCGGGAGTGAACCCTATGATCAACCTTTCGGGCGGCGACCAGGACTACGTGCGCCTGAAACGCTACGACACCTTCATCGAGGTGGGCCTGGGCTGCGACCTCTACCTCAAGTACTTCAAGCTGATTCCCGAGCTGAAATTCTGCTACAGCCTCTCCGACGCGCTCGACAAGGGCCACGCCGACCGCCTGCAGGACCCCAACATGAGGGCCTACGCCAAGTCAGTCAGCGCCGGCCACAGCAAGATGTTCGTGCTCACCTTCTATTTCGAATAGTCATCTCGACGCGCCCCACGAACACTCCGTGCTTGCCGTTCTGGCTCACCGGCACGGGGCGCCCGTCGGCGTCGCGCACGTATTCGGGCCGCTCCATGTAGGTGTGCGAGTGGCCTCCGAGCACAATGTCTATGCCGCGTGTGGCCGCGACCATCGTGCTGTCGTCGGCGTCGGGCGGAGCCATGCGCCAGCCGAGGTGCGACAGGCAGACCACCACGTCGCAGCTGTCGCGCCGCTTCAGCCGCCAGGCCACGCGGCGGGCAGTCTCCACCGGGTCGAGCCACCTCACTCCCTCATAGTTCTCATGCGCCACCAGCCCCTCAAGGCGCGGCAGAAGGCCGAAGACGCCAATCTTCAGTCCTTGCCGGCGTATTGTCACATACGGCCTGACGAGTCCCTCCAGAGGCGTGCCGGTGAAGTCGCAGTTGGCGCACACCACCGGGAAGCGCGCCCGGCGCAGCAGCCGCGCCAGGTTGTCGAGTCCGCAGTCGAACTCGTGGTTGCCCAGCGCGGCGGCGTCATAGCCCATAAGGTTCATCAGCCCCACCTCCACATCGCCCCTGAACAGCGTGTAGTATGGCGACCCCTGCGAGAAGTCGCCGCTGTCGAAGAGCAGCAGGCCGGGGGCGCGCCGGCGCTCACGGCGCAGCAGCTCCACGCGCCTCATGCAGCCGCCGCGCCCGGCAATGAGCGTGTCGTCGAGGTTGGCGCCCATCGGCATCACCGCGCTGTGGGTGTCGTTGGTGTGCAGAATCACGAGCTTCTGCTGCCCGCTGGCGCACAGGCACACCAGCAGCGCGGCACACATTATATAATATATCCTTCTCATTCTTTTTTTTGAATGTCCGCCATCTTCCCAGACATCACTCCTCAACCCTTATCCGTCCCTCGACCCTCGCGTCCACAGCCACGCCGCGCTCTGCCGCCCGGCTGAAGTAGCCGGCGATTATCCGGCGCGTGTCGCTCCCTCGTGTTCGCGGCGCGTTCAGGCCGCTCTGCCGGCGCAGAGCCGCCAGGCGGTCGTTGCCCTCGGCCAGATAGCTGATGGTGGCTATGCGGTAAGAGCCGGCTGGGTCTATGGGACGGCCTCCGAGGCGCGCGCTCTTCAGCTGTCCGCCGGGCGTTATGACCAGCTCGACGCCGCGGCTGACGGCCTCGCCGCCCGACGCCGCTATCTCGCGGAACAGCTGCAGCAGGCTCTCGCCTGAGAGCGTCAGGAAGCATATCCTGTTCTCGAACGGCGCCACCTGCAGCAAGTCGCCGCAGGTCACCTCGCCCTGCGGCAGCGACGCCCTGATGCCGCCCATGTTGAGCACGGCCAGCTGCGGGCGCTCGCCGAAGGCAGGCCCGGCGTCGAGCAGTATGTCGGCCAGCAGGTTAGACAGCGGGCTCTCCGGGCGGTAAGCCCGCAGCGGCGCGGCGGCGCGGCCTGCCACGCGGCCCATGACGCTGTCAACCGCGTGGCTGTAGGGGCGCAGAAAGGCTGCGGCGGCGGAGTCTCCGGCCGTGTCGTAGCGGCTGTCGACGAGCAGCCGCGTGTGCTCCACCGACACCACGGCGGCCCTCTGCCCCTGCGCCGGCAGCCACGCGGCCGCCGGCAGCAGCGCGAGACCGACCCTCAGAAGCGGTCTTGATTTCTTGAATCTGTAGCTTTTATATTGCCTGACGATTGCCATAACTTCCTTATTAAGCGGCTGTTCACATCTGCTTAACAGTGCGCACGGGCGCACCGGCAGGCGCAAAATTAGTGAAAAACGCGCCAACGGGCAAAAAAAAACACGGCCAAATTGCCAGTTTCGGGAATTTGTAGTAACTTTGCAACCGCTTTCCCGCGTAATCGCTGTCAGGAAGTTACGAGTTGCCTGTTATGTTGCGCCGGAACGATAAGAACAAATTTAATTATACAAGAAATGGATTTAATTAAAGTTGCTGAGGAAGCATTTGCAACCGGCAAACAGCACCCGAAGTTCAAGGCTGGTGACACTGTTACTGTCGCTTACAAAATTATCGAGGGAACAAAAGAGCGCATCCAGCTCTATCGCGGAGTGGTGATCAAGATCTGCGGCCACGGCGAGAAGAAGCGTTTCACCGTGCGCAAGATGTCCGGAACCGTTGGCGTGGAGCGTATTTTCCCGCTCGAGTCGCCCAACATCGACAGCATCGAGGTCAACAAGATCGGCAAGGTGCGCCGCGCAAAGCTCTACTACCTGCGCAAGCTCACCGGCAAGAAGGCCCGCATCAAGGAGAAGAGAACAAACACGGCCACACAGGCATAAGCCCGAAAGAGGCATCAGGAAAGACAAGGCAGGAGTCTGCGCACAAGCCCGTCCGGACAACCGGAAGAGGCGGCGCGCAGGCTCCTGCCTCGCGTTTTTGCCCACTGCGGGCGGCAAGCGGCCCCGGGCCGTCACTTGTTGTAGTTCGTTGCCCCGTCGGCATCGCCGTGCAGAGCCTTGCGGAACGACTCCCAGTCCTGAAATCCGGCCAGGAGCGCCAGCTTGTCGAGGGTCTCGCGGCCGGGCTTCTCGCGGCCCGACAGAAAGGCGCCGAGCCTGTCGAGCGCCAGTGCCTTTGCCGGCTTGCGCACCACGTTGTTCTCTATCGCCTCGGCCAGTTTCACCAGTTCGCGTTGCAGCTTTTCCATTTCACAACATACTTTTTTATTTTCCGCCATACCTCAGTCAGCATCCTGACCGCTGTTTGCGCCTGCAAAGATAATGCAAACAGATGGAAATGAAACAAAAAAATCTTTTATTTTTTTGATTGGACAGCCGCAATTTTGCAAGTTGCATTCTCTTTATAATGGGCGTTGTAACATTCGGCAACTTGCGGACATTCATATGTTTTTATGAAATTCCATGACTCCGCGCCACTGAGACCGGGCGCAAGCGGCATGAAGCGCAGGCATGGCGAAGGTGAATAAATATCCAGCTAAAATGCATAAATATAGAAAAGCGCCGACGGCGGAAGCCATACCGCCAGACCGCCCGGACAGCATCTAAAGGCCAAAAATGGGCACGCTTCGTAACGCGCTGGCAGTCAACACGTTGCAGCAAGGGTTATTTTGGCCTCCAATATAGGCCGTTTTGCACTGCGAAAAGGGTCATTTTGCAGTGCGAAATGGCCTATATTGAGAAACGGAAAGGGCTGTGCCACTTTCCGACACAGCCCAAACGCCCCTGCGGCGGCATGTTTCCAACCTTGCCGCAGCAGGGGTGCCACTGCATATTTATACGCGAGCTCGGGATAAGGATTTTCGTTTGTCCGGCAAGAAATGCAAGCCTCCGGCCTGCTGTCTGCCGCGTGTAGAAACGCAAAATTTTGCGTCTCGGAGGGGCAGTGCATAAAAATGGATGCAAATGACAATGTCAGACGCAAAATTTTGCGTCTCTACATGAGAGCTGCCACTGCTTAATCTCAATGCTTGCTTATCCCGAACGTGCGTATTTATGCACTCCCGGAACAGGCTGACAGCCACGCCCAGCCGCAACTTTGCCGCCGGAAACAGTCCTTGCAGGCTCTGAATGTTGCACAATTCACATAATTATATTAACTTTGCAGAAGTTAAGCTGCGCTCGGGAAACTGAAAACAGGTTTTCTTTCCGCTCGCTTGCATTAACTTTGCAGAAGTTAAGCTGCGCTCGGGAAACTGAAAACAGGTTTTCTTTCCGCTCGCTTTCATTAACTTTGCGGAAGTTAAGCCGCACAATAAAAGAATCAATCAAGACAAACGACATAAGCATGAAAGAGTTAGAACTGAAGTACGGATGCAATCCGAACCAGAAGCCGTCGCGCATCTATATGGCCGACGGAGAGCTGCCGCTTGAGGTGCTCAACGGCCGCCCGGGATACATTAACTTTCTCGACGCGCTCAACAGCTGGCAGCTGGTGAGGGAACTTAAAGCGGCCACGGGCCTGCCCTCGGCCGCCTCGTTCAAGCACGTGTCGCCCGCCGGAGCCGCCGTGGGCCTGCCGCTGAGCGACACTCTGAAGAAGGTCTACTTCGTTGACGACGTGAAGATGGAGCTGTCGCCAATAGCCTGCGCCTACGCCCGCGCCCGCGGAGCCGACCGCATGAGTTCCTACGGCGACTTTGTGGCCCTGAGCGACACCTGCGACGAGGCCACCGCCACACTGCTCAAGCGCGAGGTGAGCGACGGCGTGATAGCCCCCGGCTACACTCCCGGCGCGCTCGAGATACTACGGGCCAAGCGCAAGGGCACCTACAACGTGATAAAGATCGACCCGGCCTACGAGCCGGCGCCGATAGAGCACAAGCAGGTGTTCGGCATAACGTTCGAGCAGGGGCGCAACAACGTGCGTCTGGACGACCCCAAGCTCTTTGAGAACGTGCCCACCCAGAACAAGACATTCACGCCCGAGGCCATGCGCGACCTCATCATCGCGCTCATCACCCTGAAGTACACACAGAGCAACTCGGTGTGCTACGTGAAGGACGGACAGGCCATCGGCATCGGCGCCGGACAGCAGAGCCGCATCCACTGCACACGCCTGGCCGGCAACAAGGCCGACATCTGGTGGCTGCGCCAGCACCCCAAGGTGATGGCCCTGCCATTCGTCGACGGCATACGCCGCGCCGACCGCGACAACACCATCGACGTCTACATCAGCGAGGAGCACGACGACGTGCTGCGCGACGGCACCTGGCAGACGCTCTTCAAGGAGAAGCCCGAGCCGCTGACCGTCGAGGAGAAAAAGGAATGGATAGCCCGCAACACGGGTGTGGCGCTGGGCAGCGACGCTTTCTTCCCCTTTGGCGACAACATTGAGCGCGCCCACAAGAGCGGCGTGCAGTACATTGCCCAGGCGGGAGGCTCCGTGCGCGACGACAACGTCATCGAGACGTGCGACAAGTACGGCATCGCCATGGCGTTCACCGGCGTGCGCCTGTTCCACCACTGAGAAGTTTTGAATTTTGAGTTTTGTGTTTTGAGTTGTCGCGCCGTGCGCGATTAAGAGTTGCCCAATTACAAGTTTTGCGCGTTGCGGATGCCGGTCTGCGTTTGCCTGCCCGCGATTCTGAAATACTAAATTGAAAATTCTCAATCGCGCCCGGCGCGACAACTCAAAACTCAAAACTCAAAATTCGCAAATAAAAATCCTTTCCATGGACATCGACGAGATAATAGCCGGCGGCGGACTCGTGTTCCGCAAGACGCCGAAAAGCGACGACAAGGCCGGCAAGGTGAAGACCAAGGCCAAGAAGAAACAGTACATCACCGGGGCGCACGGCAGCGGCTCGGCCCGCCAGAAGGCCAAATACCGCGAGCAGCGCGCCAACCGCCACAAGCGGAAATGACACGGGGCGCAACCGGACTTTTCCCGATTGCGCCCCGTGCTGGCTTTAATAAAACGGATGTCCGCAATCAGCCACAAGTACGCTCTCTGCAAGGGGCGTGTCTCGCATGCCGTCATTCCGGGGGCGGAATCCTGCATCCAGACCTGTCTCTTCTTTGTTCTGGATTCTAATCTTCTTTTTTAGCCGCCGGCAGTGTGCGCCTGAGCGAAAAAAATATTAACTTTGCACAGTCTGGCCAGCGCCCCCGACGCGGCGGACATTATTATGAAACTAAACAAAGGAGACAATACAATGAATGAAAATGAAGCCAAGAATCCGTCAAAGGTTTACTTCACCACCTTCCGCTGCCGCACCGACGAGGGGCCTGCCGACAAGCTGAAGCGGCTCATAAAGGCTGCCGGCATAGGCGACATAGACATGGACGGCAAGTTCGTGGCCATAAAGATGCACTTCGGCGAGCTGGGCAACATGAGCTTCCTGCGCCCCAACTACGCCCGCGCCGTGGCCGACGTGGTGAGGGCGCAGGGCGGCAAGCCCTTCCTCACCGACTGCAACACTCTCTATCCCGGCAGCCGCAAGAACGCCATCGACCACCTCTACTGCGCCTGGGAGAACGGTTTCACGCCGCTCACCGCGGGCTGCCCCGTGATCATCGGCGACGGCCTTAAGGGCACCGACGACGTGGCCGTGCCCGTCGAGGGCGGCGAGTATGTCAGCGAGGCGCGCATAGGCCGCGCCGTCATGGATGCCGACGTGTTCATATCGCTCACCCACTTCAAGGGCCACGAGATGACCGGCTTCGGCGGAACCATCAAGAACATTGGCATGGGCTGCGGCTCGCGCGCCGGCAAGAAGGACCAGCACAGCAACGGCAAGCCCCACATCGACCCCGCGCTCTGCCGCGGCTGCAAGCGTTGCATGGCCGAGTGCGCCAACGAGGGGCTTAGCTTCGACGCCGCCACGCGCAAGATGAGCGTCGTCGGGCAGAACTGCGTGGGCTGCGGGCGGTGCGTGGGCGCGTGCAACTTCGACGCCATCTCCTTCACCAACGACGCCGCCGTCAAGGAGCTTAACTGCCGCATGGCCGAATACACCAAGGCCGTGGTCAGCGGGCGCCCCTGCTTCCACATCTCGCTCGTGTGCGACGTGTCGCCCATGTGCGACTGCCACGCCGGCAACGACGCCCCCATCCTGCCCGACGTGGGCATGTTCGCCTCGGCCGACCCGCTCGCCCTCGACCAGGCCTGCGTTGACGCCTGCCTGCGCCAGGCGCCCATGCCCGGCAGCTTCCTGGCCGAGGCAATGACCGCCCCCGGCTTCTGCGACCACCACGACCACTTCGACAACACAAACCCCAACGCCGAGTACAAGACCTGTCTGGCCCACGCCGAGAAGATAGGGCTGGGCAGCAGGGCGTATGAGATTGTGAATGTGAGGTAAGCCCATCTCCCGTCTCCCCCGGACGCCCCTCGCCCGTCTCCCCTGAGGGGAGAGGCCGCTGTGCCGGACGGTGGGCGCGGATGGGCAGAAGACGGCCCGGAGGGTAATTCTTAATTTTAAACTTCCATGTTGCTATCTAATTATTTGGATAGCAACATGGAAGTTTAAAAAAGTTCACTGCCTCGGCGCTGTTTTTTTTGCATTAGCCACAAAAAGGCCAAAAAAACGGTCAAAACGCGCGGCGGACGGAAATAAATTGCTAACTTTGTGGCATTGACAAAATTATTCATCAACTATCAATTTATGAACCACAGACTACTGACTTGTGCTTTCGCACTCTCCGCGGCGCTGGCCTCCGTGGCGCAGACCCACGTCATGGACGTGAACACCCGGAAGGCCGGGGCCACCGTACAGAGCACCATGTACGGCCTCTTCTTCGAAGACATCAACTACGCCGCCGACGGCGGACTCTACGGCGAGCTGGTGAAGAACCGCTCGTTTGAGTTCCCGCAGGCGTTCATGGGCTGGCAGACCTTCGGCAGCGTCGAGCTGAAGAACGACGGCCCCTTTGAGCGCTGCCCCCACTACGTGTGCCTCTCGTGGGCCGGCCATACCGACCGCCGCACGGGCCTGGTGAACGAGGGCTACTTCGGCATAGGCGTGCTCAAGGGCGAGGAGTACCGCTTCACCGTGTGGGCAAGGGCGCCCAAAGGCACGGCACGCATCCGCGTGCAGCTCATCGACGCCGACACCATGGGCGAGCGGCAGGACTTCGCCACGGCCAAGGTCGACGTGAAAGGCACGGAGTGGAAGAAGTATGAGGTGCGCATCAAGTCGCCCCGCACCGACAACAAGGCCAGCCTGCGCATCTTCCTCGACGGGCGCAACCCCATAGACCTGGAGCACATAAGCCTCTTCCCCGTCAACACCTTTAAGAACCGCGAGAACGGCATGCGCCGCGACCTGGCGCAGGCCCTGGCCGACATGAAGCCGGGCGTGCTGCGCTTCCCCGGCGGCTGCATCGTGGAGGGCGAGTGCCTGGAGAACCGCTACCAGTGGAAAAACACCATCGGCCCGGTGGAGAACCGACCGCTCAATCGCAACCGCTGGGAGTTCACCTTCGAGCACCGTTACTTCCCCGACTACTTCCAGAGCTACGGCCTGGGCTTCTTCGAGTTCTTCCAGCTCTCCGAGGACATTGGCGCAGAGCCGCTGCCCGTGCTCAACGTGGGCATGGCCTGCCAGTATCAGAACCGCAATAACGAGAAGGCTCACGTGCCCGTGGACCAGCTCGACCCATACATACAGGACTGCCTCGACCTCATTGAGTTCGCCAACGGCGACACCACGACCACATGGGGCAAGAAGCGCGCCGAGATGGGCCACCCCGCGCCGTTCAACCTGAAGTTCATCGCCGTGGGCAACGAGCAGTGGGGCGAGTTCTACTTCGTGCGCATGCAGAAGTTTGTCGACGCCATACGCGCCAAGCACCCCGAGATAAAGATAATAGGCACGAGCGGCCCCGACTCCGAGGGAGAGAACTTCAACCTCGGCTGGGAGGCCATGAAGAAGCAGAAGGTTGACCTCGTAGACGAGCACTTCTACCGCCCGGAGTCGTGGTTCCTCACCAGCGGGCTGCGCTACGAGAAGTACGACCGCAAGGGGCCGAAGGTGTTCGCCGGCGAATACGCCTGCCACGGCAAGGGCAAGAAGTGGAACCACTACGAGACATCGCTGCTCGAGGCTGCCTTCATGACCGACCTTGAGCGCAACGCCGACATAGTGCACATGGCCACCTACGCCCCGATGCTCGCCCACGTGGAGGGCTGGCAGTGGCGGCCCGACCTCATCTGGTTCGACAACGTGCGTATGTTCAAGTCCGTGAGCTACTACGTGCAGCAGATGTACGCCCAGAACAAGGGCACCAACGTGCTCACAATGACCATGGATGGGCAGCCCATAGCAGGCCAGGAGGGCCAGGACGGACTCTTCGCCAGCGCAGTGATCGACAAGCCATCAAACACTGTGATCGTCAAGGTCATCAACACCAGCAAGGAGAAGCAGCCCGTCTCCATCAACCTCTCCGGCATAAAGGGCGGACGCACCGCCGAGACGCTCACGCTCACCTGCACCGACATGATGGCCGAGAACACGCTCGACGAGCCGGAAAAAATCACCCCGCAGGCCGGAACCCTCGCCTGCACCGCCGGCAAGAAGAGCGCCGTAATCAACGACGAGATTGCCCCGATGACCTTCCGCCTCTACAAGGTGAAGAAGTAATCGGGCATAGCCCAATAAGCAAAGCCGCTGCAATCCGGCCCGGATTGCAGCGGCTTCTTGTTGTTAGGAAGTGTGGAAAAGAGCGGTCGCGCGGATGTTTCAGGCGGTGCTGCCGTGTGGCGGAGCTTGTTTCCTTGTGCTGTCTATTTTATCTTGCGCGCCGCCTCGTTTATTTTCTCCATCCAGTGCTTGATTCTTGGCGCCACGGCCTTTGTGCTCTTGTCGTTCAGCTCTTCTAATGTGTACCGTCCGTCTGCGTCGGGTGTCAGGCCGTTGATGCCCATTGCGCCGACTATTCTTGCCGTGACATCGGCGCGACCTGCCCTGTTCGCCAGTGTTATCAGCACTTTCCCGCTGTCGGCGTCGGTTCTGACGTCAAAGAAAGGAGTGCCAAGCTCATCGTCGGGCAGGTCGCAGGCGAGCGTGTCCCAGTACCATGTCCACAGGCTCCAGCCTTCCTGACCGCCCACAGCCGAGAGCCAGCCGAACGTAACCGCCTCGCGCTTGACGATGTCGGCCAGATAGTCCACCTTGCCGAAGATGTATTGTCGCAGCCCCTCGTCGGCGCAGAACCGCTCGTATAGCGCGCCCTGTGGAATGTTGAAATACTCGCCCTCGAAGTGCGTCCACCACGTGCCGTAGGAGCGGCGCCCGCCGTTGTCCCACTTGAGAGCCTTTGAGAAGTTCGGGTCGCTCTGCCATGCCGTCTTGACATAATAGTGGCCTTCATAGATGCCCACGTAGACATAGCCCTCGGTGCCGGGCAGCGAGAGTTTGAAATGGTCGCCGTCTTTCAGGTTGTCCTCAATGCTCCAGCCGTCTTCGGCCCACTTCTTCTTGGCCTCGGCCCATTCCTCTTCTGCCGACGAGGCAGATCCTGCGGCTGCCGGCTCGGTGTCAGGCGCGCTGCCGTTGCCCTCGTCGCTCTCTGTGTTATAGACGAAAGCCTCGGTGAAGTTGTTGATGGTGGTCTTCCATTCCGCCTGCCCGCGGCCTTTTATGTCCTGGTAGAGGTCGGCGCGGAAAGCCTCCATCACCTCGAAGAGGTTGTTCAGGAGCTGCCTTGTCCACTCGTCTTTTGTGAGCCTTTTGTTCTTGCTGTCGTTCTTGCTGATAACGATTCTGAATATTTCCTTCACACACCGGCTTACCGTCTCGATGCGCTCCGGGGCGCAGTGCATGGCCACCGCCGACGTGCTGAAAGCCAGCCGGAGCTTCTCCTCGTCCGTTCCCTTTCCGTCTTTCACCACGTTGCAGAGCGTGTCGAGGTATTCGTTGTATATCTGCAGCTTCTTCTCGAACACCTTGCCGCGCTTCTCGCGCTTCTCGTCGCTGTCTGTCTGACCCACCAGCAGCATCATTGTGATGATGGCGGTGATGATCACTCCGATGATGGCTGCGAACATTTCGTACCACAGTTCCTTGCCCGTGTAGAGGCGCAGGTATACCGCGAAGATGCACGCCACCACCACGAGGGCGAACGTGGCGGCTATTATCACCGTGTTCTTGTTGTCGGCCAGCTTCTTTTTCAGTCCTTTTTGTTCCATCTGCCTTTACTTTTGTCGAAAATGATAGTTTCCATAAGCGCTCCGGCAGGGCGGGTGCCTGCCTTGCCGGCGGCTCCGTCCTGCCGGATTGCAGTTGCCGGGACGTGTCAGTCGCAGGCCCTGAAGTCGAAGTCGTTCTTGTTGCAGCAGGCCCGCTTGTAGTCGAACCCGTACTGCCTCATGTAGGCCTCCTGAATTTCTTTCGCGCCGTTGTAGAACGGGTCTGACGTGTGCATTGCCGTTGTCACCGTAACGACCATCTCCGGCGTAAGCACAGTTCCGTTGGTGCGCTTTACGCGCTTCGGTCTTACTTGAAACACTTTACTCATAACAAAAAATATTTACAGTTAGACAATTGGGTTTTATTTGGCCGCAGGCGGAGCTGCGGCCGTTGGTTGATGTCAATAGTTGTTGATGACGAAGCCGATGATTTTGTCCTTCCGCGCGGCTATTTTCTCCTTGTCCCAGCGGCGGTCTGTCTCGGTCATGGCGCGCACCTCCTCCTGCTGGAGCAGGTAGTTGTAGCTCTCGCGCTTCACGTCGAACGGGGCGTTGCCGAGCGACTCGTTGTGGCTGCCGGACAGGAGCAGGTAGTTGCCGAGACACTCGAGGTACTCGCTGCGGAACTCCTCGTCGTAAGGGCAGTATCCGCTCTCGGGGGTCTCCGTCTGCGGCGCGATGTGCTCAAGGTGCGGGCTGTCTATCGCGTCGTATCGCATCGGGGCATAGCCCCGCTTGCCCTGAGTGCGCAGGTGGTTCTCGTAGAGCCAGAGCAGGCGCTTGGCCCTGTCGTGGCTCATGCCGCCCTGCAGCGCACGGGCAAACCATTCGTTGCTCCAGTAGCCCCACCATCCGTTTTGTGTCTTCATCCATTCGATTCTGTCGGCAATCGGGCTGACGTCGCCGTCGAACGCTTTGTAGACGTCGTTCAGGCGCCACGTGAGCACGGCGCGTGAGCCGATGACGCCGGCTCTGACTGAGATTGATGTCAGAGCTGCGGCGAGCCGGCGCATGGCGTCGTCGCCGATGTTACGCTGCATGGCCTTTATGGCGAAGGGCAGCACTATGCTGCGGCTGGCGAATTGCATCAGCACGTGGATGGCGAAGTCTGTCTTCTCTCTCTCGAAGAACTCCGCCAGCAGCCTGAAGCAGTCGGAGAGCGTCCGGGTGAACTCGCCGATGAACGTGACGCGCGTCTCCTTGGCCAGCTCGGCGCCCACCTTCTGCAGGGCGTTGCCCTCGTCGAGGTTGTTGAAGTAAACGCGGAGGGCGTTGTTGAGCACGTCGTCCTCGTCTATGCGGTCCTCTATCCTGGCTATCGACTTGTATATCTCCTCGAAGCTCTCGCGTATGTCGTTGAGCAGGGTCTGCTTGTCTTTGTCCTCTCCGCCGTGCAGGTGGACGTTGTACATGAACTGTGCCTTGATTATCTCGAGGTTCGTGGGGCGTTTCCCTCGGTTGTTCTGGAAAATGAACATCTGTATCGCCTCGGCCTCGTTCTCAACCACGTGGGTGGTGCACGTGGCCTGAGCTACCGTGGCTATCAAGCCGCACACATCGGCCTCGCTCATGCCGTCGGCCTGACGGCAGAAGTAGTCATAGGCGTCGGCGATGCGCCTCTGCGACATGGTGGTTAGCCCGTTGCGGTCCTGCCGGGTGCCGTCGATGACGTACTGGCGGAAGAAATGGTCGTCGTAGTCAACGGTCGAGAAAGTGTATTCGCCGTCGACCTTCACCACGTTAGCATATATCTGCTGCTCTTTGCCGGTTAGCGGGCGCAGTCTTTCGAGCTTGCGGAACATTGCGGCTATGAATATTATGATGGTGGTGAGCCGCTGCTGTCCGTCTATCACGCCGTACTCGTTCTCCTTTTCCAGCTTCTCCAGCAGAAAGTGGCCGAAGTAATAATGTGACGACGACCTGCTCAGGGCGTAGTCCTGCAGGTCTTTCAGAAACTGGTTGACCTGCTTCGGCGTCTTTGCGGGGTCTTGCTCTGTGTCCCATGAGTACGCTCTCTGGTAGTTGGGCACGCCTATGTGCTTGTCGGCGAGCATTTGGCTGATTGTAATAGAACTGTTCATAATCTGTCGGTTTTTAGTTGTTATGCCCCAAAGATATGGCTTTTTTGGATGCGAATCAAGTTCATTTCGGTTCATATCGGGGGGGTAGGCTGTTTCGTTTTGGTTATTTAACTTTTCAGGTCGGTATTTGTTATCGTTGGGATGATGTGAGGCGGCGTTGTGAGTGTGTGCGTCATGTTGTTGAACAGCACATCACCGCAGAAATGTCTTGACGGCAATCGGTGTGACACAAGGTTCTGGTTAAATCGCGTTATAACATCCGCCGTTACATTTTTTTTTCGTAAATTTGCAGCGGATTGTACATTTACGGCAAATGGCAGTAACGGATTTGATAAACCAGGACAGCGGGCAGCGGCACTTCTCATTTGAGGTTCTGCCGCCGCTGAAAGGCACGGGAACGGACAAACTCTTCGCCACAATCGCTAAGCTGAGGGAACTCAGCCCGCTGTTCATCAACATAACCACCCACCACAGCGAGTATGTCTACAAGCAGCTCGACGGCGGCCTGCTTGAGCGGCAGCGCGTGCGCCGCCGCCCCGGCACCATTGCCATTGCGGCGGCCATACAGCACGAGTTCGGCATACCGGTGATGCCCCACATCATTTGCAGCGGCGCAACGGTGGAGGACATAGAATACGAGCTGCTCGACCTGCAGTTTCTCGGCATAACGAGCCTGCTGCTGCTGCGCGGCGACAAGGCCAAGGAGGACCGCTTCTTCACCCCCACGCCCGGCGGCCACGAGCACACCACGGACTTGATTCGCCAGGTGGTGAGGTTCAACGAGGGCTTCTTCGCCGACGGCGAGCCGATAAAGCGGCCCGGCCCGGCGTTCGACTTCGGCGTGGCCTGCTACCCCGAGAAGCACGACGAGGCGCCAAACTTGGAGATGGACATGGCTTTTCTGAAGGAGAAGCAGGACTTGGGAGCGCAGTATGCCGTCACGCAGCTGTTCTACGACAACCGCAAGTACTTCGACTTTGTGGCTGAGGCCCGCGCAATGGGCATAACGCTGCCCATCATTCCAGGCCTGAAGCCGCTGGCCAAGCTGAGCCAGCTGAGCGTGGTGCCGAAGACGTTCCACTGCGACATTCCGCAGGAGCTGGCCCGCGAGGCCGTGAAGTGCCGCACGGACGAGGAGCTGAGGCGGCTCGGAGTGGAGTGGGCGGTGGCGCAGTGCCGCGAGCTTTACGCCCACGGCGTTAACAACATCCACTTTTACACGGTCTCCGCCGTCGATTCGGTGGCCGAGATTGCGAGGCAACTCATGTGAGAATTAAAAATTAAAAGTTAAAAATTAAAAGAATATGTCTCTTCCCCTCATCATCTGCGCAGCGGCCTCTCCCCACCGGGGAGACGGAAGAGGGGCCTCGGGGGAGACGGGAGGGGGGCTTTTGAATAGATGAAGTTCACCGAAGTGATAGGCCAGGAGGAGGCCAAGGCGAGACTGTTGCAGATGGTGGCCGAGGGACGGCTGCCTCACGCCATGATGCTCTGCGGCCCGTCGGGCAGCGGCAAGATGGCTCTGGCTCTGGCCTTTGCCTCTTATCTGCTCTGCGAGAACCGCGGTGACGGCGGCGACTCCTGCGGCCGCTGCCGGCAGTGCGCGATGGTGGCGAAGTGGGAGCACCCCGACCTGCACTTCACGTTTCCCACCATCAAGCTGCCCTCCATGTCGCCCGAGCACAAGCCCGTGAGCGACGACTTCATGCGGCAGTGGCGGCAGATGCTGTCGGAGGGGCCTTACTTCTCGATGAACCGCTGGATGGAGATGATGGGCGCCGAGAACCAGCAGGCCATCATCACCGCCGGCGAGAGCGACGGGCTGACGCGCAAGCTGAGCCTCAAGTCGAGCCAGGGCGGCTACAAGGTGTCCGTCATCTGGCTGCCGGAGCGCATGAACCAGGAGTGCGCCAACAAGATGCTCAAGCTCATTGAGGAGCCTCCCAGCCGGACTGTGTTCATCATGGTGTGTGAGGAGCCTGACAAACTGCTCGACACCATCCGCAGCCGCACACAGCGCATCGACGTCAGGCGCACCGACGACGAGAGCATACGGCAGGCTCTGGTGGAGCGGCGCGGCATCGGCGAGGACATGGCGCGGCGTGTGGCGCGCATGGCCGGAGGCAGCTGGCTCAGGGCTGTGGAGGCTCTCGACGCCGACAACGAGAACGACCAGTTTCTCGAACTCTTCCAGCAGCTCATGCGCCTGGCCTATATGCGCAACATCAGGGAGCTGAAACACTGGAGCGACACCATGCAGGCCATGGGCCGCGAGCGGCAGAAGCGCTTCCTCAACTACTTCCTGAGGCTCGTCCGCGAGAACTTCATGTACAACTTCCGGCAGCCCGAGCTGGTCTACATGACGCAGCGCGAGGAGGACTTCGCCCGCAACTTCGCCCGCTTTGTCAACGAGAACAACATCCTGCAAATCAACGACCTGGCCAACCGCGCCATACGCGACATCAGCCAGAACGCCAACGCCAGGATCGTGTTCTTCGACATGGCGCTGCAGATGATAGTGCTCCTGCTCAGGAAGTGACGGCCCGCCGGAACCACTTGCCCGACTTGCAATACATATAATTATATAAAAGCGACAATATATGGACAACAAAAATAAGGAATTTGAGATATGCCACGACTGTGACCGCGGGCTGTGCCGCGACGCCGTGGGGCGCCAGGACCGCCAGCTGAACACCTACGACTGGCTGGCCGACGTGCCCGGCAACGCCGACGACACCGACCTCGTGGAGGTGCAGTTCAAGCACACCCGCAAGGGATACTACCACAACGTGAACCGCCTGGAGCTGAAAAAGGGTGACATCGTGGCCGTGGAGGCCAGCCCCGGCCACGACATCGGCGTGGTGACGCTCACCGGGCGGCTCGTCAAGATGCAGCTCAAGAAGGCCAACATCAAGTCGCCCGACGACATCAAGCGCATCTACCGCCTGGCCCGCCCCGTGGACATGGAGAAGTATCGCGAGGCCAAGTCGCGCGAGCACGCCACCATGATAGAGAGCCGCCAGATAGCCAAGAACCTGGGGCTGCAGATGAAAATCGGCGACGTGGAGTACCAGGGAGACTGCAACAAGGCCATTTTCTACTACATTGCCGACGAGCGTGTGGACTTCCGTCAGCTCATCAAGGTGCTCGCCGAGACCTTCCACGTGCGCATAGAGATGAAGCAGATAGGCGCCAGACAGGAGGCCGGGCGCATCGGCGGCACAGGACCCTGCGGGCGTGAGCTGTGCTGCGCCACGTGGATGAAGAATTTCGTGAGCGTCAGCACCAACGCCGCCCGCTTCCAGGACATATCGCTCAACCCGCAGAAGCTGGCCGGAATGTGCGCCAAGCTGAAGTGCTGTCTGAACTACGAGGTTGACAACTACATCGAGGCGGGGCGCAAGCTGCCCAGCAAGGAGGTCACTCTGCACACGCAGGACGCCGAGTACCACCTCTTCAAGAGCGACATCCTGACCGGCATGGTGACCTATTCCACCGACAAGAGCGTGGCCGCCAACGTCGAGACCATAAGCGCGGTGCGCGCCAAGGAGGTGATTGAGATGAACCGCCGTGGCGAGAAGCCGCTGTCGCTCCAGGAGGACGGCAAGCAGAAGGAGCCGAAGAAGCCCGTTGACCTGCTGGCCAACGAGAACATAACCCGCTTCGACAAGGCCAAAAAGAAGAAAAAGAAAGGCGGCAAGGGGGGCCAGAACGCCGCCCAGACCGCCGCCAAGGACAAGCAGCCTGCGTCAGACAAGCCCAAGCCCCAGGCGCAGAAGGAGGACGGCAGACAGCCCAAGGGCGCCCAGCCGGAGCGCAAGGCTGCCGCCAGGCAGCCCAGACCGCAGCCGGAGGGCGGGGCGCAGCAGTCTGCCGACAAGCAGTCAGCCGACAGGCCGAGGCAGGGCAGGGCGGGCAACCGGCGCCCCGCCGGGCGCCAGCAGCGCGGCAACCGTGAACAGGACGCGCCTCAGGAGAATGGCACGCAGCAGTAAGTCGGCCGCGGCGGCCGTGCGCATGGCCGCCGCCGGTGCCGTGGCGCTGGCCTTGTCGGCCTGTGGCGGCGGCACCGTCTACGACAGCTACAGGCCCCTCGGCGAATGGAATCGCGCGGACACCGCCCTGTTCCGCGTGCCGCCGGTGGCCGAGGCGGGCGCTTATGCCGCCGAAATAGGGCTGCGCACCAACGCCGACTATCCGTTCAAGGCCGTCACCGTGATTGTTGACTGCACCGTGCTGCCCGCCGGAACCGTTGTCAGCGACACGCTCAACTGCCGCCTTGCCGACGACGATGGCAACACCCTGGGCAGCGGGCAGAGCAACTTCCAGCACGTGTTTCCCGTGAGGAGGCTGCGCCTGTCGGGCGGCGACTCGCTCGTGGTGGCCGTCCGCCACCACATGATGCGCGAGACGTTGCCAGGTATCGAGGACGTGGGCCTGAGGATAAGGCGTTCCGGCGCAAACTGAGCCTCACGCCCGTGGCGGCACTTCCGATTGTGTTCCGGCCCGGCTGTGCGGCTCTCAGATGGTTAAACAAGGTTAAACCTTGCGGCGCAATCGCCTGACACTGAGCAATGGTTACGGCGACGTAACCTTGTTACTTCCCCGTAACGTATTGTGCGGACGGACGGAAATGTATAACTTTGCGCCCGGAATCAAACCACAATACAAACCAAATTAACAAACGGAGACAGTATGGAAAAGTATCAGAAAACGAGCGTTGCGGATCAGCCGAGGGTTGAGCTGCACGATGTGCTGGGCCTTACGGGCGCAGAGGTGTCGGTAAACAGGATGCCCGCCGGGGCGAGCGTGCCTTTCGTTCACAGCCACAAGCAGAACGAAGAGATATACGGGGTGCTCAGCGGGCGCGGCACAATGACGCTCGACGGCGAGCAGGTGGCCCTGGCCGAGGGCGACTGGCTGCGCGTAAGTCCCGAGGTTAGGCGCCAGATTTCGGCTGCGGCCGACAGCGCCATCAGCTACGTCTGCATACAGGTCAAGGCAGGGTCGCTCGGGCAGATGACCGCCGGCGACGCCGTGATGGGCTGAATGCAGAATCCCCTCCGCTGTTTTGGCAGTGCGAGGGGATTGTTGTTTATTTGCTCCTGGGTTTAGTCCAAATCGCATTAGACCGCATTGTTCGTTATTTTTCGTTTGTTCCAATGCTCTTCATCCTCTTTCGCTTTCCTGCCGCCAATATGTTTCCCGCCTGCCTTGACGTGGCCCGCCACGCCTGCGGCAAGACGTAAAACCGGCCTGAACGGCCTGAACGCAAAATAAGAAAAAGTCTAATGGCCGATTCGGGTTAAAAAAGTAACGTTATTGTAATACAAAATGCGGTGTGGCTTTTGAGGATTTTGCATACTTTTGCGCATTGTTTTATACGGCATACAATGAAACCAATTAGCACAAAAACAGTGATTTGCGCCTGCATCGCGGCTCTGTGCGCCGTGCCTGCGGCAACGGCGCAGACCCGCGCCGAGCGCGACATCAAGGCCGACCCGCGTCTGGCCGCAGGCAAGTATTTTGCGTATGAGGCTCCTAAGGAGCGACTCACTCCCGCGCCTGAGGGCTACGTGCCCTGCTACATCAGCACCTATGCCCGCCACGGCTCGCGCTATCTTACCGGCGAAGACAAGTATGAGCCGGCGCTCGCCGCCCTTACCGAGGCCGGGCGTAGCGGAGGACTGACCGCCGACGGACAGCGTGCTCTGGCCGTGGTGAAAGCTCTGGCCGCCGAGTGCGGCGACCGCTATGGCGAGCTTACTGCCAAAGGGGCCGCCCAGCACCGCGGGCTCGTTGACAGGATGTTCGGCAACTATCCGCAGATCTTTGCCGACGGCACACACGTAGACGCCCGCTCCACCTACAAGACACGCGCGTTCCTCTCAATGGCTGCCGCCTGCGTGGAGCTGAAAGGGCTCAACCCGCGCCTGCGCATCACTACCGACGCCAGCGAGCACGACGCTTATTTCCTGAAATACAAGAACCCCATCTACTCCGACAGCTGCCAGCAGAACGCTGACTCTGCCTTTGCCGCCGCCCGCGACCGATTCGTGCGCCCGGAGCGGATGATGAGGCAGCTCTTCACCCCGGCATATCTGCCCCGGGTGAAAGACCCGCAGCAACTCATGGCCGACCTCTTCGAGTATCATGGCATCAGCCAAAGCTCATACGGCCAGCCCGACCTTGCCTTTCTCTTCACTCCCGGCGAGCTTTACAGTCTGTGGCAGCTGAACAACTTCGAGTGGTACTACGAGCAGGGGCCGTCGCCGCTCAGCGGCGGGCGTATGCCGTGGCTGGCGCGCAATCTGCTGGAGAACATCATCGAGACGGCCGACACCTGTCTGGCTTCGGGGCGCCCCGCAGCCTCGCTCCGCTTCGGCCATGACACCAATCTCGCTCCGCTTGTGGCGCTGATGGAGATCGAGACATTCAACAGGCCGACGGCCGACTGGGACTCGATACCCCAGCTCTACCAGACCTACCGCATCATACCGATGTGCGGCAACGTTCAGCTGGTGTTCTTCCGCAAGCCCGGCAGCGGCGACATCCTTGTCAAGCCGCTGCTCAACGAGCGCGAAGTGCGTCTGGCCAATGTCGAGACCGACAGCTGGCCATACTATCATTGGGCCGACCTGCGCCGCGTTTGGACGCAGACCGTCAGCCGGATAACGCTGCCCGCAAAGCCCAAAGGCATGAAGACCGACTGAGCCGTTGCGCCACGGACAGCCCCTGAGGCCCTGAGGCCCGGCGCTTTTTGAGGCCCGGCTCCGTCTGCCTGCTATTATGGAATTATCATTTATGGCTGTCCGCAATTTGCCATGCATCCCATATTCTGGCCGGGTGTGGCAAATTGCGGACAGTCTTTTCCGTTTGTGGCCAGCCCCTGTGGTCACTTCCCGATGCGGTAGAGCCCGCGGCTGTTTCCTGTTTCTATGCTCGGGCTGCCTTTGTAACCTATTTTAGCCGCGCCGCTGTAAGTGGCCGAGAGCTTCTTCTGCGCGTCGCAGGTGATGCTTGAAGCCCCGGTGGCAATGGCCTCCAC
The DNA here is from genome assembly GCA_944320305.1 of uncultured Prevotella sp. GTDB lineage: Bacteria > Bacteroidota > Bacteroidia > Bacteroidales > Bacteroidaceae > Prevotella. The sequence goes on along the minus strand of CALUGW010000005.1, from coordinate 45,501 downwards.
ACTGTTGGACACAAGGCCTTCGGCGTCAATGCCGCTTGCCCCGGCGGCGCGCAGAATGGCCGTGGCGGCATTGCCTGCGAGCGTGGTTTTGCAGCCGCCGGTTGCCGCCGCCTTTATGTGCGAGGCCTTCACCGACGGCATCCTCACCTTGCATGATCCGCTGGTCTTGATGTCGGCCGTCGTCACCACGGCCTTGTCTATCTCTGTCTTGCAGGCTCCGCTCGCGCTGACCGTCAGCGTCTGCGCCTCCAGCCCGGCCGCCTTGACGGTGCAGGCGCCTCTCGTGCAGACGGCCGTTGCGGCGGCAGCCGCCTTGCCGAGGTCGGCCTTGCAGCTGCCGGTTGCCTCTATGTCAATGCTCTTCGACTTGACGCCGGTGAGCGCAAAGCCGCACGCGCCCTTCTGTGTTAGCCGCAGGTCGGAGCACACCAGCTCGCCGCCGTTGACCTTGCAGCTGCCCGTGGTGCTGATTCTGAGCGTCTGCGCGTCCAGCTTCCCGCTGATGGCGAAGTTCCACGCGCCGCCGGCGTCAAGCTGTCTTAGCGCCGGCGCGGTCACGCTCACGGCAATCCTCCCATAGCTTTCTGTCTCGGTGCGCTTGGCGACCGATGGGCTTATCCTCAGTTTCTTAACCTCCTTGCGCGCCTTCACGTCCACGCAGAGCGTGCCGTTCTTCACTTCGATGGTCACGCGGTCGCGCATAGTCTCAGGTATGTCGGCCTTGACGCTTGCCGGGCCGGGCTTCTGCCTGAACGTCATGGTGCCCGCGCCGGTCAGCCTGATTTTGTCAAACTCCTTCACTTCTACTGTTCGTGCGCCGCCGCCTGCCGCCTCCGGACTTGCGCTGTTGGCGCAGGCCGCGAGGCAAAACGCAATCATCGAGACTGCAATGATAGATAATGTTCTCATAATTCCCACTGGTTTTAAGTTTGAGCCTTTTATTGTCAAGACGCTGTTTCCGGGCGTTTTGTTGCGCAGGCACGGTCTTTTTAGTGTTAAAACAGGTTAAGGCCGCCGTCCGGGATTTAACACGGCCCGCAGAGGCGAAATAGAAGCGCGGGGGCGGTTTCTGCCGCCCCGAAAGGCCCGGAAGCCAGCCCGGTTTTGCGGAATGGGTCATATCGCATCGCAAAACGACCCATATTGCAACGCGATATAGGCCATATTGGAGGCCAAAACGGACCCTCTTGCAGTGCCGAAAAGGCCGTTTTTGGGGGCGAAAAAGGCTGTCTCGGGGGCTGGAAAAATTGCACAGTCGGGCTGATTGGGCAATAAGTCTGATAGGCTCAGCAAGTTACGGCTGCACACTCCTGCCGCGCGAATTTCCGTCGGGCGGCCTGTCGTTTCAGAAAAACGGCGAAATGAGCCTCGCCGCTGTCAAGATTTCTTACCAGATTTAACATTTCTGTCCATAAGCGTACTGTTATTGCCTTAACGGCGACTTTCTGTTCCGCGCACCGTCGCAGAGTCCAGAATGCCTATTTGTTTGCTGGCCCACACAGCGTCGGAGCGGGATGACGTGGGGAGCACGCCCTGCTGACATTGGAACATTTTGCAACTTGCGGATTCATAAAAATATTCTAAGGGTGTGGGTGTAACAATTTTTTCATTGCAAACGCATTGCATATCGGGGCTTTTTCGTAACTTTGCAGCCTGAAAGAATATAACGTTATATTATTGATTATGGCTGATACAAAAAAGATTAAGACCGCGCTTATTTCGGTGTTCCACAAAGACGGGCTTGACGAGCTGCTCAAGAAGCTCAACGCCGAGGGCGTGAGGTTCCTCTCCACCGGGGGGACGCAGAGTTTCATCGAGTCGCTGGGCTACGAGTGCCAGAAGGTGGAAGACGTGACGACCTATCCCTCGATTCTCGGCGGGCGCGTCAAGACGCTCCACCCCAAAGTGTTCGGAGGCATCCTGGCCCGCCGCGACAACGCCGGCGACCGCGAGCAGATGGCCCAGTACGAGATACCGGAGATAGACCTCGTTGTGGTTGACCTGTACCCCTTTGAGGACACCGTGGCCAGCGGAGCTTCCGAGGCCGACATCATCGAGAAGATAGACATAGGCGGCATATCGCTCATCCGCGCGGGCGCGAAGAACTTCAACGACGTGGTGATTGTGCCGAGCAAGGCAGAGTATGGCGTGCTGCTCGACATACTGAACAAGCAGGGCGCGGAGACGACGCGCGAGCAGCGCCGTATGTTCGCCGAGCGCGCCTTCGGCGTGAGCAGCCATTACGACACAGCCATCCACAACTGGTTCAACTCATAGCAGGCGGCCGCTGCTCACAACGGGCCGCTCCCGTCCATAGGTGCGGTGCTGCCTGTTGTGAGCCGCGCGTTCCGTGCTCCGGGCCGGTGGCATAGAATTTTAGATATATAAGGTATTAAGGGATTTATGGGATTCTTTTCTTTCGTACAGGAGATAGCAATGGATTTGGGCACGGCGAACACCATCATTGTCAGTGATGACAAGATTGTGGTCGACGAGCCGTCTGTGGTTGCCCTCGACCGCCGCACGGACAAGATGATAGCCGTGGGCGAGAAGGCAAAGATGATGTATGAGAAGACACACGACAACATACGCACAGTGCGCCCGCTGCGCGACGGGGTGATAGCCGACTTCTCGGCTTGCGAGCAGATGATGCGCGGACTCATCAAGATGGTGCACACCGGCAGCCGCCTCTTCTCGCCATCGCTGCGCATGGTCATCGGCGTGCCGTCAGGCTCCACCGAGGTGGAGCTGCGCGCCGTGCGCGACTCGGCCGAGCACGCCGACGGCCGCGACGTCTACCTGATATTCGAGCCGATGGCGGCCGCCATCGGCATAGGCATCGACGTTGAGGCTCCCGAGGGCAACATGATTGTTGACATTGGCGGAGGCTCCACCGAGATTGCCGTCATCTCGCTCGGCGGCATCGTGAGCAACAACTCCATCCGCATTGCCGGCGACGACCTCACGGCCGACATCCAGGAGTACATGAGCCGCCAGCACAACGTGAAGGTGAGCGAGCGCATGGCCGAGCGGATAAAGATTCACGTGGGCTCGGCTCTGACCGACCTGGGCGAGCAGGCGCCCGAGGACTACGTGGTGCACGGCCCCAACCGCATAACCGCGCTGCCCATGGAGGTGCCCGTGTGCTATCAGGAAATCGCCCACTGCCTCGACAAGACGGTGGCCAAGATTGAGAACGCCGTGCTCTCGGCGCTGGAGAACACGCCGCCCGAGCTTTACGCCGACATCGTGAAGAACGGCATCTACCTCAGCGGCGGCGGCGCGCTGCTGCGCGGTCTCGACAAGCGTCTGGCCGACAAGATAGGCATCGAGTTCCACATTGCCGAGGACCCGCTGCACAGCGTGGCGCGCGGAGCGGGCATCGCGCTGAAGAATGTGGACCGCTTCTCGTTCCTCATGCGGTGAGAAATTAGTCCGCACAGTTCGTAAGTCACAGTCCATAGCCGGCGGCGCCCATGGCGAGGCTCTGCCGCGCCTCGCGGAGCGGGCGGCTATGGAGTGTGGCTTATGGATTATAAAAAGACACGACATGCGCAACCTCTTAGAGTTTCTCGCAAAGTATAACCACTGGATTCTTTTTGTGGCGCTCGAGACAGTGTGCGCCGTGCTCCTGTTCCGCTACAACACCTACCAGGGCAGCGTGTGGTTCTCCACGGCCAACGCCGTGGCCGGCAAGGTGTACGAGATTAACTCTGCCGTGGAGTCCTACTTCTCGCTATCGCGGGTCAACGAGGGGCTTGCGCAGCGCAACTTCTACCTTGAGCGCCAGCTGGACCAGCTCCGCCGGCTCTACGCCGGGGCCACCGGCGACACCGCGGCGGTCGGGCGGGCCGCCGACGGCGCGCTCTCGCGCTTCAGGCTGATACCGGCCAAGGTCGTTGACAACACCCTGGACCGCCCATACAACCTCATGACCATCGACCGCGGCACTGCCGACGGCATACGCCCCGACATGGGCGTGGCCTGCGGCACCGGCATTGTGGGCATCGTGTATCTGGCCTCCGACCATTATTCGGTGGTCATGCCGGTGCTCAACATGAAGTCGCGCATAAGCTGCACCATCAGGAACCGCGGCTACGTGGGCTACCTCGTGTGGTACGGCGGCGACCCTGCGGTGGCCTACGTTGAGGACATTCCGCGCCACGCCCGCTTCCGCCGGGGCGACTGGGTGGAGACCAGCGGCTACTCGTCGATATTCCCCGCCGGCGTGCTTGTGGGCCGCATCGAGCAGGTGTACAACTCGCGCGACGGGCTGTCTTACCGCCTCAAGGTGAGGCTCTCGACCGATTTCAGCAGCGTGCGCGACGTCTACGCCATCAACGACAGCACCGCGGGCGAGCGCATGAGGCTGCTCGGGGCCGCCAGAGACTCGCTCCACATCGACGGCGGAAAATGAGCTGGCGGCCGCGCGGACCCGGCCGGCGCCTGCGGCTAATGATATTTTGACTGAAGAATGGTTACGGATACAATACGGCGATTGCTGATCTGCTGCCTGCTGTGCCTGGCGCAGGCCCTGGTGTTCAACCAGATACGCCTGCTGAACTGCGCCACTCCGCTGCTTTATGTCTACTTCGCGCTCACCTTTCCGGTGGGCTATCCGAAGTGGGCCAGGCTGCTGTGGTGCTTCGCACTGGGGCTTTCTGCCGACACATTCACCAACACGCCGGGCGTGGCGGCGGCGTCCATGACGCTGCTGGGAGCTGTTCAGCCGTATTTCTTCGCGCTGTTCGTGCAGCGCGACGCCCCCGAGGACCTGCGCCCGTCGGTCGCTTCGATAGGGCGGCTGAAGTTTTCGTTCTACGTCTCCGCCCTCGTCGTGCTTTACTGCCTGGTGTTCTTCCTGCTGGAGATGTTCAGCTTCTTCCACTGGCTCCGCTGGCTTGAGTGTGCCGGCGGGAGCGCTTTGCTTACCATTGTCCTTGTTCTGGCCATAGAAAGTGTGAGAAAGCGGTGAAGGATTTCGAGCTGTCAAACAGGCGTTATGTCATCGGCGGTGTGGCCACATTCATCGTCGTGGTCTATATCATACGCCTCTTCACGCTCCAGATAATGAGCGACGACTACAAGAAAAACGCCGACTCCAACGCCTTTCTGAAGCGCATAGACTACCCCTCGCGCGGCATAATTACCGACAGGAAGGGCCGTCTGATGGTCTACAACCAGCCGGCCTACGACCTGATGGTGGTGATGAACGAGGAGCGCGGCCACCTCGACACACTCGAGTTCTGCGCCACGCTCGGCATAACGCGCAAGGAGTTCGACGACCGCATGGCCGAGATAAAAGACCGCTCGAAGAATCCGGGATACTCGCGCTTCACCCAGCAGCTCTTCATGGGGCAGATACCGCCCGACGAGTTCAGCGTGTTCCAGGAGAAGATGTACCGCTTTCCGGGCTTCTACATCCAGAAGCGCAGCGTCCGCCAGTACCAGTATCCCTACGCGGCCCACGTCATAGGCGACGTGGCCGAGGTGTCGCAGTATGACATTGAGGAGGACGACTACTACCAGCCCGGCGACTATATCGGTAAGCTGGGCGTGGAGCGGCGCTACGAGAAGCAGCTGCGCGGCGTCAAGGGGGTGCAGATTCTGCTGCGCGACGCCCACGGGCGCATTCAGGGCCGCTACCGCGACGGGCAGCTGGACCGCGCGCCCGTGGCGGGCAGGAACCTCACCCTGAGCATCGACCTGGAGCTGCAGGCCCTGGGCGAGCGCCTGCTGGAGGGCAAGATAGGCAGCATCGTGGCCATCGAGCCGGCCACGGGCGAGGTACTCTGCATGGTGTCGTCGCCCACATACGACCCCCGCGCCATGTCCGGGCGCAACCGCAGCAAGAACCATCTGAAGATGCAGCTCGACCCCTGGAAACCGCTGCTCAACCGCAGCATCATGGGCCTTTATCCGCCTGGCTCCACGTTCAAGACCACGCAGGCGCTCACTTATCTGAGCGAGGGCATAATAACGCCGGGCACAATGTTCCCCTGCCACCACGGATTCTACTACCGCGGGCTCCACGTGGGTTGCCACGGCCACAAGTCGCCGCTGGCGCTCGTCGATGCCATCAGCACCTCGTGCAACGCCTACTTCTGCTGGGGCCTTTACTACATGATTGGCAACCGGCGCAAGTATAAGGACGCCCAGGAGGCCATGAACCGCTGGCGCGACTACATGGTGAGCATGGGCTTCGGCTACAGGCTGGGCATCGACCTGCCCGGCGAGAAGCGCGGGCTGATACCTAACGCCGACTTCTACGACCAGGTGTACAACGGCTCGTGGAACGGGCTGACCGTCATCAGCATCTCGATAGGGCAGGGGGAGGTGACGCTCACCCCGCTGCAGATAGCCAATCTGGGAGCCACCATAGCCAACCGGGGCTACTACTACGTGCCGCACGTGGTGCGCAAGGTGCAGGGCGAGCCGCTCGACACGGCCTACACCCGCCGCCACTACAGCCTGGCGCCGCGCTGGGCCTACGACGTGGTGGCCGAGGGCATGCGCAGCTCTGTGCTCCACGGCACCTGCCGCGCTGCCAACCGCCCGGAATACGAGGCCTGCGGCAAGACCGGAACGGCCCAGAACCGCGGCCACGACCACTCCGTGTTCATGGGCTTCGCGCCGATGGACAGCCCCAAGATAGCCATCGCCGTCTACGTGGAGAACGGCGGATGGGGCGCCGACTACGGCGTTCCCATAGGCTCGCTGATGATGGAGAAGTACATTAACGGCAGGCTCTCGCCCGAATCGGAGAAGAAAGCGGACGAGTTCCAGCACAGACGCATAACCTATGACTCAAGAAACAGATAAGCAGCCGGGCGTGCTCCGCTCGCTCGACTGGTGGACAATCGGCATCTATCTGGCGCTGCTCGCCTTCGGCTGGATAAGCGTCTGCGGCGCGAGCTACAGCTACGGCGACACCGACATCTTCAGCCTCGACACCCGCTCAGGCATGCAGATTGTGTGGATCGGCACCTCGGTGTGCCTCGGCTTCGTGCTGCTGATGCTCGACGACCGCTTCTACGACACCTTTGCCTACGTCATCTACGGCTTCCTGCTGCTGCTGCTCTTCGCCACAATATTCAACCCACACGAGATAAAAGGCTCGCGGTCGTGGCTCGTCATGGGGCCGCTCAGGGTGCAGCCCGCCGAGTTTGCCAAGTTCGCCACGGCCCTGGCCCTGGCCAAGTTTATGAGCACCTACGGCTACAACATCCACCGCTGGAAGCACTTCGCCGGCACGCTGGCCGTGATCTTCACCCCCATGCTCTTCATCATCATGCAGCGCGAGACAGGCTCGGCGCTGGTCTATCTGGCCTTCTTCCTCGTGCTCTATCGCGAGGGAATGCCCGGCTGTGTGCTCTTCACCGGCGTTGCGGCAGTGGTGTATTTCGTGGTGGGCATACGCTTCGAGCAGGTCTTCATGCTCGATACGCCCACGTCCGTCGGCAAGTTCGTCGTGCTGCTGCTTGTGCAGGTGTTCACCTCGGGCATGGTGAGCGTCTACTGCCGCGAGCGCCGGCTGGCTCTGCTCATGCTGGCCTACGGAGTGGGCATAACGGCTGCCGCGCTGCTGTTCTCCGTGTTCGTCATTCCGTTCGACGTGGTGTGGGTGCAGCTCGCCGTCATCGCTGCCACGCTCGTCGTGCTGGCCATCGCCGCCATTGGCTCGCGGCTGCGCAACTACTGGCTCATCATGGTCTTTGCGATAGGCTCGGTGGCCTTCTTCTATTCGGCCGACTACGTGCTCAACAATGTGCTGGAGCCTCACCAGCGCGTGCGCATAAACGTGCTGCTCGGCCTCGACGAGGACCTTTCGGGCGCCGGATACAACGTCCACCAGAGCGAGATAGCCATCGGCTCGGGCGGGCTTGAGGGCAAGGGCTTTCTGAACGGCACTCAGACCAAGCTCAAGTTCGTGCCCGAGCAAGACACTGACTTCATCTTCTGCACCGTGGGCGAGGAGGAGGGCTTCCTCGGCTCGGCCGGGGTGCTCATCCTTTTCCTTGCGCTCGTGCTGCGGCTCATCCATCTTGCCGAGCGGCAGCAGTTCCGCTTCGGGCGCGTCTACGGCTACTCCGTGCTGTCGATATTCCTTTTCCACGTGTTCATAAATGTCGGCATGGTGCTCGGCCTCACCCCCGTCATAGGCATCCCCCTGCCGTTCTTCAGCTACGGAGGCTCCTCGCTGTGGGGCTTCACCATCCTGCTGTTCATCTTCCTGCGCATCGACGCGGGGCGCAACCTGGTCAGAACATAGAATGTGTGGGTGGGGGAAATATTGCTGCGGATAAGTGGCTGATGTGTGAAAATGGCAAAAACAGAATCCTGTCAACGCCTCTTGGCGTTGGCTTTGGGCTTAAAAAGAAAAGGTCTTCAGCAATGAAGACCTCTCTTTGGTGATCCGCTTGGGGCTCGAACCCAAGACCCCAACATTAAAAGTGTTGTGCTCTACCAGCTGAGCTAGCGGATCTGCCGTGTTGGTTGTGCTTTTGTTAAGCGAGTGCAAAGGTACGATGTTTTTTTTGAACGGCCAAATTATTGCGGCTGTTTTTCGCCAATATCTTTTCTGGCCGGCGCTTTTGCCGCTCCGGCTGGGCTTTCGGCGGCAGCCGGAGCCGTTCCGCCGGTGCGCTCCGCCGGCTCTTTGGTGGTGGTGCCGGCCTCTTTGGTGACGTAGCGCTGGTAGTATGCGATGATGATGGTCGTGAGCGGCAGTGCGATGATGAGGCCGATGAAGCCGAGCAGCGCCCCCCATACAGAGAGCGAGAGCAGCAGCACCGCGGGGTTTAGGCCCATGGCCTTGCCCATGATTTTGGGTGTCAGAATCATGTCGGTGATCATCTGCACCACCACGAACACGCCGACGGCCGAGGCCAGAATCACCCAGAAGTTCTGGCCGGTGTCGGCCGCCTTGAGCAGCGAGAGAAACACCATTGGTACCAGCGCCAGTCCGTGGACATAGGGTATAAGGCTCATTATGCCGATCATGATGCCCATGGCGATGGCCATGGGGAATCCGATGATGGTGAATCCGATGCAGAACAGGATGCCGATGCACAACGCCACGAGGCTCTGCCCGCGGATGTAGCTGTTAAGCTCGCGCTCGACGTCGCCTATCAGCGACTGCCAGAAGGGGCGGCTCTTCGGCGGGAATATCTTTATGAAGCCGGCGGCGAGCTTCTCGTAGTCGAGCAGGATGAAGAACAGGTAGAGCAGCGTGATGAGCGACGCCACGACGCTCAGGATGACGTTGGCCGTCTGCCCGATCACGGAGAACAGCTTGGGCATGGTGTCGCTTAGGGCTTTCTTCACTTCGCGGCTGTTGAAGAAGTCCTGGATGTTGGCGCTGTTGGCCTCTATCCACTGCCTGACGGCGAGCGGGAAGTTGCTGATGTGCGTCTTCTCGTGGAGGTAGCGGCTTGCCAGCCCGCTCATCTTCTCGAACTGCTCAACCATCGGCGGGATTATCATGTAGACAATTCCGCCGATGACGGCGACGAGGAATACCAGCGTGACTATTATCGACAGCACGCGGCCTGGCACGTGCAGGCGGCGCTGCACGAACGTGACGATGGGGTAGATGAGGTAGGCCAGGAGCCAGGCCACGAAGAACGGCAGCAGCACTCCGCTGAGATAGTTGAGCACGTAGAGAATGGCTGCGGCCAGCAGTATGCCGGCCACCCAGCGCACGAACTTGTCGAATGTTATTGTCTTGTCTGTCATTGTCGTTCCGCTTATTATATATTAATGTGTGGCGAAGGCTATCCTGGCTTGCCGGGGAGTCCTGTCCGCGAGCTGTGGCGGTGGAGCCGGCGCGTCTTTGTCACCTTGTTAAGTAATCTGTCATTTCGACACAAAATTACAAATACGTTTTAAAAAATGCAAATTAAGGCCGGAGTTTTTTTGGCCGTAGGCCGTAATTCGTTACATTTGCAGTATTTTAAGCCGTGCCGCGGCTGCGCAAGCTGTCGGCGCGCGGGCTGTCAAGACTGTTGATATGGGCATTTTATATGTGGTTCCCACGCCTGTCGGAAACATGGAGGACATGACTTTCCGCGCGGTGAGGATTCTGAAAGAGGCCGACCTGGTGCTGGCCGAGGACACCCGCACCACGGGCGTCCTGCTGAAGCATTACGGCATCAGCAACCGTCTGGCCTCGCACCACAAGTTCAACGAGCACGGCACGTCGGCCGCCGTGGTGCGCCGCCTGCTGGCGGGAGAGACCGTAGCCTTGGTGAGCGACGCCGGGACGCCCGGCATCAGCGACCCCGGCTTCTTCCTGGTGCGCGAGGCCGTGAGGGCCGGCGTGGAGGTGCAGTGCCTGCCCGGAGCCACTGCCTTTGTGCCTGCGCTGGTGGCCAGCGGCCTGCCTTGCGACCGCTTTGCCTTCGAGGGCTTCCTGCCGCAGAAGAAGGGGAGGCAGACGCGCCTTGAGTCGCTCGCCGCCGAGCGGCGCACGATGGTGTTCTATGAGTCGCCTTACAGGCTCTGCAAGACGCTCGGTCAGCTCGCCGCCGTGTTCGGCGGGGGCAGGAGGGCCTGCGTGTGCCGCGAGATCTCGAAGGTGCACGAGGAGAGCGTGCGCGGCACGCTCGACGAGCTTAAGGCTCATTTTGCCGTAACGGCGCCGCGCGGCGAGATTGTGGTGCTCGTGGCCGGCGCTGACGATAAGGAAAACAAAACCAAAACAGAATGAATATGAAGAATTTATTGATTGCAGCCCTCTGTCTGCTGGCCTTTGCGGCCTGCAAGCAGGACAAGGCGAAGACCGACCTTGCGGCAGCGCAGCAGCGCGACTCGCTCAACCAGATCATCGCCCAGAAAGACACAGAGATCAACGACCTGATGTCGACAATGAACGAGATTGAGGAGGGATTCCGCGAAATCAACGAGGCTGAGAACCGCCTGAGCCTTGCCAAAGACGGCGAGGGCGCCAACCGCGAGCAGCGCATACGCGAGAACCTGCAGTTCATCCAGTCCACGATGAAGCAGAACCGCGAGCTTATAGCCAAGCTGCAGCGCCAGCTGCGCGAGGGCACCATCAAGGGCGACCAGCTGCAGCGCACCATCGAGAACCTGACGAAGCAGATGGAGGAGAAAGACCAGCAGCTGCAGCAGCTGCGCGCCGAGCTTGACGCCAAGGACATACACATAATGGACCTTGACGAGAAGATAGCCAACCTCAACACCAATGTCAGCAACCTGACCGAAGAGGGCAACCAGAAGACGAAGCGCATCAACGCGCAGGACCAGCAGCTGCACACCGCCTGGTACGTGTTCGGCACGAAGAGCGAGCTCAAGGAGCAGCGCATACTTGCCGACGGCAAGGTGCTGCAGTCTAACTTCAACCGCAACTACTTCACGAAGATAGACATCCGCGTGACCAAGGAGATAAAGCTCTACTCGCGCTCGGCCAAGATGCTGACCGCCCATCCGGCCTCGAGCTACACCCTGGCGCGCGACGCCAACAAGCAGTATGTTCTGCGCATAACCAACCCGCAGCAGTTCTGGAGCACGAGCAAGTATCTCGTCATCCAGGTGAAGTGACGGCGGCCGGCGCCGCCGGCGTGGCCAGCCGCTTTTGGGCCGGACGCTCCGGGCGCGGTTTCCGTGCCGTCGGCAAAACTGTATGTTTATGCGGTTTTGAAGTTGTGTGCTGACTGCCCGCGCGGGTGCGTTTCCGGGGCTTTCTGATACCGCCCGCCGGAGGCTATGCGCCACAATGATTTTCAAAACGGCCTGTTTTGGCTTCTGAAACGGCCTGTTTCGCACTGCGAAACGGCCCAAAACGGAAGCCGAAACAGGCCGTTTTGCAACTTGTTGAAAACCAGGCTGTTGCGCGGGCGGTTCGGGAACGGCGGCAGACTTGCGTTTTGTGGTGTTCCCGCAGGGAGCCGAAGCCGTTTGAGACTGCATATTCATGTGTTTTGAAGTGCATATTTATGCACAAAATACAACCGTCCTTTCGTTTCAAACTGTAAACTTTTTGGCGGCATTCATTTTCAAAGTGGAACATTATTGGTGTAAATTCTACCTTAATAGTGTACAGAATACGTTAAATATATGATTTTTTTGGTTTATTCTGTGGTGGGTTGAATATTTTTGTTTAATTTTGCACGTTGTAATATTTGAAATGTAATTTTAGTAAAGAAGAGAGTATTTATGGAAAAAAGATTAACTATGCTTTTGGCGTGCCTTTTCCTCTCGCTGGGAATGGCATTTGCCCAAACAAAAGTTACAGGAACCGTAATATCTCAGGAAGACGGGCTGCCGGTCATCGGCGCGACGGTTATGGTCGAGGGAACCAAGACCGGCACGACGACCAACATAGACGGTCAGTTCTCGCTGAACGTGCCGGCCGGCAAGAAACTTGTGATAAGTTATGTCGGCATGAAGCCGCAGACCGTCACCGCGAAGCCTGGGATGAAGGTGTCGCTCGAAAGTTCGGCCCACGTTGTTGACGAGGTCGTCGTCACCGGAATGCAGAAGATGGACAAGCGCCTCTTCACCGGCGCCACGACGAAGATTGACGCCGAGGGCACAAAAATCTCCGGTATGGCCGACATCAGCCGCTCGCTCGAAGGCCGTGCGGCCGGAGTGTCGGTTCAGAACGTGTCGGGAACGTTCGGTACCGCGCCAAAAATCCGCGTGCGCGGCGCCACCTCCATTTACGGCAGCTCCAACCCGCTGTGGGTCGTTGACGGCGTGATCATGGAGAATGTCACCGACGTCAGCACCGACCAGCTCTCTTCTGGCGACGCCAACACCCTTATCAGCTCCGCCATCGCCGGACTCAACTCCGACGACATCGAGAGCTTCCAGATCCTTAAGGACGGCTCCGCCACATCTATATATGGCGCGCGCGCGATGGCCGGTGTGATTGTCGTGACCACCAAGAAAGGCAAGTCGGGCCAGGCGCACATCAGCTACAACGGCGAGTACACCATGCGCCTTGTGCCCCGCTACTCTACGTTCAACATCATGAACTCGCAGGACCAGATGTCTGTCTATCAGGAACTGCAGCAGAAGGGATTCCTCAACTACGCCGAGACGGCCAATGCCCAGAACAGCGGCGTCTACGGAAAGATGTATGAGCTGATAAACACTTACAACCCCGTGACCGGCCAGTTCGGGCTGCCCAACACACCTGCCGCACGCGCCGCTTACCTGCGCGCCGCCGAGTACCGCAACACGGACTGGTTCAAGGAGCTGTTCACCAACTCAATCCAGCACACCCACTCAGTCAGCATGTCGGGCGGAAGCGACAAGGGCAACTACTACGCCTCGGTCAGCGCGATGTATGACCCGGGATGGTCGCTCAAGAGCGCGGTAGAACGCTACACGGCCAACTTCAACGTAAACCACAACCTCTCGAAGAAGCTGTCGATGGGAATCATCGGAAACGCCTCTTACCGCAAGCAGGAGGCTCCGGGAACCATCAGCCAGCATGTTGACCCCGTCACCGGCGAGGTGAGCCGCGCATTCGACATCAACCCCTACTCCTACGCGCTGAACACGTCGCGCACGCTCGACCCCAACGAGTTCTACACCCGCAACTACGCTCCGTTCAACATCAAGCACGAGCTGGAGAACAACTACATCGACCTCAACGTGTTCGACTTCCGCATGCAGGCCAAGCTCACCTACAAGCCCATAACAAAGGTTGAGCTTACGGCTCTCGGCGCCGTGAAGTACAGCTCGGCCACCCAGGAGCACAACATCAAGGACAACTCCAACCAGGCCCAGGCATACCGCGCCATGGGCACGTCGACAATACGCGACACCAACGAGTATCTTTACACCGACCCCGACGACATCTACGCCCTGCCGGTGACGGTGCTGCCTTACGGCGGTATCCTCAACCGCACTGACGACCGTATGTTCGGCTACGACTTCCGCGCCACCGCGCAGTATAACGATGTGTTCGGCGAGGACACACACATTGTCAACTTCTACGGCGGTATGGAGGCGAACAGCGTTGAGCGCCACAACACATGGTTCCGCGGCTGGGGTATGCAGTACGAGATGGGCGAGATCCCATCATGGGCCTACGAGGTGTTCAAGAAGAGCCGCGAGGAGGGCGAGGACTACTTCACCCTGTCCAACACCCACGAGCGCAGCGTGGCATTCTTTGCCAACGGCACATACTCATACAAAGGCCGCTACTCCATCAACGGCACCATCCGCTATGAGGGAACAAACCGTCTGGGCAAGAGCCGCCAGGCGCGCTGGCTGCCCACATGGAACATCTCCGGCGCATGGAACGTGCACGAGGAGAAATTCTTCAAGGCGCTGCGGCCCGCCATGTCGCACCTCGCGCTGCGTCTTTCTTACTCTCTTACAGCCGACCGCGGCCCGGCCAGCGTGACCAACTCGCAGGCCATCATCCTGGCCGCCAACCCGTGGCGCCCGTTTGCCGACGTGCAGGAGAGCATGCTCTACATCTCGCAGCTCGGCAATGAGGACCTTACATACGAGAAGAAGCACGAGTTCAACTTCGGCCTTGACCTCGGCTTCCTCGACAACCGCATCAACTTCACCCTCGACGCCTACAGCCGCCGCAACTACGACCTCATCGGCCTGGTGAACACACAGGGCATCGGCGGCGAGATACAGAAGCTCGGAAACGTGGCCTCGATGAAGTCGAGCGGAGTGGAGCTTTCGCTCTCGACGACCAACATCAAGAACAAGGACTTCACCTGGACCACGAGCTTTATTTACAGCCACAGCACCAACGAGGTGACAGACCTTGACAGCTACTCTTATGTGACAGACCTCGTCTCCGGCAACGGTTTCGCCCGCAAGGGCTATCCCGTGCGCGCCGTGTTCTCCATTCCGTTCATGGGGCTTAACGAGGACGGACTGCCCACATTCCTCAACGAGGACGGCGAGATCACCGTGTCTAACATAAACTTCCAGCAGGGCGACCCCAATAAGATCGGCTACCTGAAGTACGAGGGCAGCGCCGACCCGACCGACGTCGGCAGCTTCGGCAACATCTTCCGCTACAAGAACTTCACGCTCAACGTGTTCCTTACATACTCGTTTGGCAACGTGGTGCGTCTCGACCCCGTGTTCTCCAACAAATATGACGACCTGACGGCCACGCCGAAGGAGTTCAACAACCGCTGGACAGTGCCCGGCGACGAGAAGTACACCACTGTCCCGGTCATCGCCAGCTCGCTGCAGAACTACAACGACCGCACACTCTCCTACGCTTACAGCGCATACAACTATTCCACAGAGCGCATAGCAAAGGGCGACTTTATCCGCATGAAGGAAATCTCGCTGTCGTATGACTTCCCCAAGACGCTCATACAGCATCTCGGTGTCAACACCCTCTCGCTCAAGCTTCAGGGCACGAACCTCTTCCTGCTTTACGCCGACAAGAAGCTCAACGGACAGGATCCCGAGTTCTTCAACACCGGCGGTGTGGCCATGCCTATGGCAAAGCAGTTCACATTAACATTGAAAGTTGGTATCTAAACAATTAACTGACGCACTAACAATGAAAGCAACAAAGACAATATACAATGTAACGCTTGCGCTTGTTCTCGGTCTGTCGTTCGCCTCGTGCAACGATTATCTGGACGAGATGCCCGACAACCGCACGCAAGTGGACACCGAGGACAAAGTGGTAAGGCTGCTGACCGGCGCCTATGCCGGCTCCACTCCCATAATAATGGCGGAGTGTACGTCTGACAACATTGACGACATGGGCGACAGCTATTCCAATTACACCAGCCGTTTCTACGACCAGCTGTACAACTGGCAGGTGCTCACGGAAATCGACAACGACGGGCCTTATTTCATGTGGCAGCAGTTCTATACCTCGGTGGCCCACGCCAATCTGGCGCTGCAGTCAATCGAGGAGATGGGAGGCGCCACAACCCAGACACTGCGTGAGGCCAAGGCCGAGGCACTGCTCGCCAGGGCTTATCACCACTACATTCTCGCTTACATCTTCTGTCTGCCCTACAACCCCGCGACAGCGGCCGCAGACCTGGGCATAACATATATGGAGGAGTGTGAGAACTCGCTTAACCCCTCTTATTCGCGCGGCACTCTCAAGGAAGTGTATGAGAAGATTGACCGTGACATCCAGGAGGCTCTGCCGCTTGTGGGCGACACCCATCTCGATGTGCCCAAGTATCACTTCAACCGCAATGCCGCCTATGCCTTCGCCGCACGTTTCTATCTTGACTACCAGAAGTGGGACAAGGCGGTGGAGTATGCCACCGAGGCTCTCGGCTCGGCTCCCGAGACAATGCTCCGCGATTGGGACGAGATGAACGCCACGCCTATCACCGGCGACATCACTCCGCGCACCAACCTTTATATCGACGCCTCTGCAAACAGCAACCTGATGCTCATGACGGCAACGTCAATGCTCGGCTTCTGGAACAGCAACCTGCTCATCGGCAACCGCAAGTACAGCCACTGCACATATCTTGCCGACACGGAGGACCTGCAGGCCCAGAACATCTGGGGCTCGGCTTACATGATGCGCTGCCCCGCCAGGTCTGCCATCGCGGGAGCTTTCAACAGGGTGTTTGTCTGCAAGTCGCCCTTTATGTACAACTGGCTCGACGCGCAGCACCAGAACTTCCAGGCCGTGACCGTCTATCCGGCGTTCAAGGCCGACCTGACGCTCCTGGAGCGCGCCGAGGCCTACATCATGCTGAAGCAATACGACAAGGCCTGCAACGACCTCAACCTGTGGATGCACAACTGGACGACCTCAACCGTCACGCTCACACCGGAGCTTGTCGAGAAGTATTACAACGACATGGACTACTGGGAGTGGAACGCGCCTACGCAGAAGAAGCGCCTGCACCCGATGTTTGCCATCGACGGGCCGGGCAGCACCCAGGAGTGCATGCTCCACTGCGTGCTTAACTTCAAGCGCCTGGAGACAGTCTACGAGGGCTATCGCTGGTTCGACCTCAAGCGCTACGGCATCACCGTATATCGCCGCACTATGAATGAAAGCGGCAAACCGCTGAAGGTGACAGACTCGATGACAGTCAGCGATCCGCGCCGGGCCATCCAGTTGCCGCAGGAGGTACTTCTTGCCGGCTACCAGCCAAATCCGAGATAACGGACAGTGTATTATTTCTTAAAACGAACAGAAAAAATATATGGACAGATTCAAGATATTCGCAATGATGCTGGCCGGTGCCGCATTCTCGCTCACCGCGTGCGACGGTGACGACAGTGACGACATCTCGTCGCAGACGATAATTACGGCAGACAAGGTTGAGCAGACACCTCTTGACAAGTGGCTCGAGGTGAACTTCCTGCAGCCTTACAACATTGAGATAAAATACCGCTACGAGTACAACGAGACAGTCGGCGATTATTACACCGTTCCGGCGGCCTACGAGCAGGCGGTGGAGATGGCGCATATCGTCAAGTACAGCTGCGTTGAGGCATACGATGAGATTGCCGGCATCGACTTCACACGCCAGTATTTTCCCAAGATGTTCTTCTTCGAGGGCGAGTGGCACTACATGAACAATGACAATTACGAGCTGGGAACGGCCGAGGGCGGCAAGAAAATCTTCCTGCTCGGGCTTAATTATCTTGACGAGTACAAGAATTCGCTTTTCACGCTCAACTACTACTATTTGAAGACAATCCACCACGAGTTCACGCACATCTTGAACCAGACGATTGACTACCCGGCCACGTTCCAGCTCATAACCGGCACGGGCTATGTGGCCGACAGCTGGAGCAGTGACCAGTGGAACAGTGGCTACTTGCAGCGCGGCTTCATCTCAGCCTATGCGCAGCATTCTGACGCTGAGGACTTTGCCGAGACCATGTCGATGTATGTCACGAACACTCCCGAGCAGTGGGAAGCCTGGATGCAGGATGCCGAGGGCACAGAGGAAGAGCCTTCGGACGGCAGGCAGTACATAGAGTCAAAGCTCGATATCGTGCGCGCTTACATGAGAGACAATTTCAACATTGATTTGGACGAGCTTCGCGATGTGGTGTTGCGCCGTGAGAATGACATCATTTCAGGCAAGGTTGACTTGTCAGACGTTTCAATTGATTAAAGATATGGCAGTTATGAAATTAAAGAATATATTCTTCGCGTGCATGATGGCTCTGCCCTTGCTCGGGCTTAGCTCATGCCAGTCTGAGGACGACGAGGTGTTCGGTGAGTCGTCATCGCAGCGTTTGGAGCAGGACATGGAAAACATCAAGGATATTCTCCGCGGTGCTCCCAACGGCTGGGCAATGGATTATTTCGTTGGAACTGACGTGCAGTATGGCGGATATGTCGTGACCGTCAAGTTCGACTCACTGACGTGCACCGCAGCGTCTGAGCTTATCCAGGAGGAGGCCACGTCTTATTACAAGATGACCACCGATCAGGGACCTGTGCTCACGTTCGACACCTACAACAAGGTGCTTCACGCTCTAGCCACTCCCAACAGCTCATATTACGAGGGATACCATGCAGACTTTGAGTTCACTGTGCTCAGCGCCACGCCGGAGCTTGTGGTCCTGAAAGGCAAGAGAGTGGGAAACTACGCTTATCTGCGCCCCATCGACGTGCCGATGCTTGACTATATCAAGCTGGCCTCGGCCATGTCTGACAGCATCTACGCCCCGACTGCGGTCGGCATGATTGGTGAAGACTCTGTTGAGGCGTCGTTCAGCTATATGAGCCAGAAGGTTACCTTTACTTATTCTGCGGACACCGCATTCAACGAGACGCGCGATTTCGTGTTCACAGACAAGGGACTCCGCCTTTATACACCCGTTGAGGTCGGCGGCAGCAAGCTGTATGAGTTTACTTATGCAGACAAGGACAGGCTGTACACTTGTGTTAACGAGGGCGCTAACGGCTTCAGCATGACAGGGCGTATGCCGTCTGTCTATATCGACTATGAGGACTATGTCGGCTCATACTGGCTTTATTACCAGAGCGGCATTGAAGACGACGAGGAAGAAGAGGGCAAGGCAGACTCCGTTATGGTGACTCTGACTCCGCTGGTTGAAGGCCGCTCTTATTCAATGTCGGGTCTTAATCCTCTTTACACCGTTGAGGTCGGCTACGACCGTGGAACAAGCAATCTGACATGGAACACCCAGATAATCGCCCACGACGAGGATGGCAACGAGATTTGGTTCAATGCCGCCTCATGGGTTCAGAACACTCTGCCGCGCGCATACACTCTCGGTGGCTTTGTGACAGAGTGGAACGGCGACAGGGAGAACCCTGTTTACACTTGGGTGGACAACGGCTATACCGGCATTATGCTTGACACTTGGTGTCTGTGGAAGACAACACCAAACAACTCTTCGAGTCTTGGCCGCGTTACGGAGGGTGAGTATCTGTTCCGTGACGGCGAGAGTGCGTTGTATTATATTTCGAGAATGGTGAAAATTAAATGATTCTGACTTATGAAGAAAATCTTTAATATATTGTTTGCCGTTTGTGGGCTTGTGGCTTTTTCGTCTTGTGACGATGAGGTGGAAAATCCTTATTCGGCCGGATCGACTATCTCTGTGGTTTCCGCCCAGATGAGTTTCTCGCCACAGGCTTCGCATGGTTCCATAAAGTTCACTTCCGTGGGAGGAACAGTGACAGTGACGACGCCGGTTGCGTGGTGCCGCCCTGTTATCGACGGTGACTCTGTCTTGGTTGATGTCGATGAGAACAATAGCTTCAGCAGCCGTTCGACTGTTGTTGTTCTTCACAATGGCACCGATTCCGTACAGGTGGCTTTGATACAGCGTGGCATCGCGTTGTCCGCATCTTCAGACCGCATCACCTCTGGCGATGCCGCTTCGCGCAAGTCTGTCCTGTTGGCATCCAATTTCGGCGTGGAGCTGGTTTCGGCGCCTGATTGGGTCAATGCGACTTTGGCTTCCGACAGTCTCATTGTCGATTTCACCGAAAACACTACGGGCCATGTGCGCACCGGCTATGTGAAGTTCAAGTCGGGAGTCAGCACAGACTCCGTCCAGATTGTCCAGGCTGATTTCGCCACAGACATTGCCGGAAATTACAGACTGTACTATAACGTCACTGTTGATTCGACGAGCAGCATTGACTATTTCGAGGCTGAGCTGACAGCAACTACTCTCATAATACCCGATTTCAATCTGAGCATTCCTGTTGAGTTCGACGACGAGAGCAAGCAGCTGGTCATCGCCAGTGGCTCTTATGTGGGCGATTACGGCAACAAATCGTTGTTCTTGCCTTTTGGAGTCGAGTCGGAGCAACTCTGGACCCAATACCTCACGATTTACACTATGGCGGCCTCGTTCACTTACGATGACGTGAACGGAACGACAGCGCCGTTCCAAGGCTCCATCATGAATCTCCAGGGCTTGGAGCCTCCTGCTTTCGATTGCTTCATCTTGCGCCAGTTCAGCAGCAAGGAGATGAGCGAAGAAACCGATGAGGGCGATATGCTCAGGCTGTATTATCCTTACTTGCGGCGTGAGCCAGCCGGTGCGGCTGCTTACGTTTTGAAGTGAATTAAACCATAACCGGGTGTCCGCGTCAAATGGATAAATAGACGCGGACACCATTAACCCTTAAAAACATTTTAGTCATGAAGAATCTTAAAGTTTTGTTCATAGTGGCTTTTCTCGCGATAGCGGGAATCGCGCAGGCGCAGAAGCTTCCTGCTGTCACACTGAAAGACATCAGCGGCAAGACTGTTCAGACAGACCAGCTGTCGAACAACGGCAAGCCTTTCATCATCTCTTTCTTCGCCACATGGTGCAAGCCGTGCAACCGCGAGCTTTCTGCCATCAGCGAGGTTTATGCCGACTGGCAGGACGAGACCGGCGTGAAGCTCATAGCAGTGAGCATCGACCAGGCGCAGAATATCAACAAGGTGAAGCCGCTCGTAGACAGCAACGGGTGGGAATATGACGTGTTGCTCGACCCGAACAGTGACTTCAAGCGCGCTCTGGGCATCCAGATGATACCCTATGTGCTCATCGTCGATGGCCAGGGCAACATCGTCTACAAGCACAACGGCTACACTGACGGCGCCGAGAATGAGCTTATAGAGAAAGTACGCGAACTGGTAAAGTAATTCATCTTTAAACTGTTTGTTTTGAGACTGTTTAGATTATTGTCTGTCTGCGGATGCCTGGCAGTGGCCTCCACTGCCGCATTCGCGCAGGATTCCGGCGCCCGGGACAACAAGGTGCAGGTCAGCGGAAGCATCCAGAGTGACATTCTTATTCCGCAGGCTGACGAGAAAATCGGCGCCGAGGATTACAGTGAGTTTGCCCTGACGAACTCTTTCGCCGAAGTCAATCTTACGAGCAAATACATTGACGCAGGCGCCCGTGTGGAGTATCTCGACCATCCGCTGCCCGGCTTCGAGCCTGACTATGCCGGCTGGGGAATACCTTACATTTATGTCAAGGGCAAATACAAGAACGTTGAGCTTACCGCCGGAAACTTTTACGAGCAGTTCGGCTCCGGCTTTATTCTCCGCACATATGAGGAGCGCACCCTCGGCATAGACAACTCGCTGCTCGGCGGGCGCATTGTCTACAAGCCTTTCAGCTGGGCCACGGTCAAGGCTCTCGCCGGAAAGCAGCGCCGCTACTGGCACGACGGCGGACCTTTCGAGGGCCTTAACGACTCGTGGATCGCCGGCGCCGACGTGGAGTTGAGCGTTGACCAGTGGTTCAAGCGTATGCGCGAGGGCAACACCTATCTCACCTTCGGCGCCTCGTTTGTCAACAAGCACGAGGGAGATGAGACCCTTATCGCGAGCTATGACGGCGCCGAGCGGCTGAATCTGCCCAAGAATGTGCAGGCTTTCGATGTCCGTCTGCGCCTGCAGACAGGCAACTGGAACGTGCTGGCCGAGTACGCCCAGAAGAACCAGGACCCCTCGCAGGGCAACGACTACATCTATCGCAAGGGCTACGTGGCCATGCTCTCCGCCAGCTATTCCAAGCGCGGCATGAGCGTTCTTGTGCAGGCCAAGCGCAGCGACAACATGTCGTTCCGCAGCAGCCGCACCCTGCCGTCGGTGACTGAGAACTCTTCTTACATCAACCACCTGCCGGCGTTCACCATGGAGCACACCTACGCTCTGGCCGCCCGCTATCCTTACGCCACCAACCCCGACGGCGAGTGGGCCTACCAGGCTGAGCTGGCCTACAACTTCAAGCGCCATTCTTTCCTTGGCGGAAAGTACGGCACGAAGATAAAGGCAAATTTCTCCTACGTTCATTCCATAGCGCAGAACATCCGCACTGCCGATGGAATCATCCAGGGAACAAACGGCTATTACTTTGGAACCGATGGTTACGGCTCCGCCTTCTGGAAGTGGGGCGACTCACGCTACTACCAGGACTTCAACGTTCAGCTGGAGAAGAAGATCACCAGCGCCTTCAAGCTCAACCTCATGTACATGAACCAGTTCTACAACAAGACTGCGGTTGAGGGTCACGGCGGAATGCTCCACAGCAACATCTATGTGGCCGAGGCCAAGTATCAGTTCAACAACAAGTTCACGCTCCGCGCCGAGGCCCAGTATCTCGACCTCACGTCGGGCAAGAACGTCGAGGACGGCGACTGCGACTGCGTTTACGGCCTGCTTGAGCTGTCGGTGCTTCCTTACCTCATGTTCACCGTGTCCGACGAGTACAGCATTGACGACGAGATACATTATTACAACGGCTCCGTAACCTTTGCCAAGGGGGCGCACCGCCTCCAGGTTGGCTATGCCCGCACCCGCGCCGGCATGAACTGCTCCGGCGGCGTCTGCCGCTGGGTGCCCGCCAGCAAGGGTGTCACCATGTCTTACAACTTTAATTTCTGATTCCCGCGATGATAAAGTATAAAAGCATATTCTGCGTGGCCTTTGCTGCCTTTGCGGCTCTGTTTGCCTCCTGCGAGCAGGTGGGCGAAAACGAGCGGTATGTGGCGGTGGTTCCATCTGAGCCGGGCGACACCACCGGCTCCGACACCGCCGTTGTCGATACTGTTCTGCGCGCCGTGCTCGTCGAGGAGTTCTCAGGCCAGCTCTGCGTCAATTGTCCTGCCGCAACAGAGGCTCTTGAAACTATGCAGGAGGCCAACGGCGGTTCCGACCGCGTTGTTGTTGTTTCGCTCCATGCCGGCGTCGGCCAGATGCTGGCCATCAACGAGACCATGGGGCAGGCATTGGGTTATCAGGGACTTGCCACAGACTTTGGCGAACAGCTCTTCAGCAGTTACGGGCTTACGAGCGAGCCTAATGCCGTTATCAACCGCAACAGCGGGGTGCTTGGTATGGGTCAGTGGGCCACCAATATTGTCTCCGCTCTGCGTGTTGAGGCCAATGTCAGCCTTTCAGCCCGCACAAGTTACGATGCTGCCAGCCGCTCGCTCACTGTCGAGGTGCTTGGCCGCTCCACCGATGAGGGCGGCTACACAGGCAATGTCCACGTCTGGCTTACCGAAGACAGTATAGTCTCTATCCAGCGTCTTGAGGACGGTTATGAATACGACCACGTGTTCAACAACATCTTCCGCGCCTCGGCCACACCCATGGCCGGCGAGGCTGTCTCGGTTCCTTACGGCAATGAGCCGCAGCTGCTTCACACCGCCACGTTCACGCTCAATGAGGTGTGGCGTCCTGAACACATGGCCGTTGTCGTCTTCGTAGACAATGCTGCCGGTGTTGCCCAGGCCTTGCGAGTGCCGCTTGTGCAGGCCGCCGATGCCGGTGAAGATGCGGCAGAGTGACGCTTGTTGTGTCGTTTCAATTAAAGAACATTAGTACTAAATAATAATTTAAAAATCAAAACAGAAGATCATGATCAAAAGATTACTTTTTGGCGTGCTGGCTTTTGCTTTTGTTGGTGCTGCGAATGCCCAGACTGTGCAGCTGAAGCAGGGCCGGAAACTTGCGAACAACAGTAGCAAGTTCTTCCAGAACCGCATCCCTACAGTCAAGTCACAGCTCTCTTCCGAGCAGGCCAAAGCCACAATGTGGGTCGGTCCCAGCCGTTCAGCCGTGCAGGCAGGCGTGCCGATGAAAGCCGACGGCACCGGCAAGGAGACCAGGTGGTTCAGCTACCGCAATTCAGACTACTTCAGACCCGCCAGTCTTAATGAAATTTCCACCTATCATGTCTGCAGCCTTGTTCCCTACGGCTATGCCGGGGCTACTGTCGATTCTGTTTCAATCATTTTCGGAACAAAGGACAAAATAAAGAATCTCAAGGTGTGGTTCTCTGCTGTTGTTCTTCAGGACGACAGTTATCTGATTCCCACCTCGCCCGAGGCTGCCGATTACAGTTTCGATGTAGACGTGGCCACCATCGAGGGCAGCTCCATAACCCCCGGCACCAACGCCCTTAACATTGCCATCGACACGCTTGCCCTTCCCCAGCCTTACAAGATTCCCGAGGGCGGTTGCTTCGTGGGCTATTCTTTCACATATACCGGCGGCAATGCCGAGGAGGATGGCGACATCGCCCTTGTGTTCGTGGGCACAGACGCCCTCAACGGCGGATACTATTACGTGCCCTCTGGCGACTACCAAGGCTGGCAGGGCCTCTACGGCACGGGCTTCGGCAACTTGTCCACAGCCGTACATTGCGATGTTACAGGCCTTGAGTCTCACGATGTGGCCATCGGCGGCGCATTGGAGGCATCAGGCGTTGTGGGCAAGTCAGCCGCGATGTCGTTTGCTGTGATGAACAACGGCTTCAATCCCGTCAATGAGATCAGCTATGTTGTCGATGTCAACGGCACAAAGGGCGCCGAGCAGACATTCACGTTCGATACGCCGCTGCCCTCTTATGAGACGGCGACCATCACTCTGCCGGCAACAGCCACCCAGACAGGCCAGAACACAGTCACAGCCACCATCACAAAGGTTGACGGTCTGGAGAACATTTCCGAAGAGTCCTCAGCCAGTGGCACCATGTATGCCGTGGCCACTCCCTATGAGCGCAAGTCTGTCGTAGAGATTCTCCTCAGCAATGGCGACGGCTCTTCTCCCATCACCTATGCCGGAGTTGACCGCATGAAGAAAGATTTTGGCGACAAGGTCATACCCCTCATGGCCCACTTCTCCATATCCAACGGCTCGGCCGTAATCGTTGACCCGATGCAGGAGGATAGCTATCTTGATGTGGCCAACACCTTCGGATTCAATCTGGGCGACGCCATTTTCAACCGTATGCAGACCGGCGACGCATATATGGGCGTCAACTATCCTTACACTGAAGACGAGGACGGCGTCCATATGCTGTATGGCTCCACCGAGACAATCCATATGCTCGACACGCTGTATCCCGCAGAGGGCAAGGTCACTCTCGACGCTTATTACTCCAACTTTGCCAAGAGTGAGATCACTGCCGAGGTGCTGTATGAGTTCGGCGTAACCCGCCTCGACCCCAACTACGCGCTTGCTTTCGTGCTCACCGAGGACGGCCAGGCCGGCACAGACACCACATGGCTGCAGTCCAACTACTTTTCTAAGGAATACACCGATATGTATTACCAGATTTACAACCGGGAGTTCACGCTGCTCGACCCCTACAAGAATGCCGACACAGAGCCGTGGGTCAGCAAGCCCGCCGTGGTGACAATGCCTTACGACGACGTTATTGTGCACATCTGGAGCGGAACGTCAGGCATCGACAACAGCATCTCCAACAACATTGTGGCCAACAGGGAGCGCAACTACACCACCACTTTCGACATCTCCACCTTCAAGAACATCCAGAACAAGGAGGCTCTCAAGCTCGCCGTGCTGCTCATCAACCGCAACAACGGCACCATTGTCAACGCTGACCAGATTGCTCTCGGCAGCGGCGCAGTGGGCATCGACGATGTGGAGTCCGCCGGCGCGGCCCGCACGGAGGTTGCCCGCTACAGTGTCAACGGTGTAAAGCTCGACGCTCCGCAGAAGGGCTTGAACATCATCAAGTACTCCGACGGCACTGTCCAGAAGGTCATCGTTAAGTAAAAATACAGCGTCATGCCGTATCGGCGTGGCCGCCGTACGCGCTAATCATCAAGCCCCGCGCACAGAGGCATTGCCCCGGTGCGCGGGGCTTTTAGCATGTGTATTGGCTATTGGATGTAAGGATCTTATGCGATTCTGGTTTACCCCGCACGCGCAATTCCGTGTGGGAATGACGGTAAGCGGATGCCGATTTTAACACTTCAGAAACTGTTGAAATAGATTCCGGGAATGCTCCATGGCCCGCTTCGGAGGGGGCTTGGATGCGTCTGATTTTGCAAAACGGCCCATATTGCGATGCGATATGGGCCGTTTTGCGTTGCAATATAGGCCATATCAGAACGCCAAACGGCCCTTCTCGCAGGGCGAAAAAGGCCGTTTTGTGGCTGAGAATGGTGCTTTTTGGGGGTGAAAAAGTTGCACAGTCAGGCTAATTGGACTAATAAGTCTAATTGACCCAACAGGTTACGGTTGCACACTCGTGCCGCGCTTATTTGCGGCCAAATGTTTTTTGTTTTCAAATACGCGGAAATTCAGAGGCATGAGAGCCGTTTTTTTTAACTGTTGTGAAAAAGTGTGAGCCGCAAAATGGCTTCTGTTCCGTGCTGCGGCGCACACCAGCGTCATTCCGACGCTAAGTCACCCCGCACTTGTGATGCGGGGGCATTCCGCGCTCGACGCGGAATCCAGAATAGAGCAATGATTGCTGGATTCCGCGTCGAGCGCGGAATGACAGTTTGCGAGACACGCCCTTATAGAGGAAACAATTTGGCAATTGGCGGATATTCAATTCTGGATTTCGCGGCGGTGCGTTGAATGGCCATATGCGAGACGCTCCCTGCGAATATTTGAAAGCTTGGCAGATTGCGGACACACATAACTCCCAATTCCAAATTCAAAACTCCTAATTAGTATTAGTATGACGCCGTGCAGGGTATGCCGGCCGCTATTACCCGGTCGCGTATGGCGTCGAGCTCCCCGTGCGATGCTTTGCGCAGGTCATGGTCGGGCGTCTCGCGGTCAATGGTGTATATCATCACCTCGCGCGGCGCGATATAGACCACCTTTTCGAGCCACGGCGCCACGTAGCGCTCAGAAGTGTTGTCAACGTCCTTGCCGTTGAACGAGCCTTTCATGAACATGGTCTGTATGACGGCGTGCCCGCCGAACGAGCGCAGCGTCTCAATCGTATCATCGACGGAGTAGCGGCCTGCGGGCCGGTTCACGGTGTTGATGTAGTCGGGGCACACGGTGTCGAGCTTCAGGATGTTGTTGTCAACGCGCGTCAGCGCTTCGTGGACGTCCGGTCTTGCCGCGGCCGTGGCGTTGCTCAGCACCGATATGCGCGCCCGGGGGAAGTACTTGTCGCGCAGCCCGATGGTGTCGCCGATGATGGCCGCGAAGTCGGGGTGCAGCGTCGGCTCTCCGTTGCCGGCGAAGGTCAGCACGTCGGGCGCCTGGCCGTCGGCCTGCATCCGGCGCAGCCTCTGCTCCAGCGCGTCGGCCACCTCGGCGCGTGTGGGCCTCGGCAGGGTGGGGCGGCGGTCGGCGTTGAAGCCGCACTCGCAGTAGATGCAGTCAAAGGTGCACACCTTTCCATCGGCGGGCATGAGGTTTATTCCAAGCGACACGCCCAGGCGGCGGCTGTGCACAGGCCCGAATATGGGCGATGGGTAGATGACAGTGCTCATAGAATTATAGCGTTAAAATCCGGCGCAAAGGTAGGCAAAAAAACGTAGGCAGGCCGCGAACTCACCGGCGAGTTCTGTTAATAGTGGTTAATCTGTTGTATGGCCGCAGAATTTTTTGTTACTTTGCAGCATATTTTGGATGTAATACATCTTTGATTTGACATGGGAAAACGTCGTAAACAGTCCCGCAGGCGTTACGGTCTGCAGGTGGTGACATTGTGCATAAGCACCATGATGGTGCTCGTGGTGCTGGGTCTGCTCGTGTTTTTCGTGCTCACCACGCGCAACCTCTCGGCTTACGTCAAGGAAAACCTGACGGTCACGGTGATGCTCGACGACAGCGTGAGCGACAACCAGGCGCGGCTGATGTGCCGCGATATGTACCGCCGCGTGTACACGCGCCACGCCGACTACATCAGCAAGGCCGAGGCGCAGCGCGAGCAGTCGGCGGCCATGGGCGCCGACCCGTCGGAGTTTCTGGGCTTCAACCCCTTCTCGGCCACCCTTGAGGTGCGGCTGAAGTCGGCCTATGCCAACCGCGACTCGCTGCGCTGGATCTCGGCCGCCCTGAAGAAAGACCCCCGCGTTGCCGACGTGGCCTATCAGGAAGACCTCATGGACAGCGTCAACGACAACCTGCGCAAGGTCAGCGTGGCGCTGCTCGCGCTGTCGGTGCTGCTCACGTGCGTGTCGTTCTCGCTGATCAACAGCTCCGTCAGGCTCGGCGTCTATTCGCGCCGCTTCCTCATCCACACCATGAAGCTCGTCGGAGCCTCCTGGAGCTTCATACGCCGCCCGTTCCTGCGCCGTGCCGCCGCCATCGGGGTGGTGGCCTCGCTGCTGGCGTGCGCCCTGCTGGGCGCCGGCGCCTACGCCGTGTGGTACTACGAGCCGGGCGTGGCCGCCGTTGTCACCTGGCGCGAGCTTGCCGCCACCGGCGCCGCCGTGTTCCTCTTCGGGCTGGTGATCACCACGCTGTGCACATTCTTCTCGGTCAACAGGTTCCTCAGAATGTCGGCCGGCGAGATATACAAGATCTGACTTCCGGCTTTTGCTTGACAAGAAATCAAAAAACAACGAATAAAACAAGATGGACAAAAGAAATTTCGCATTCGACCGAATGAATTTCATATTGCTTGCAGTCTGCATGGCAATAGTGATAATCGGGTTTCTGCTGATGGCCGGCCCCGGCTCCACGGAGACCACCTACAACCCCGACATCTTCAGCGCCCGGCGCGTCAAGCTGGCTCCGGCGGTGTGCTTCATCGGCTTTGTGGGCATGATTTACGCCGTGCTGCGCAAGCCAAGGACGGGCGGCGCCGACAGCGTTGCAGATGTGAGACAAAAAGCGGAGGCCGCCGAGGACTGATATGGGAGACATGAGTTTGTTCGAGGTGATTGTCATCGCCATTGTGGAGGGGCTCACGGAGTTCCTGCCCGTGTCGTCCACCGGGCACATGATCATTGCCCAGAACGTGCTCGGCGTCGAGAGCACCGAGTTCGTCAAGGCCTTCACGTTCATCATCCAGTTCGGCGCCATCCTATCGGTGGTGGTGCTCTACTGGCGCCGCTTCTTCCACATCAACCGCGACCCGCTGCCCGAGGGCACGCCGGGCTGGAAGCGGCTCATCCACAAGTTCGACTTCTACTGGAAGCTCCTTGTGGCCTTCATTCCCGCCGCCGTGCTCGGCCTGCTCTTCAGCGACGCCATCGACGCCATGCTCGAGAGCGTCATGGTGGTGGCCGTGATGCTCGTGGTGGGCGGTGTGTTCATGCTCTTCTGCGACAGGCTGTTCGGCAACGGCAGCGAGAAGACCCGCATGACCGAGCGCCGCGCCCTGATGGTGGGCCTGTTCCAGTGCATATCGATGATTCCAGGCGTGTCGCGCTCCATGGCCACCATCGTGGGCGGCATGGCCCAGAAGCTCACGCGCAAGGCCGCAGCGGAGTTCTCGTTCTTCCTCGCCGTGCCCACCATGTTCGCCGCCACGGTCTACAAGATGTTCAAGCTCTTCCGCGACGGCGGCACCGAGATAATAATGGACAACATGGGAGCGCTCATCGTGGGCAACATCGTTGCCTTCGTGGTGGCCATGCTCGCCATCAAGTTCTTCATCAACTACGTTACGAAATACGGCTTCAAGGCCTTCGGCTGGTACCGCATCATTGTCGGCGCGGTAATCCTGGCCCTGCTGCTCACGGGCCACACGCTCGAGATGGCCTGATGAACTTCACGCAAGGAGAGATAATCTGTCTCGACAAGCCCTACGGCATGTCGAGCTTCGGCGCCCTGGCCCGCGTGCGCTACCTCATCTCGCAGCGTCTCGGGGTGAAGCGGCTGAAGACCGGCCACGCCGGAACGCTCGACCCGCTGGCCACCGGCGTGCTCATTCTCTGCACCGGGCGCAAGACCAAGGAGATAGAGCGGCTGCAGTATGAGACCAAGGAGTATGTGGCCACCATGCGCCTGGGCGCCACCACGGCGAGCTACGACCGCGAGCACACCGTCGACTCCACCTATCCGACGGCCCACATCACCCGCGCCCTGGTGGAGCGCGTGCTGGCGGGCTTCGTGGGCGAGATAGACCAGGTGCCGCCCGCATATTCGGCCTGCAAGGTGGATGGCGACCGCGCCTACAAGCTCATGCGCAAGGGCCGCGATGTGGAGCTTAAGCCCAAGCGGCTGCGCATCGACGCCATCGAGCTGCTCGACTTCAATCCCGCCGCGCGCCATCTGGCCGTCCGCGTGGTCTGCGGCAAGGGCACCTACATACGCGCCCTGGCCCGCGACATTGGCCGGGCGCTGGGCAGCGGCGCCTTCCTCACGTCGCTGCGGCGCACCCGCGTGGGGCAGGTCAGGGTGGAGAACTGCGTCACCCTCGACGACTTTCCCGCGTGGCTTGCGGCGCAAGACATAGAAGACAACACACTGAAAGGAGACCAGAATATATGAAACTTACACAATTCAAGTTCAAACTGCCCGAGGACCAGGTGGCGCTTGAGCCGCCCTGCAAGGCGTTCTCCAATCCCGACGGCACCGTCGACAAAATCTATCACCGCGACGAGTGCCGCCTGATGGTGGCCCACCGCAAGAGCCGCACGCTGGAAATGTTCCGCAAGGACGCCGACGGCAACGAAGTCAAAGGCGCCGACGGCAAGCCCGTCTACCTCAGCTTCCGCGACATCGTGAACTATTTCGACGACGGCGACGCCTTCATCTTCAACGACACCAAGGTGTTTCCGGCCCGCCTCTACGGCACCAAGGAGAAGACCGACGCCAAGATCGAGGTGTTTCTGCTGCGCGAGCTTAACGAGGAGCTGCGCCTCTGGGACGTGCTTGTGGAGCCGGCCCGCAAGATAAGGATCGGCAACAAGCTGTTCTTCAACGAGGACGGGCCGATGGTGGCCGAGGTCATCGACAACACCACCAGCCGCGGGCGCACCCTGCGCTTCCTCTACGACTGCCCCCACGATGAGTTCAAGCGCGAGCTGTTCGCCCTCGGCGAGGCTCCGCTGCCGCGCTACATCATCGACCGCCGCCCCGCCACGGCCGACGACATGGAAAACTTCCAGACCATCTTCGCCCGCAACGAGGGAGCCGTGACCGCCCCCGCCACCGGGCTGCACTTCAGCCGCGAGCTGATGAAGATGATGGAGATACGCGGCATCAGCACCGCCTTCATCACCGTGCACTGCAGTCTGGGCTGCTTCGACCCCATCGAGGTGGAGGACCTCACCAAGCACAAGATGAACTCGGAGCAGATGATTGTGGGCGCGGAGGCCTGCAAGACTGTCAACGACGCCAAGCTGGCGGGTCACCGCGTGTGCGCCGTGGGCGTAAGCACGGCGCGCGCCACGGAGACCGCCGTGGGCACCGACGGCCTGCTCAAGGAGTATGACGGCTGGACAAACAAGTTCATCTTCCCGCCCTACGAGTTCGGAATGGCCAACTCGATGGTGGCCAACTTCTACCATCCGGAGTCAACCATGCTCATGGCCACGGCCGCTTTCGGCGGCTACGAGCTGACGATGCAGGCCTACGAGACGGCCGTGGAGAACGGCTACCGCTTCGGCTGCTACGGCGACGCGCTGCTCATTCTCGACGACTGACGGGCCGGCTCCGCCTCAGAACGCTTCTCGTTTATGGAATACCATACCGTGTATCTCGGCCTCGGATCCAACCTCGGCGACCGCCGGGCGACGCTCAGCAGGGCCGTGCAGATGATAGACAAGCTGGTCGGCGCCGTGGTGCGCCGGTCAGCTTTTTATGAAACAGAGCCGTGGGGCTTCGACTCCTGCCACGCCTTTGTCAACGCGGCGGTGTGCTGCCGCACCGCGCTCACGCCGCGCGGAGTGCTCCTTGAGACGCAGGCCATCGAGCGGGCCCTCGGCCGGACGCACAAGTCGGAGGGAGGGCATTATGCCGACCGCACTGTAGACATCGACATCCTGCTCTATGACGACATCAGCGTTGACGAGCCGGACCTCAAGATTCCGCATCCGCTCATGCGCCAGCGCGACTTCGTGATGGTGCCGCTCGGCGAGATAATGGGTTGAGCACAGGCGCGGAGAGCAAAAAACAGGCGCGTTCTTTTTGTCTTTCGGCCGAATTGCAATATCTTTGCAAAGGAATAAAACAAGTCTGTACGTGCCGCCGCCGCGGCCGGTCCGGACAAACAACAATGCGCCACGGCGCATAAACAGAACAACGATGAAATATTCAATCGAGAAAGTCGCCACGCTCATCGGGGCGAGGCGGGTGGGCAATGCCGAGGCCGACATCGCCTGGATTCTTACGGACAGCCGCTCGCTCTGCTTTCCGGAGGAGACCCTTTTCTTCGCCTTGCGCACCGGGCGCAATGACGGTCACAAGTTCATTCCCGGCCTCTACCGCCGCGGGGTGAGGAATTTTGTGGTGAGCGCGGTTCCTGCCGATGCCGCGGCTTATGCCGGCGCCAACTTCCTGAAGGTTGTTGACACGCTTGAGGCGCTGCAGCGGCTGGCCGAGCGCCACCGCGACGAGTTCGACATTCCGGTGGTTGGCATCACCGGCTCCAACGGCAAGACCATGGTCAAGGAGTGGCTCTACCAGCTGCTTTCGCCGCAGATGGTCGTCACGCGCTCGCCCAAAAGCTATAACTCGCAGATCGGAGTGCCCCTGTCGGTGTGGCTTCTTGACGAGCGCTCGCAGGTGGCGCTCTTCGAGGCCGGCATCAGCCGGCCCGGCGAGATGCAGGCCCTGCGCGACATCATCCAGCCCACCATCGGCGTGCTCACGTCGCTCGGTGCCGCCCATCAGGAGAATTTCCGCTCGCTGGAGGAGAAGTGCAACGAGAAGCTCGCGCTGTTTCACGACGCGCGCACGGTGGTCTACGACTCCGACGACGAGACCGTAAGCCGCTGCCTGCGCAAGTCGGGATACAGCGGCGAGAAGATAGGGTGGAGCCGCCAGAGCCGCAGCGCGGCGTTCTTTGTGGAGTCTGTCACAACCGAGGGCACCACATCAACCGTGCGCTACGTCTGCAACGGCACCGAGGGCAGCTACCGCCTGCCTTTCATCGACGACGCCTCACTGGGCTGCTCGTTCGCCTGCGCCTGTGTGGCGCTGCGGTTGGGCGTCACTGCTGCCGACCTTGCCGAGCGCATGGCCGCCCTGGAGCCTGTGGCCATGCGTCTGGAGGTCAAGGAAGGGCAGCGCGGCTGCACGCTCATCAACGACTCCTACAACTCCGACATCAACTCGCTCGACATCGCGCTCGACTTCATGAACCGCCGCCCCGACCACAACGGGCGACACCGCACGCTCATACTGAGCGACATCCAGCAGAGCGGCGAGCGGCCGGAGGACCTTTATGCCAAGGTGGGCGGGCTGGCGCGCGAGCGCGGCGTGGAGCGCATCATCGGCATAGGGCCCGACATTTCGGCCCAGGCTGCGGCCATAGACATTGCCGAGAAGCACTTTTTCCCCACCGTAGACAGCTTTGTGGCCAGCCCCGTGTTCCGCTCGCTGCGCGACGAGGTGGTGCTTGTCAAGGGCGCGCGCGCCTTCGGCTTCGACCGCATAACGGAGCTTCTGGAGCAGAAAGTCCACGAGACCATACTTGAGGTCAATCTGGGAGCCGTGGTGGCCAACCTGAACTACTACCGCTCGTTCCTCATGCCGCAGACAAAGATTGTATGCATGGTCAAGGCCGACGCCTACGGGGCGGGGGCCGTCGAGGTGGCCAAGACGCTGCAGGACCACCGCGTTGACTATCTGGCCGTGGCCGTGGCCGACGAGGGCGTGACCCTCCGCAAGAACGGCATCACCGCGAGCATAATGATAATGAACCCCGAGATGACGGCCTTCAAGACCATGTTCGACTACGACCTGGAGCCTGAGGTCTACAGCTTCCGCCTCATGGACGCACTCATCCGCGCCGCCGAGAAGGAGGGAATTACCAATTATCCCGTTCACATAAAGCTCGACACAGGGATGCACCGCCTCGGCTTCGACCCGCGGAACGACATCGACGCGGTGATAAGCCGCCTCAAACGCCAGAACGCCATCATCCCGCGCTCCGTGTTCTCGCATTTCGTCGGGTCCGACAGCGACGACTTCGACAGCTTCTCGGCCATGCAGTTCGCCCTCTTCGACGAGGCCAGCCGCAAGCTTCAGGCCGCTTTCGACCATAAGATTCTGCGCCATATCGACAATTCCGCAGGCATCGAGCACTTCCCGGAGCGGCAGCTCGACATGTGCCGCCTGGGGCTCGGACTGTATGGCATCGACAGCCGCGACAACCGCATACTCAACAACGTGAGCACGCTCAAGACCACAATACTGCAGCTGCGCAACGTGCCCAAGGAGGAAACCGTGGGCTACAGCCGCAAGGGCAGGCTCACGCGCGACAGCGTCATTGCCGCCATCCCCATCGGATATGCCGACGGGCTGAACCGACATCTGGGCTGCGGCCGCTGCTATTGTCTCGTCAACGGGCAGCGAGCCCCTTATGTGGGCAACATCTGCATGGACGTGGCGATGATCGACGTCACAGGAATAGACTGCCGCGAGGGCGACTCTGTCGAGATCTTCGGCGACCATCTGCCCGTCACGGTGCTTTCCGACGCCCTGCAAACCATCCCCTACGAGGTGCTGACAGGCGTCAGCAACCGCGTGAAAAAGGTGTATTTCCAAGACTGAGGCTACCCCTGTTTTTGACAAAATAAAGCAATGTGCCGCCCCGTTAAACTAATTTAACGGGGCGGCACATCCTTTTTAAAGGAAAATTGGTAACTTTGCGCATAACTTGACTTTGCAAGACTATTAATAATTAAAAACTGATTGATAACTAATGAATTCTGTTCAGACAACCAAGATGACCAACTTCCGTTGGGTCATTTGTGCTTTGCTTTTCTGTGCGACGACGGTCAACTACCTTGACAGGCAGGTGCTCTCGCTCACGTGGAAAGACTTCATCGCACCCGAATTCCACTGGAATGATGCCCACTACGGCATGATTACCGGCTTCTTCTCTGTGTTTTATGCCGTTGCCTGTCTCTTTGCCGGCAAGTTTGTCGACTGGATGGGCATCAAGAAAGGTTATCTCTGGGCCATCTTCATCTGGTCGCTCGGCGCCTGTCTGCACGCCGGCTGCGGCTGGGTTACAATGCAGGTTGAGGGTCTCGACTCCGTGGCCGCCCTGCGCGCAGTGGAGGCCGGCAGCGCCGTGGCCGTTGCGATAGCCACTCTCAGCGTGTGGCTGTTCCTTGTGTGCCGCGCCATCCTCGCCCTCGGCGAGGCCGGTAACTTCCCCGCAGCCATCAAGGTTACGGCAGAGTACTTCCCGAAGAAAGACCGTGCTTTCGCCACTTCGATATTCAACGCCGGCGCTTCTGTGGGCGCTCTGGCGGCTCCTCTCACCATCCCCGTGCTCGCAAAGCACTTCGGCTGGGAAATGGCGTTCATCATCATCGGTGCCATCGGTTTCATCTGGATGTTCTTCTGGGCGCACCTCTATGAGAAGCCTGAGAACTCAAAGCACGTGAACAAGGCCGAGCTTATCTATGTGAACCAGGACGACGAGGCCGAGGCCAAGCCGGCCGAGGAGGCCAAGCCGGAGAAGACCATACCGTTCCTGCACTGCTTCAAGTACAAGCAGACATGGTCGTTCGTGGTCGGCAAGTTCTTCACCGACGGCGTGTGGTGGTTCTACCTGTTCTGGGCTCCCGCATATTTCTCCGACCAGTTTGGCTACGCGTCGTCCACATCAATGGGCATGGCGCTCATTTTCGTGCTTTATCTCATTGTCACCGTGCTCTCCATTTACGGCGGCTACCTGCCCAAGCTGTTTGTCGAGAAGAGGGGAATGGGCCCGTATGCAGGCCGAATGCTGGCCATGCTCATCTTCGCTTTCTTCCCGCTGTTCGCACTGTTCGCACAGCCTCTGGGCGCTTATTCGGCATGGTTCCCGGCCATTATCATCGGTCTGGCCGGCGCCGGACATCAGGCATGGTCGGCCAACCTGTTCTCAACCATCGGCGATATGTTCCCCAAGTCAACCATAGCCACCATCACCGGTATCGGCGCCATGGCCGGCGGTATCGGCTCGCTGCTCATCAACCTGGGCGCAGGAGAGCTGTTCAAGTATTCTGAGGACATGGGTGCCGCGTTCACATTCCTCGGTTTCGAGGGCAAGCCCGCAGGCTACATGATTATCTTCTGCATCTGTGCCGTGGCCTATCTGCTGGCCTGGATAATCATGAAGTCGCTTGTTCCCAAGTACAAGCCCATCATCGTTGACTAATCGCCTGCATTGCGAGGAGTAATTATTGATAATTTATTTTATGGATGCCGCCGGTCTCTCCGGCGGCATTTCTTAAGGTAAAAAGGTAAAAAAAGCCGCGCCATTGTGCCGGGGATTATGGATTTTAAGTTTCCTATGGAAGCCTAAGCCTCCTATGGTTCCTATGACTTACAAATCCGCCAGACACAATGGCGCAGCCTTTTTTACCTTTTTATTTTTTTACCCTTTATATGAATTTCTGTTTTCTCAGCGCTTCCATCATGCCTTCCGACATTGCCTCGCAGTCTTTCTTTGTGTAGCGGATGTCGGTGAATATCTGCGCCAGTGTCTCCTTGTGGTTAATCTCGCAGAAGTGTTTGTTCTCCTCCAGAGCCTCTTTTGCGGCGTACAGGCGGTCTATGTCGGCCGGGGAGTAGTCGTGGTAGGCCTCATTGTGGACAAAGGCGTCTGCTGTCAGACGATCCGTCAGTGGCGGATTCTCCGCGGGCCAGCCCACAGTGAGCGTGGCCACGGGCATCACCAGCTCCGGCAGGCCGAGCGCGTCGATGATTATCTGCGGCATATAGACCGTGGTGCCGAGGAAACACAGGCCCAGACCCTCCTCTTCTGCCAGGTTGCAGAACGTCTGAGTGTAGAGCAGCGCGTCCGTGGCGGCGTTGATGAACGACAGGAAGTTGTCATATCCCGGCTCAGCCTTGCGGCAGCGGCACCAGGCGCTTGTGCGGTGGTAGTCGGCGCAGACGGTAAGCACCACCGGCGCCTCCGTCACCATCGGCTGGTTGAAGTGTGCGGGGGCGAGCCGTTCCTTGCCCTCCTTTGAGCGTGTCACCACCACGCTGTACAGCTGGAGGTTGCCCATGGTCTGCGTGCGCGACGCCTCGCCGAGCAGTCTGTTCAGCAGCTCGTCGCTCACGTCGCGGTCAGAATACTTGCGGATTGTCCGCCTTGTGTTTATTGTTTTCATGTCGTTCTGTTTTTTTTCAGTGCAAAATTACGCATATTATTCCGTAAGTATAACGTTTGCGGATGTTTATTTTGTCGCCGTGTGTTTCCCGTATGCTAAAAAGGCCGTGCTGCCCGCATGGCGGACGGCTCGGCCTTTGTTGTCTTCAGTGGCTTTCCGCGGCCTACAGCCGCTCCAGCTGCACGGTGAAGTGGCGCATCAGCGGCGCTTCCCAGGCTATGCGCACGCCGCGTGTTATCTGCTCGCGGCGGTCGTAGACGTTCTTCAGCGCGGCGGCTATCACCGCCATGTGGTTGTCGGTGTAGACGCGGCGCGGTATGGCCAGGCGCAGCAGGTCCAGTCCGTCGAAGCGGTTCTGGCGCGTCACCGGGTCGCGGTCGGCCAGCAGATAGCCTATCTCGCAGCCTCTGATGCCCGCCTCCAGATAAAGCTCGATGGTCAGCGTCTGTGCCGGGAACTCCTCTTTGGGCACGTGGGTGAGCACCTTCGGCGCGTCCACGAAGATGGCGTGGCCGCCTGCGGGCCGCTGGTAGGGTATGCCGTATTCGTCGAGCATTGCCGCCAGCTTGTGCACCTGGTGGATGCGTGTCTCAAGGTTGTCAAACTCGGTGTTCTCGTCCAGCCCCACGGCCAGGGCGTCCATGTCGCGACCGTTCATGCCTCCGTAGGTCAGATAGCCCTCGAACTGCACGCAGAAGCCTTTGGCTCCCTCATACCAGTCCTGCCTGCGGGTGGCTATGAATCCGCCCATGTTCACTATGCCGTCCTTCTTGGCGCTCATCGTCATGCCGTCGGCCAGGGCGAACATCTCGCGTGTTATCTCCTTGATGGTCTTGCCGGCGTAGCCCTCTTCGCGCGTCTTTATGAAGTAGGCGTTCTCGGCGAAGCGCGCCGAGTCAAATATCACGGGCTTGCCATACTTGTCGGCCACGGCCCGCACGGCCCTGAGGTTCTCCATCGACACGGGCTGTCCGCCGGCCGTGTTGTTGGTGATTGTCACGATGATGAACGGAATGCGGTCGGCGTGCTCACGCAGCGCGGCCTCCAGCTTGGCAGGGTCCACGTTGCCCTTGAACGGCACTTCGAGCTGCGTGTCTCTGGCGGCGTCAACGGTGCAGTCCAGCGCGGTGGCCTTGCGCCCCTCGATGTGGCCCTTGGTGGTGTCGAAGTGCGAGTTGCCCGGCACGATGTCGCCCTCGTGCACGAGGTAGGAGAACAGCACGTTCTCTGCTGCGCGGCCCTGGTGCGTGGGAATCACGTACTCAAAGCCCGTCAGGCGGGTTATGGCTTCTTTCAGGCGGAAGAACGAGTCGGCCCCGGCGTAGCTCTCGTCGCCCATCATCAGGGCCGCCCACTGGCGGTCGCTCATGGCTCCGGTGCCCGAGTCGGTGAGCAGGTCGATGTACACCTGGTTGGCTTTCAGCTGGAACACGTTGTAGTGGGCCTCCTTGATCCACTGCTCGCGCTCCTGGCGCGTGCTCTTTCGGATTGGCTCCACCATCTTGATTTTCCACGATTCAGCAAAGGGTAATTCCATAGGTTTGTTGTTTTTTTGTTAGGTTTTTAGTCTGCGCCCCGGCTCCGCCACTCTCCGGCGGGAGCGTTTGCGGGGTTTGTTGTGTGCAAATATACAAAAAAAATACGTAATCCGGCAAGCCTTTTGGCCATGATTTTTTTTCTGGTGCCAGTCGAAAAACGGCAAAAGGCCTGCAAATAAAAAAGAAAATGAATATCCGCATATCCGCAAGTTGCCAAATGCTCCAATGTCAGCAGGGCGTGTCTCGCATACCGTCATTCCGCGCTCCGACGCGAAATGACGGTA
Source organism: uncultured Prevotella sp. (assembly GCA_944320305.1). Lineage (GTDB taxonomy): Bacteria > Bacteroidota > Bacteroidia > Bacteroidales > Bacteroidaceae > Prevotella. Next base: position 6,256 of record CALUGW010000005.1, on the reverse strand, counting down.
TGCGAGACACGCCCCTTATGGAACACACAACTTGGTAACTTGCGGATATTCAAAAAAAGAATGTCCATCTGGCAAAATGCGGATATACAATTAAAATAAACAAGCCGCTTTCCTGCGCTCCATGTCCGTGCCTCCGCCGTTTTACTTTATGCAGGTCGCGTATCGCGGTGAGGACTAAAAAGTTATCCGTTTTGGAAAACTTTTTTTGTTTTGAAAAGGGAAAAGTTTTCCGTAGAAATGTTTTTTTATCTCGCAAAAAAGGTCTAACTTTGCCCACGCTAACAATAACAGACTCATGAATTCCGACAAGACATTCACCTACGAAGAGGCTTACGCCGCTTCGCTCGATTACTTCCGCGGCGATGAGTTGGCCGCCCGTGTGTGGGTCAACAAGTACGCCATGAAGGACAGCTTCGGCAACATCTACGAGAAGTCGCCCGAAGATATGCACTGGCGCATTGCCAACGAGATTGCGCGCATAGAGCAGAAATACGCCAACCCCATGTCTGCCGACGAGGTGTTCGCCCTGCTCGACCACTTCCGCTACATCATTCCGGCCGGCAGCCCCATGACGGGCATCGGCAACAACCACCAGATAGCCTCGCTGAGCAACTGCTTCGTGATAGGCCTTGACGGCGACGCCGATTCCTACGGCGCCATCATGCGCATCGACGAGGAGCAGGTGCAGCTCATGAAGAGGCGCGGTGGCGTGGGCCACGACATGTCGCACATCAGGCCCAAGGGCTCGCCCGTCAACAACTCCGCCCTCACCTCCACCGGCCTTGTGCCCTTCATGGAGCGTTACAGCAACTCCACACGCGAGGTGGCGCAGGACGGGCGCCGCGGTGCGCTCATGCTCTCCGTGAGCATCAAGCATCCCGACAGCGAGGCGTTCATCGACGCCAAGATGACCGAGGGCAAGGTCACCGGCGCCAATGTGTCGGTGAAGATTGACGACGAGTTCATGCAGGCGGCCATCGACGACCGCCCCTACGTGCAGCAGTTCCCCATCGGCAGCGACCAGCCGGAGTGGCGCAAGGAGATCAGTGCCCGCGCCCTGTGGGAGAAGATTGTGCACAACGCATGGAAAAGCGCCGAGCCGGGCGTGCTCTTCTGGGACACCATCATCCGCGAGAGCCTGCCCGACTGCTATGCCGACCTGGGCTTCCGCACCGTGTCCACGAACCCGTGCGGAGAGATTCCGCTCTGCCCTTACGACTCCTGCCGCCTGCTGTCCATAAACCTTTACTCCTATGTGGTCAACCCCTTCACCAAGGACGCCTGTTTCGACTACGACCTTTTCCGCCGCCACGTGTACGCCGCCCAGCGCATCATGGACGACATCGTGGACCTGGAGCTTGAGAAGATAGACATGATCATGCAGAAAGTTGACAGCGACCCGCAGAGCGAGGAGGTGAAGGGCGCCGAGCGCCACCTGTGGGAAAAAATCAAGAAGAAGAGCGGCATGGGCCGCCGCACCGGCGTTGGCATCACCGCCGAGGGCGACATGCTGGCCGCCATGGGGCTGCGTTATGGCACCGAGGAGGCCACCGGCTTCTCTGTCGAGGTGCACAAGACGCTCGCCCTTGCGGCTTACCGCTCGTCGGTTGATATGGCCCGCGAGCGCGGGGCGTTCGCCGTCTACGATGCCGCCCGCGAGCAGGACAATCCCTTCGTGGCCAGGCTCCGTGAGGCCGACCCGCAGCTTTACGGCGACATGGCCCGCTACGGGCGCCGCAACATTGCCTGCCTTACCATCGCCCCAACCGGCACCACGAGCCTCATGACCCAGACCACCAGCGGCATCGAGCCTGTGTTCCTGCCTGTCTATAAGCGCCGCCGCAAGGTCAATCCCGGCGACCCCGACGTCCATGTTGACTACGTTGACGAGGTGGGCGACTCGTTCGAGGAGTACATCGTCTACCACCGCAAGTTCCTCAAGTGGATGAAGGTGAACGGCTACGACCTCGACAAGAAGTACACCCAGGAGGAGATAGACGCCCTTGTGGCCAAGTCGCCTTACTACAAGGCCACGGCCAACGACGTTGACTGGGTTATGAAGGTGCGCATGCAGGGTGCCATCCAGAAGTGGGTTGACCACTCCATCAGCGTCACCATCAACCTGCCTGCCGATGTTGACGAGGCGCTCGTGAACCGGCTCTATGTCGAGGCGTGGCGCTCGGGGTGCAAGGGCTGCACCATCTACCGCGACGGCAGCCGCTCGGGCGTTATGATCTCCGTCTCTAAGAAAGACAAGAAGGGAGCGGCCGCCGACCTTACCAACGAGCCGGCGCCGTGCAAGCAGCCCGAAGTGACCGAGGTGAGGCCCAAGGAGCTGGAGTGCGACGTGGTGCGCTTCCAGAACAACAAGGAGAAGTGGGTGGCTTTCGTGGGCCTGCTCAACGGCTATCCTTACGAGATCTTCACCGGACTGCAGGACGACGACGAGGGCATCGTGCTCCCCAAGACCGTCACCAAGGGCAAGATCATCAAGCAGACAGACGAGAACGGCAAGCACCGCTACGACTTCCAGTTTGAGAACAAGCGCGGCTACAAGACCACCGTCGAGGGTCTGAGCGAGAAGTTCAACCCCGAATACTGGAACTACGCCAAGCTTATCAGCGGCGTCTTGCGCTACCGTATGCCCATTGCGCACGTCATCAAGCTTGTCAGCTCGCTCCAGCTCAAGGACGAGAGCATCAACACATGGAAGAACGGTGTTGAGCGCGCCCTCAAGAAATATGTTGTCGATGGCACCGAGGCCAAGGGCCAGAAGTGCCCCGTGTGCGGCCATGAGTCGCTCGTCTATCAGGAGGGTTGCCTCATCTGCAAGAACTGCGGCGCCAGCCGGTGCGGATAGTTTTAGGAGTCAAGACATTTGGCTTATAAGGAGTTAAGGAGTCAAGAAGTTAAGGAGTTAAGACCTTTGCAGGCCGTGTCGTCATGAAGTGCTTTTGTAATAATGAATACCGGCAATTTGCAAGCCGTATTCCACTATAAAGGGGCGTGTCTCGCATACACCGTCATTCCGCGCTCCGCATCACAAGTGCGGGGTGACTTGCGAGACACGCCCTTATAGAGAGGACGCAACATGGCAAATTGCAGACAATACATTTTGTAAATGTCTGTCTCCAGCCTCCAAAAAGACAAATGTCTGAACTCCTGTCTCCCGTCTCCTAAAAAATAAAAACAAATGCTTCTCGAATCATCATCTGTCTTCATCCGCGACCTGCGCATTCACGCCCGTCACGGAGTGTCGCCCCAAGAGACTGCCGTCGGGGCCGACTTCATCATCAATCTTCGCGCCGGCTACAATATCGAGCGCGCCATGCTCACCGACGATGTGCGCGACACACTGAGCTATGCCGACGTGTTCGGCATCGTGAAGCGCGAGATGGCCGAGCCGTCGCGCCTGCTGGAGCATGCCGCAGGGCGCATCGCCAGAGCCTTGTTCGCCGCCTTCCCCGCCATCACCTCGCTCCGGCTCAGCATCACCAAGGTCAATCCGCCGATGGGTGCCGACTGTGCCGGCGCCGGAGTGGAAATACAATTAATAAATAATAAAACTCTCTGAATAATTCGGGTTTTTCTGGATTTATCATTACTTTTGCGTAATTTTAGAGCGTTATGTACAAGAGGCTTGTCGCGTTTTTGTTCACATTGGCGGCCGTCACCGTGGCTTTTGCCGCGGCAGACGGCAGGTTCACGCTTGTCATCGACGCCGGTCACGGCGGACATGACGCCGGTGCGGCAGGCCGCATTTCCAAGGAAAAAAACATCAATCTCAACGTCGCGCTCGCCTTCGGGCGCTATGTCGAGCGCAATCTGCCCGACGTCCGCGTTGTCTACACACGCAAGACCGATGTCTTCGTGCCGTTGCACGAGCGGGCTAAGATTGCCAACCGCAACAAGGCCGACCTCTTCGTCTCCATCCACACCAACGCCCTGCCGCGCGGCAAGGTGGCGCGCGGCATGGAGACCTACACCCTGGGCATGCACCGCGCCGCCGACAATCTCGACGTGGCCAAGCGCGAGAACTCCGTCATTCTCTACGAGAGCGACTACAAGCAGCACTACGAGGGCTTCGACCCCAATTCGGCCGAGAGCTACATCCTCTTTGAGTTCATACAGGACCGCAACATGGCCAAGAGCGTCGATCTGGCGCGCATGGTGCAGCGCCGTGCCTGCGCCGCCGCCGGGCGTGTCAACAAGGGCGTCAAGCAGGCCGGTTTCCTCGTGCTCCGCGAGACGTCCATGCCCAGCTGCCTCATAGAGCTGGGCTTCATCACCACCGCCGACGAGGAGCGTTTCCTCAACAGCAAGGGGGGCATCGACGCCCTCGGCCGCGGCATCTATCAGGCCTTTGCCGACTACAAGCGCAAGTACGACCGCAACATCACCGTGCCTTTCCGTCCCGACTCCGGCAGCGGCGCCGACGCCAGGGCGGACGCCGACGGAAAGAAAGCAGGCAGCGGCGACGCCGACAAGAAGATGTCGCGCCGCGAGCGGCGCAAGGCCGAGCGCGAGGCCCGCGAGAAAGCCGAGGAGGCCGAAAAGGCTGAGCGCGAGGCCCGCGAGGCCGCTCTTGAGCATAAGGCCGCGCCGCGCGAGACCGTCGGCGATGTGGCCGCCGGCTTGCGCCGCGCCCGCGCCGCCGCTTCAGCCGCTGCCGCAGGCAAGGACCCCGCTCCGGCGCAGGCTCCTGTCGCAGCCTCCGGCAGCGCGGCTCAGGCAGAGCCTGCCGCCGCGCCCGCGCCCGATGTTACGCCGCCCGCAGCCGCGCCGGCCTCCGCTGAGGCTTCTGCTGAGGCTGCCGTGGCTCCCGCCGGGGCTGGCGAGACCGTCTTCAAGGTGCAGCTCATGGCCAGCAGCCGCCCCCTGCCCGCCGGCGACAAGGCCTTCAAGGGCGTCAGCGGCGTGGAGTGCTACGAGGAGGGCGGGCTTTACAAGTACACCTGCGGCTCATCGGCCGACTACAACGAGGTCAGCCGTCTGCGCCGCACGCTGCTCGACAAGTTCCCCCAGGCGTTCATCGTGGCCTTCAGCGACGGGCGCCGCACCGATGTGGCAGCCGCCGTGACCGGGTTCAGGCAGCGTGCCGCCAACAGTAAGAAACAATAATTGTCTGTTATGAAATACATTACAAAGGAAGTTCAGATAGCCCTTGTGGCTGTTGTGGGGATTGTGGTGCTGTTCTTCGGCCTGCAGTTCCTGAAAGGACTGAGCCTGTTTTCCGACGAGGATGTCTACTATGCCACCTTCGACAACATCAGCGGACTGTCCGCCTCAAGCTCCGTCTACGCCGACGGCTACAAGGTCGGCGTGGTCAAGGATATAGCCTACGACTATGCCTCAGGCCATATTGTGGCCGCGCTCGGGCTGGACAAGCGTATGCGCGTGCCGCGCGGCACGGTGGCCGAGATTGAGAGCGACATGCTCGGCAACGTCAAGGTGAGCCTCAGGCTGGGCGCCGACCGCTCCGCCCTCGTCGCCGCCGGCGACACCATCGGCGGGGGCATGGCCGCCGGAATGCTCGGCAAGGCCGCCGACCTCATTCCCGCCGTGCAGCAGGTGCTGCCCAAGCTCGACTCCATCATGGACCGTCTCAACGTGCTGCTGGCCGATCCGGCGCTGGCGGGCACGCTCCACAATGCCAACGAGATAACCTCCAACCTCACCGTCACCACAGCCCGTCTCAACACACTCATGGCCTCGCTCAACAGCCGGGTGCCGGGAATGATGGACAAGGCCGACGGCATACTCGGCAACACCGAGCGCTTCACCGACAGTCTTGCCGCCCTCGACCTGGCCGGAACGGTGGCCCGCGTGGACCAGACGCTCGACAATGTGCGCCAGATGACCGAGCGGCTCAACAGCAACGAGGGCACCCTGGGGCTGCTCATGCGCGACACCGCGCTCTACACCAACCTCAACTCCACGGTCAAGAACGCCGACTCGCTGATGATCGACCTGCGCCGCCATCCCAAGCGCTATGTCCACTTCTCCGTCTTCGGAAAGAAAGACAAGTAGGGTGTGATGTTCCGGATTGTGATAAAGACGTATTTCGCAACGTGTCTTTGCCGCAAAATTTGCGGCGTTTTCCGCCTGTAAATGCCGCACAGCATATGAGCGATTCGGGTTTTACAGTTCCTTGTTAAATGTATATACACGAAAGAAATAAGGTTCATCCGACATTTAGAGTGATACGAGAATCATGTAGAGCATATAGCCTCAGTTTGAAATATCGTTCGTCCCT
>CALUGW010000004.1 GCA_944320305.1 uncultured Prevotella sp. | reverse complement strand
GCGGCGTGAGTGGTTAAATTCTTCTTTATCAGGCATAAATCGGCTATCTCTTTCAGGTAACTGTTCATCTTCTGATTGCAGGGAACAGGCAGCAATACCCTTTTCTTTTGGCAAACGGGATGGTCGGCATACTTACGGAGAATTTCCAAAGGAATGTCAAGCAAAGGGATATTGCACATGTTCTTTGTCTTTTGCCGTGTCTTGCGAATCCACAGGTTGCCATTCGCATCTTCCACGATGTGTTCAGGAGAAAGTTGTTGTACGTCAATGAACGCCAACCCGGTGAACGCTGCAAAGATGAAGACATCACGCACGATTCGGATGCGCTCCAATGGAAAGTCTTTGTGGTAGATGGTGAGTAGCTCGTCCATCGTCAGGAACTCACGTACAACCTCTTTCTCATGGAACTTGATGCCGACAAACGGATCTTTGGCAATCCATTCATTAGCTAATGCCAGATTGGTGATTTTCTTCAGGCATTTCATGTAGCGGATAACGGTGTTCTGTTGGCAGGACTTTTCCGTTTTGAGATAAAACTCAAAAGCACGAACCAACTCACCGTTGACTTCTGTCAGCGGTAAATCTTCCTTCCCGTATTTCTGCTTGATAAGTTCCGCGAGATAGCGTTTGCAGCTTTCATAACGGCGGACGGTAATTAATGCGTAATCTTTGCCGACAAGCGCACGGCATTGGTCATTGTGTTCCTGCATTGTGCCGATGAGGGTGCGGACTTCTTCCGGCTCTTTGTCCTGCCCAAAGAATTTCTCCTGCAACAAACGTGCGGTAATGGGTTGCCGCTGTTCCTCCAGTTCTTTGAAGATTTGATGGAGCCTGATTTTGGCATCTTCGATGTAGGCATTCAGGTCGCACGACTTACGGCTTTTTCCACGGGCACACTCCTTTGCCTGATTCCACGAAGCAGGGTCGATGCTCTTGCGGATGTTGGTTTCCACTCGCGCACCATTCACGGTGATGCGCATACATACAGAGGCTTCTCCGTTTTTCAACAGTTTGGCTTTCTTGATGAAGAAAAGCACATTGAACGAGTTTCTTTTCATTTTTCCTACAGTTTTTTAGTGGGACAAAAGTAGGAAACCATCCACGTTTTCTTGATACGCAAAACATTGCAAATCAGTGAGAAAGAATCTTATTCGGTGGAGATTTCAGTTCCACCTTTTCCGCTCCACCTTTTGGAACACCGGAAGCGCTCCTTATATGAGGGATAACGTGCTTCTATGTTCAACGGTTCAAGCTCGTCAATGAAGTCCGTTTGTTCTTCCGACATATCCTTGTCCAAACCGCTTTTCTCGGCAAGTCTTGACAGGCTGTGAATCTTCAAAGGCGGTTCTTCCAGCACATTGCTCCAATAGGCTTTCAGGATTTTCTCTATGGTTTGGTGGCACATGAAAGCAACATAAAGGTAACGCTTGGTTTCAAGCATAGCCTTTGCCGTGTCGAAATCATAATCTGACATTTCAATCCAATATGTTGCCTTGGCGTTCATGCGGTTTTCTGTGATGTCTGTGGAATTTTATCCGTAGGCAAAGATAGATGAAAAAGAATAAAAATCCAAACTTTTTATAAAATAAATGGTGCCGCCCTGTCGTCAGAACCTCCACCTCAGCTGCGCGTCGATGTCGGTCATGGCCGAGCTGTCTATGAGGCGGTGGCCGCTGCCGATGGCGCTGCGGTCGAAGTATTTTGTCGTGCCGGCCTTGAGCAGCAGCATGAGGCTGCGGCCCAGGTCGGCGCGGGCCATGAGCGCCAGGCGCAGCCCCCGGCCATAGAAAGCTGCCGACTGGAAGCTGTAGAGCGGGCCGCGCTCGGTGGCGTAGAGGCGGCTGTCGTAGTCGTCGGTGGCGAACCACGCGGCCATGGCGTAGAGCTGCAGCCGCCTGAGGCGCAGCGTGGCGCTCTGGCTCAGCATCAGTCCGCGCGAGGTCTCGGCGCTGCGTGCCGCCGAGGCGTCGGCCTGCGTGCGCAGCTGCCACCGGCTTTCGTCGGTGCCTGCGGTCAGCGCGAGGCGCAGGCGGTGGTCGGTTATGTCGGTGAGGGCGGTCTTGTCGGCGTTGTCGCGCTGGCGGCGGCGCAGGCGGTAGCGGGCGTCTATCCGCCACGCCGGGGCGGTGTAGGCGGCGGTGAGCATGCCGTCGAGGGCGGCTGAGGGGCGCGAGATGCGGTAGCGCGGCCAGGCAAAGCGGGCATAGTCGGCATAGGCCGTGAGGCGCAGGCGGCGCGCGGCCTGCCACCAGAGGCCCAGATAGGCGCCGTGCTCGTTCTGCACGCGGCCTCCCTCGCTGAAGGCGTCGGCCAGCACGGCCTCGTAGCGGCAGGAGTAGAAGCGGTGGATGACGGCCATGCCGAAGCGGCTGCCCAGACTGGCGGTGGCACTGTTGACGGTGGCCACGTTGCCGCTGCGGTCGATGGCGGTCTCGCCCCGCAGGGAGAAAGAGTGGGAGGTGTAACTGTAGTCCACCCCCGCGTTGGCGAAGTCGCTGCCCGAGGGGTAGTGGCGGCGGTAGGGCGCGGCGGTGTTGGGGCGCAGCGGGCGGTCGTAGTGGGTGTAGGCGGCGGTGGCTCCTATGCGGAACGCCCCCGCCGCGAGGCTCAGGTTGGCGCCGGCGGTGGCTGAGTGGGTGTTGTTCTTCTTGGCCATCTCGGCGGGCGTGCGGTGGTAGCCAGAGGTGACGATGGTGGCCGCCGAGCCGTCGTCCTTGTTGAGCGTGGCGTCGTGGGGGCGCCAGGAGGCGAAGAGGCTGAGCCTCATGCCGCGGCCGAGGCGCACGCGGGCCGCCGCGCCCTGTAGATAGGAGGCCGTGGAGCGCGACGCCGTGGGGCGCAGCCCTGCCGGGGTCCGGCCCAGGGTTGACAGTGCCGATAGCTTGCCGAGGCTGAAGCCGGTGTTGGTCACCAGCCCCATGCCGAACGAGGCGGTGTAGCGCCCCAGGATGACTGACTCCAGCCGGCCGGGCAGGTTGAGGCTGATGTAGAACGAGTAGAAGTCGTAGCCCAGGGTGTTTCCGGCGGCGAAGAAAGGCTCGCCGCCGTCCTGCGAGGCCGCGAAGCCCGCGCGCAGGATGTCGCCCGAGGTGAAGGTGTAGCGCAGCCAGTGCTTGTATTTGTAGCCGAGATAGCCGTTGCGGTCGCCCGCGCGGTCGTAGAGCGGCGCCCGCAGCGTGGCCACGAGCTCGTGGCGGCCCCGCCTGAGCGTCTCCGCCGCCGTTGGCCGCGCCCCCTCCGGCCCTGGCCCGGCCACCGTGAAGCACTGCAGCAGGTGGCGGCGCGTGTAGTCGAGGCTCGTGATGAGCTGCAGCTCGGCGGGCGACGCCATCGGCCCGTGGCGGCAGATGTATTCGAGGATGTCGCTCACCTGGGCGTCGCTCAGGAACGGCAGCCGCTCCAGCTCCTCGCGGGTGGCGGCGTTGATGTTGACGGGGTTGTCCTCAAGCTCGCACAGCATGTCGTAGGCCTCGGCCCAGTCGGTGCCTGAGGCGTCGTCCATGGCCGCCAGGTCGTCGAAGTAGGGCTCCCACCGGCGGTCGCCGCCATGCGCCGGGGCTGCGGCGGCCAGCGCCAGCAAGCAGACCGCGACAAGGCGGGCGGCTCTTCTGAAGAGTCCGCGCGGTGTGGGCGGCAGTGGGATATGGTTCATCAGAAAGGCTTTTGGTGATAGGTGGGGTAAGGTAAAGACACTGTTTGCCGGAGCTGTTATACCTCGCGGCGGAGCCTCCGCTCCATTATCTTGCTGACCATGACGAACTGGTAGAGACCCTCATAGCAGGCGCAGATGAAGCCCTCGCGGCCGTCGCGGAAGCCTCCCTTGAGCACGTATGACTTGAAGAAGCGGAAGAGCGGGCGCCACAGCAGCGCACCGATGCCGTAGCGGCGGGCGGCTTTCTTTTCAACCTCGTTGTCGGTGTAGAGATTGGTCTTGGCCACGATGGAGCGCACGGTGTCGTTTGCGATGTGGACCAGCGCGAGGTCGGTGCGTCTGGCCGGAATCTTGTCAACTCGGCCTTTCACCTCGGGAAAGGTGTGTACGTAGGGAGGCCACGTGGTGCCGTCGCGGACGAAGAAGCGCAGAACATAGTCGGGATAGTTGCTGTGCATGAGGCGGCCCATGAAGAAGTTCCTGCGCGGCAGCCACAGACCTTGCGGACAGTCGGCTGTTTTGATGAGCGCGTAGAGATAGTCGCGCAGCGCGGGAGTGACCAGCTCGTCGGCATCGACCATCAGAACCCACTTGAACGCGGCCGACTGTATGGCGAAGGTGCGCGCCGGCTCCGCGCTCACGCAGTCGCCCTTGGGGAACGTCACGACGCGGCATCCCCGGCTATGGGCAATCTCCACCGTGGCGTCGGTGCTCTCCATGTCGCATATCACCACCTCGTCAAATCCGCTTACGGAGTCGAGCACGCGGGCAAGGTGTTTCTCGGCATTGTATGTGTTGATGACAACAGAGATTCCTTCCATTTCTGAATGTTTTCTGACAAAGGTAAGAATTAATTTTGTAATTTTGCCAATACGTTTCAACAAAAGGACAACCAATGGAAAGATTACCAAGGATTTCTGTCATTACGGTGTGCCTCAACGCCGCCCCGATGCTTGAGAAAACGCTGAAGAGCGTCGAGGCGCAGCATTGCGGAGACATCGAGACCATCGTGGTGGACGGGGGCTCGACAGACGGCACGCCGCAGGTGATGGCGGACTACAGCCACGTGATAGACAAGAAGATATCGGAAAAAGACAACGGCATATATGACGCGATGAACAAGGGCGTGGGCATGGCCTCGGGCGAGTGGTGCATCTTCCTGAACGCCGGCGACACCTTCGCGTCGCACGACACGGCAAAGGCGGTGCTTGAGGCGGTCGGAGACAAGGCCGCTGACGTGGTTTACGGCGGCGTGGTCAAGCCGAAGCCAAACGGTGGGGGTGATTTTGTGAAGCCCGCTGAAAGCCCTCACAACGGCCACAGAATGTACTTCTGCCACCAGAGCGCGTTCATAAAGACCTCGTGCCTCAGGCAGTTTCCCTATGACACGAAGTACACTATGTCGGCCGACTTCAAACTTTTCAAACTGTTGTGGAAGCACAACAAGACATTCCTCAAACTTGATTTTCCCGTCTCGGTGTTCGACACCGGCGGCGTGTCGAACACAAACCGCGCCGAGGGTCTGCGCCAGAACATCGCTATAATACGTGAGCTTGACGGTCCGGCCGACAGGCTCAGGCTTCTGCCGCGGCTTTATTTCGTGCTGCTGATGCTCAGACTGAGGTCGAAAAAATAAAACTCCGCCCGCCGGCAGATGTCTGCCGGGCGGGCGGAGTGATTAGTCTTGTCTGGCTGTTCAGGTCTTTGTCTGAAGTCGAACCAGAGCTTTATGCGCAGTCCGTCCTCGCCATTGTTGCCCCGCCTGAGCGGCACGCTCATCAGGGCAATGGCCGCGTTGGCCTCGCGCGGCACGTCAACGTAATTGCCGAGCAGCGACCGCATCAGCCCCACGCGCACCTCGGCGTTCGGGATGCTGGCGGGCGTCAGCTGTTTGTTCCGGCGGCGGGAGCCGTCTCTTTTCTGCGGCGGCGCCACTCCATGAGCGCCAGAAGCACCACCACTGCGGCCAGCACGGCGTAGGCGGCGTAGGCTATGGCCTCGGTGCGGTCCACCGACTTGGGGAAGAACGACAGCTCCACGGTGTGGCGGCCGGGCTTGACGTTGATGGCGCGCAGCACGTAGTTGACGCGGCCCACGGGCACCTCCTGGCCGTCGACGGTGGCTGTCCACTCGGGATAGTATATCTCTGAGAACACGATGACGCCTCCGGCAGTGGAGTTGACGTCGTATTTCAGGCGTGTGGCGTCATACTCGGTGAGCCTGACGACGCTCGTGCTGTCCTGCGGGCGGCTCTGGCCCAGCTCGCCGCTGAACTTCCTGTCGGCCACGGCCTCGTGGCGCAGGTCTGTCTTGCCCACCGCGCTGAGCTCCTGGTTGGCGTTGTCAACATAGCTCACCTTGTCAACAAACCATGCGTTGCCATAGACGTAGGGGTTCTGCAGGGGCACCGTCTGGCCCGACTGCAGCGGCATGATGAAGTATTTGGCGTTGAGCATGTTGAGCACGGGGAACAGGCTGTCGCCGTTGACGCGCGTCATGTCGCCGTGGCTCTCGCTCACGGCCTTGTAGATGTTCTGCATCTCGGGCGCGATGTGAGCCTCGATCAGCTCCTGGTAGCGGCGCAGCTTGGCGGCGTGGTAGCCCCCGATGCTCTTCAGATAGTATGATGTCTCGTTCTCGTTGAACGTGTTGGAGGCCAGGTTGAGCGTGCGGTAGTGCAGCTGCTTGTCCTTGAGGATCTGGCGCTCGGTGTCGGTCATCTCCATCGGCGCGGTGCGCACGCTCTTCTCCACGAACATATCGTCGTAGAGATAGCGCTTGTTGACCTGCCACATGTCTATGAGGCAGAGCGCTACCAACGCTCCGGTCATGGCTCCGGCCTTGAGCTTGCGCGCCTTGAAGAGCAGGAGCAGCAGCGTGCCGGCCACGATGATCCAGAAGGAGCGCCAGCAGTCGGCGGTGAACATGGCCTTGCGCATCTCCGTCAGGTTGGCTATCAGCGGCTGCACGTGCTCGGGTGGGAGCTGGCCGATGGCCTGCATCTCCGACGACGACACGTAGTCGGGGAAGAAGAGCGAGGGCAGCAGGGCGAAGAGCAGGGCCACGCCGCCGGTGAGGGCGAAGCTGGCGTAGACGAACTTTATCTTCTTTGTGAGTATCTCAGGCTCGTCGACAATCTTCTTCAGCGCCAGCATGGCCAGCAGCGGGATGGTGAACTCGGCGATGACGAGTATGGAGGCCACGGTGCGGAACTTGGCGTACATGGGCACGTAGTCAATGAACAGGTTGGTGAACCACATGAAATTGTGGCCCCACGAGAGCAGCACCGACAGCACGGTGGCGGCCAGCAGCGCCCACTTGACGGGTCCCTTGACGATGAACAGGCCCAGGATGAAGAGCGTGAGCACGAAGGCGCCCACGTAGACGGGGCCGCTGGTGCCGGGCTGCTCGCCCCAGTACTGGCCCAGCTGCTGGTAGATGGGCGTGTAGGTGTTGTCGGCGTGCTCCATGGCCGTCTTGTTCTGGCTCAGGGGCACGCTGGCCCCGCCCTTGGCGTTGGGCACGAGCAGGGTCCAGGTCTCGCCGATGCCGTAGCTCCACTGGGTGATGTAGTCGCGGTCGAGCCCGCTGCTCGTCTGGTTCTCCGAGCGCTCCTTGACCAGCTCGCTCTTGCCGCGCATGGACTCCTGCGAGTATTCCCACGTGTGGTAGAGGTTGGAGATGTTCATGCAGACGCCTATCGCGGCACCGGCGGCGCACACGCCCGTGGCCTTGAGAAAGTGGGCCAGACGGTGCCGGCGCAGCGCCTCGACGAGCCAGGCGATGACCAGAAAGAGGATGATGAAGAGGTAATAATAGGTCATCTGCACGTGGTTGGCGTAGACCTCAAGGCCGGTGAACAGGGCCGTGAGCAGGAATCCCCACAGGTAGCGGCCGCGGTAGGCCAGCGCCACGCCCGCGATCATGGGCGGCAGATAGACCAGCGCCATGGCCTTCCAGATGTGGCCGGCGGCGATGATTATGAAGAAGTAGCTGCTGAAGGCCCAGATGACGGAGCCGAGGACGGCCAGCGACTGGCGGAAGTTGAAGGCCCGCAGCAGGATGTAGAAGCCCAGCATGTAGGAGAACACCAGCAGGACGTACTCAGGGAGCCACAGGTGGAACACTCGGTCGGCCTGCTTGAGGATGTTCAGGCTGTCGTAAGACGGCGCCATCTGGTACGTGGGCATTCCGCTGAAGAGGGTGTTCGTCCAGCGCGGGGTCTCGCCGGTGCGCTCGCGGTAGTCGGCAATCTCCTGGCCGGAGCCGCGCCCGGCGGAGGCGTCGTGTTGGTAAAGAATGCGCCCCTCGGTGTCTGCCGGGAAGAAATAGGCAAACGCCAGAACGGCAAATAACAGCACTGCCAGTATGTCGGGCAGGCATCGCTTCAATGTTTTCATTTATCTTATAGTTTTGATTTCAGTTCTGATAAACCGGTGCAAAGATACGTTTTTTCTGCCAAAAAGCGCCCCGCCGCCGCGCCTAAGAGCCGATTTTGCGGCATAATTCATATTTATTTGCTATCTTTGCCGCGTTAAACAAGCATACAAGATGAGAACAGGCATTGTCATTGCAATGGACAAGGAGTTCGCCAGGGTGAGGGCTCTGCTCGCCGGCGCGGCTGAGACCGTGCGCGGGGGCAAGACATACACCACGGGAACAATGGGCGGCAACGAGATTGTGATGGTGCAGTGCGGCGTGGGAAAGGTCAACGCCGCCATCTGGGCCACGGACATGATAAACGCCTTCAGCCCCGACGCGGTGGTGTCGACGGGCGTGGCCGGCGGAGCGTCGGCAGAGCTTGAGGTGCAGGATGTGGTGGTGGCCACGGAGTCGTGCTACCACGACGCCTACTGCGGCGGCGGCGAGGCCTACGGCCAGATAATGGGCATGCCGGCGCGGTTCGCTTCGGACAGCAGGCTGCTGGACCGCGCCCTGGGCATCGGCTGCGGCACGAGGGTCGTGGCGGGGCTGACGGTCACGGGCGACTGGTTTGTCGATTCGCGCGACAAGATGCGCTCCATCCTCAGCCGCTTTCCCGAGGCCATGGCCGTTGACATGGAGTCGGCGGCCATAGCCCAGGTGTGCCACACTTTCGGAGTGCCGTTCGTCAGCTTCCGCATCATCAGCGACATACCGCTCAAGGACGACAAGGCCAGCCAGTACTTCGACTTCTGGGACCGGCTGGCCGACAGCTCGTTCCACGTCACGAAGGCCTTCCTGGAGCGGCTGTAGTGCGGCTTCGGGGGCTGCCGCAGGTTTCGGCGCCAGGCTGTCCGCCCGCCCACAAGAGCATATTCTTTTAATTTTTAACCTTTAACCCTTAATTCTTCAGAGTTGGAAAAGATACCAAGTTTCACAATCAACCACGACAGGCTGCTGCGCGGGATATACGTCTCGCGCAAGGACAGCGTGGGCGGCGACACCGTCACCACGTTCGACATACGCATGAAGGAGCCCAACCGCGAGCCGGCGCTCCACCCCGGCGCTCTGCACACCATCGAGCATCTGGCCGCCACATTCCTGAGGAACGACCCTGAATGGCGTGACCGCATAGTGTACTGGGGGCCTATGGGCTGCCTCACGGGCAACTACCTGCTCATGCGCGGCGACCTGGAGAGCCGCGACATCGTGGAGCTGATGCGCCGCACGTTCGCCTTCATAGCCTCGTTCGAGGGCGAGGTGCCCGGCGCGGCGCCCCGCGACTGCGGCAACTGGCTGCTGCACGACCTGCCCATGGCGCGCTGGGAGGCGCGGAAGTTCCTCACCGAGGTGCTGGAGAACATCGGCGAGGAGAACATGAATTATCCGGGATAGCTGGGGCGGACTTTCGGCAGTGGCAGCAAGCACGCCCCGCCGCACGGTGCTGAATCCGTTGCGGCGGGGCGTGTCTTGTTCTATATAATTGATGTGCCGCGGCTCCGGATGCCGGGCCGTGTCACGCCTTCTGGCTCTTCTTGCGCTCGTTGTGGTCGAGTATGGTCTTGCGCATGCGCATGCTCTTGGGCGTCACCTCCACCAGCTCGTCCTCCTTGATGTACTCCAGCGCCTCCTCGAGCGAGAGCACGGTGCGGGGGATGATGCGGGCCTTGTCGTCGGAGCCGCTGGCGCGGGTGTTGGTGAGCTGCTTTGCCTTGGTGACGTTTATCACCAGGTCGTTGTCGTGGACGTGCTCCCCGACCACCTCGCCGGCGTAGACCTCGTCGCCCGGGTCGATGAAGAACTTGCCGCGGTCCTGCAGCTTGTCGATGGAGTAGGCGTAGGCGGTGCCCGTCTCCATGGCTATCATCGAGCCGTTGGTGCGGCGGCTGATGTCGCCCTTGTAGGGCTGGTACTCCTTGAAGCGGTGTGCCATGATGGCCTCGCCCTGGCTGGCGGTGAGCACGTTGGTGCGCAGTCCGATGATGCCGCGCGAGGGGATGTCGAACTCTATGTTCACGCGGTCGGCCTGGCTCTCCATGGATGTCATCTCGCCCTTGCGGCGGGTCACCATGTCTATCATCTTGCTGGCGAACTCCTCTGGCACGTTGATGGTCAGCTCCTCGATGGGCTCGCACCGCCGGCCGTCAATCTCCTTGTAGATAACCTGGGGCTGGCCCACCTGAAGCTCGTAGCCCTCGCGGCGCATCGTCTCGATGAGCACGGAGAGGTGGAGCACGCCGCGGCCGCTGACAATCCACTTGTCGGTGCTGTCCTCGAAGGGGGCCACGCGCAGGGCGAGGTTCTTCTCAAGCTCCTTCTGCAGGCGGTCGTTGATGTGGCGGCTGGTGACATACTTGCCCTCGCGGCCGAAGAAGGGCGAGTCGTTGATGGTGAAGAGCATGCTCATGGTGGGCTCGTCGATGGCGATGGGGGGCAGCGGCTCGGGATTGTCGAAGTCGCAGATGGTGTCGCCGATCTCGAAGCGCTCCAGGCCGATGATGGCGCAGATGTCGCCGCTCTGCACCTCGGCCGTCTTGGCGTGGCCCATACCCTCGAAGGTGTGCAGCTCCTTTATGCGCGTCTTCTCCTGCGAGCCGTCGCGGTGGGCTATCGTTATGTTCATGCCCTCGCGCAGCGTGCCCCTGTGCACGCGGCCCACGGCTATGCGGCCCGTGTAGCTGGAGTAGTCGAGCGAGGTGATGAGCATCTGCGGCGTGCCCTCGATCACCTTCGGGGCGGGAATCACCTCTATGATCTTGTCCAGCAGGTAGTTGATGTCGCCGGTGGGAGTCTTGTAATCCTCACCCATCCAGCCGTTCTTGGCCGAGCCGTAGACCACGGGGAAGTCGAGCTGGTCCTCGGTGGCGTTGAGCGAGAACATCAGGTCGAACACCATCTCGTAGACCTCCTCGGGGCGGCAGTTGGGCTTGTCAACCTTGTTGACCACCACGATGGGCTTCAGGCCTATCTGCAGGGCCTTCTGCAGCACGAAGCGCGTCTGCGGCATCGGTCCCTCAAAGGCGTCGACGAGCAGCAGGCAGCCGTCGGCCATGTTGAGCACGCGCTCCACCTCGCCGCCGAAGTCGGAGTGGCCCGGAGTGTCGATGATGTTTATCTTGGTGCCTTTCCAGTTGATGGAGACGTTTTTCGAGAGGATGGTGATGCCGCGCTCGCGCTCAAGGTCGTTGCTGTCGAGCACCTGTCCGCTGAGGTCCTGCCCCTCGCGGAACAGGTTTCCGGCGAGCATCATCTTGTCCACCAGCGTGGTCTTGCCGTGGTCCACGTGGGCGATGATGGCTATGTTTCTGATGTCTTGCATTGATGTGTTACCTTAAAATACGCTGCAAAGTTACACATTATATTCCACATATTGTTATTGCGGGCCGCTTTTTTGAGCCTGCCGCGCCCGCCGGGCTGCCCGTACTGCGCCGGTCGGGCGCGGTGGCGTCGGCCGGTCTGCCTCATTGGAGGGAGTGCGTGGGGAATGAATATGGCTGGCGGAAAGTGCATAAATATGCGCTGCGCAGGCGGCTCCGGCTCGGTCCGCCGCCGCGTTTCCGCCGCCTTTTGCAGCCTTTCAGAGCCATTTGCGCAACTGTTTGATTCTCAACGTGTTGCAACAGGGGTCATTTTGGTCTGCGAAAAGGCCTGTTTTGCAATCCCAAATGGGCCTTCTTGCAGGCCGAAATGGCCTATATTGGAAAACCGTTCCGCCCGCCCCGCTTCCGGAGGGGCAAAAAACGGCGCTTCCGGCGGCGTTTTGCGGGCTGCGGGGGCGGGCCGCGCAAATGCATATTTATGCGTTTCCGCTGTCCGAGCAGGCTGCGGGGGCGGCCTTGTTGCGGCATCGGCGGCGGCAGGGTGGCGGCGGACAAAAAAATACGGCCGCCCCCTTCACAGGGAGCGGCCGTCCGACATATATATAATTCGTATTAGTTATCTTGTCATTTCTGCGCCTCGGCGAGCCCTTCCTTGCGCGCGCCGCGCTCGCGCTTGCCGATGGTGTAGTAGGCCACCGGGGCTGCGATGAAGATGGACGAGAACGTACCGAAGACGATACCGAGAATCATTGCCAGCGAGAAGCTGCGGATGCTCTCACCTCCGAAGAAGATGATGACGAGCAGCACGAGCAGCGTTGCCGAGCCGGTGTTGATTGTTCGGGCGAGCGTCTGGTTGAGCGAGTCGTTGAACAGGTTCCAGAGGTTGCGCTTCTGGTAGAGGTGCATGTTCTCGCGTATGCGGTCGAAGACCACCACCTTGTCGTTGATTGAGTAACCGATCACGGTCAGGATGGCTCCGATGAACGTCTGGTCGATCTCCAGCGACATGGGCAGCACGCCCCAGAGCAGCGAGTAGACACCGAGCACGAAGAGTGTGTCGAGAGCCAGCGCCACCGTTGAGCCGAGCGAGAATGCCACGTTGCGGAAGCGCAGCAGGATGTAGAGGAAGATGGCGATGATGGCGAAGATCACGCTGACGATGGCGCCGTAGGTGATGTCCTTGGCCACTGCCGGCCCAACCTTGGAGCTGCTGATGATGGAGCCTCCGGCGCGCACGTCGGGGTTCTTGAAGGCGTTGACGTCGGCCTGGGTCACAAGCCCGGCGTCGTGGAGCTTCTTGTAGAGGATGTTCTCAATCTCGTTGTCCACGTCGGGGCTGTTGGACTCTATCTTGTAGTTGGTGGTCACGCGGATGGTGTGCTTGTCTGTGCCGAGGGCGATGGCGCTGCAGGTGGCCTCGCCGAACGCTCCCTGGAGCACCTCGCGCACGTTCTCAGGCTCTACGGGCTGCTCGAACTGCAGCACGTAGTTGCGGCCGCCGGTGAAGTCGATGCCCTCGCTGAAGCCGCGCACGGCGAAGCTGCCGATGAACACCACCGAGATGACTGCCCATGTGATGAACGACATCTTGTGCTTGCCCATGAAGTTGATCTTCGTGTTCTGCAGCATGTTGCGCGATATGGCGGTGGTGAACGTCAGGTTGAGCCACTTGTCGCGCTTGAGCTGGTGCTCGTAGACCATGCGGGTCATGTAGACGGCGGTGAAGAACGAGCAGCACAGACCGATGATGAACGTGGTGGCGAAGCCGCGGATGGGACCTGTGCCGAAGACGAACAGTATGACGCCGGTGATGATTGACGTGAGGTTGGAGTCGAAGATGGCCGAGAATGCGTTGGTGTAGCCCCGGTTTATGGCCTCCTTGACGTTGATGCCGTTGGCCAGCTCCTCCTTGGCGCGCTCATGTATGAGCACGTTGGCGTCGACGGCCATGCCGAGCGAGAGCAGAAGTCCGGCTATTCCGGGCATGGTGAGCACCGACTGGAACGAGGTCATTATGCCCAGCGTGAAGAACAGGTTGAACAGCAGCGCCATGTTGGCCACCATTCCCGGAATGAAGTTGTAGAGCACAATGAGGTAGGCCATCAGTATTATGAAGGCGATGATGAACGACACGAAGCCCTGCTGGATGGACTCCATACCGAGCGACGGGCCCACCACCTCTTCCTGCACGATGCGGGTCGGGGCGGGCATCTTGCCCGAGTTGAGCGTGTTGGCCAGGTCTTTGGTCTCCTCGATGGTGAAGTTTCCTGTGATCTCGGAGCTTCCGCCGGCAATCTCGCCGTTCACTCTCGGCGCGCTGTACACGGTGCCGTCGAGCACGATGGCCACCGCGCGGCCTATGTTGGCCTTGGTGAGCTGCGCCCAGCGGCGCGCTCCGTCGCTGTTCATCTGCATGGTGACGCAGGGGTGGCCCATCTGGTCGAATCCGTCGCGGGCGTTGGTTATCACGTTGCCCTCAAGCGGGGCGCGGCCCGAAGGCTCCGTCACCTTGATGGCGTGCAGCTCGTAGATGGTGGCTGTCCTGTCGCCGTCTACGGCTTTCGCGCTCCAGAGCAGCTTCACGTCGGAGGGCAGTATGCGCTCGGCGATGTCTGAGTAGATGATGCGGTCAACCTCGGCGGTGTCGCGCGCTGACGCATAGCCCACCACGCTGAGGCTCTGGCCCTGCATGGGCTGGAATATGGAGAAGAGCGGGTTCTGCCTCTTCAGCTGCTCGGCCTGTGCCGAGGCTGAGCTGGCGTCGGCCTTCTTCACGCCGCCCTTTGCGGCTATGGCTGCTGCCAGGCCGCCTTTCACTGAGTCTGGCCGGGCTGCGGCCGAGTCGGCCTTGGCCGTGTCTGCGGGTGCGGCAGCGGCTGAAGTGGTGTCTGCTGCGGCGAAGCGCTGGTTGAGCTGCGAGAGGTAGGGCACTATCTCCTGGCTGTTGTAGGTCTCCCAGAACTCCAGGTTGGCGCTTCCCTGGAGGAGCTTGCGCACGCGCTCCGGCTCCTTGATGCCCGGCATCTCGACCATGATGCGGCCCGTCTGGCCCTCAAGCTTCTGGATGTTGGGTTGCACGACGCCGAACTTGTCGATGCGGTTGCGCACCACGTTGAACGAGTTGTCCACGGCCGACTGCACCTCGGCGCGCAGGGCGCGCTCCACTTCGGCGTCGGTGCTCTGCGTGCTCACCTTGCCCTTCATCTGCTGGGTGGCGAACACTTCGGCCAGGCGGTGGCCCGGGGCGTTCTTGCGGTAGCTCTTGATGAAGAGCGAGATGAAGTCGTCCTGGCTGGTCTCCTCCTCTTTCTTCGCCTCGTTCATCGACTTGACGAAAGCCTCGTCGGTCTTGTGGTCGGCCAGCACGGCAATGACGTCGGGCACTGACACCTCGAGGACGACGTTCATGCCGCCCTTCAGGTCGAGGCCGAGGCCGATTTCCATCTCCCGGCACTGCTTCAGGGAGTAGATGCCGAGATACACTTTCTCGTTCATGATTGAGTCGAGATACTCTTGTCCGGCCTCTTCGCCCATGGCTGCGGCCTTGTTCTCATAATGGCGCGTCACAAACGAGAAGGACAGGTAGAATATGCACACAAGCACAAGCAGAAGTGTGATAAACTTTACAATTCCTTTGTTTTGCATTTCTGTTGTTATGTTGTTTTTTTATTATTGTTTCCGCAACTTGCCAATTTTAGCTTGCAAATATAGTATTTTTTTTACATTGTTGAAAATTTATTCCGATTTTTCACACCTTTTACTGCATTTTGAGCCAACAATAAATGGGATAATGGTCGGATGCGCTGATTTTGCTGTCAACCGTGCATTTGTAGGGCTTGAAGTGCTCCGAGCACATTATGTTGTCTATTCTGACGAAGAAGCCCTTCTGGTTGTACGACAGGCCGATGCCCCTGCCGGTGGCCACGTAGCAGTCGGTGAGGTCCTTGGCCATCATGCGGCGTGTGTATGAGATGGGGTTGTCGTTGAAGTCGCCGCAGAGGATGATGGGGTAGCGACTGTGCTTTTTCAGGTAGTTGTAGACCGTGTCGGCCTGCGGGGCGCGCTTCTTGGCCGCCTCGCCGAGCTTGTGCAGCAGCTTTTTCGACTCTTTGCGGGCAGTGTCCTTGCCCACCTCGCCTTTCAGTATGTCCTTGTAGCGCTTGCGCTCGTCGGGCGAGAGGTGCGTGCTCTCGAAGTGGTTGTTGACCACGAGCACCGTGTCGCGGCCCACTTTCAGGTAAAAGGCCGCGCTGCCGTTGTTGTCTGACTCGTACCAGATGCGCTCCTTGTGCACTATGGGGAAGCGGGTGTAGACGCCCAGCGCGTTGGTCTTCGCCCCGTTTTTCACTATGCTCACGGTGTCGCTGTGGGGGTATATGCTGTCAAGGCGCGCCCTGATGTCGCGCCCTCCGGGCAGGTCCTCCTGCAGGCACACTATGTCGGCGCCGCTCTGGCGTATGTAGTCGAAAATCTCGCCAACGGCGTTGCCGTGCGCCGGGGTCGATGCGTAGCCTCTGACGTTGTACGACAGCACCTTCAGCGCGCCCTCGGGCGGCTCGGGCCTGTGGTTTATGGGCATGTAGACCCTTATGGGCACAAAGGCGGCGGCGTAGGCCAGGACGGGTATCAGGGCCATGCGCCGCTTGAACAGCAGCCAGAACACCAGGAAGCCCAGGTTGAGGACGAGGAACAGCGGGAACAGCAGCCCGGCCGTGGCTATGTAGGGATGGTCGGGCGGGTAGGCGTAGTCGGTGAACCCCACCAGCAGCATCACGATGCCGGTGGCCACGTTTGCGCCCGCGATCATGTTCACGGTGAATGCCTTCAGCTGTCTTATCATTGCCGCCTCCTGTCAGTTTTCGCTGCTGTCGAAGAGTTTTTTCTTCTCCTCAGCGGTCAGGCTGTCGTAGCCGCTCTTCCTGATTTTGTCCAGGATGCGGTCTATCTCGTCCTGCTCGGCCTTCTTGCGGGCGTTGTATTCCCAGTCGCTCTCGGTGCGGGCGCGGCTCCCGGCCGTGCCGCCTCCCGCGCTGTCGGCGCCGCCCCGGCCGTGTTTCCGCCGGCGGCTGTCGAAGCTGTTCTTCAGGCTTTCGAAGAATCTCGCGCCGTTGCCGCGGTTGTATCCTGTGCCCGGGTGGCGGTTCCAGTAGCGTATCATGAGGAATCCGAAGAGCATTCCGCCCAGATGGGCCATGTGGGCCACGCCGTCGGCCGACGACCCCACGGCCGAGTACAGCTCGATGGCGGCGTAGAACACCACGAACCACTTTGCCTTGATCGGCACGGGCAGGGGGAAGATGAAGATTCGCTCGTTGGGGAATATCATGCCGAAGGCCAGCAGCACGGCGTATATCGCGCCGGAGGCGCCCACGGTGGTGAACAGGTTGAGGTATTCAGGCAGCTGCCCGTAGGGGAGCATCATGCCGTCTACGACGAGCATCGGCGTGTCGCTCGTGAGCAGCGGGTAGAACTGTATGAGCTGCGCTATCTCCTGCATCAGGCCGGCGCCCACGCCGCACGAGATGTAGTAGAAGAGGAACTTCCTGGCCCCCCACACGCTCTCTATCACGCGGCCGAACATCCACAGTCCGAGCATGTTGAACAGGATGTGGGTCCAGCTGGCGTGCAGGAACATATAGGTGAACAACTGCAGCACGTTGAAGTCGGCGGCCATGAAGAAGTGCAGGCCGCAGATGTCTGTCAGCGCGGGGTAGACGAGCGTGGCGATGAAGGCCAGCAGGTTGATGATCAGCAGGTTTTTTGTGACGGGCGGTGTGTTGAACATAATTTTGGAAGTCCTTTCGTTATCGTTGCCGCAGCGGCGTTTTGCGGGGCAAAATTACTAAAAATATCCGTCAAACAGCAGTGCGCGGCTCCGTTTGCGGTTATTTTTCAGCAAAAAACTCACTTTTTTTTATTTTTTGTTTGTTTTCTGAATTGTTTCCCCTAAATTTGCGTTGACAAAATGTGTCAGAGCATATTTTAACCGTATCATTAATAAATAAGACTCTTATGAACAAGACAGAATTGATCGACAAGATTGCCGCCGGCTCAGGTCTGACAAAGGCTGACGCCAAGAAAGCCCTCGACGCTACAGTGGAGGCCATCAAGAACGCCCTCGTGGCTGGCGACACCGTGGCTCTCGTTGGCTTCGGAACATTCAGCACGACGGAGCGCGCCGCTCGCGAAGGCATCAATCCGCGCACGAAGGAGAAGATACAGATCGCGGCCAAAAAGCTCGTTAAGTTCAAGGCAGGCGCCGGTCTTGCCGACGCTGTGGAGTAAGCTGCGGCAGCAGAAAGACATCGGGCAGGCTCTCGGCCGAGAGCCTGCCCGAATTGTTTTGTGGCGCCGGCGCGCCGCCGGCGGGGCTGTTCCCGCCGCGGCGCGGCGGCGCTTGTCTTGTCAGGGCTGCTTGCCGATGTAGGCCAGGATGCCTCCGTCCACGTAGAGAATGTGGCCGTTGACGAAGTCTGAGGCGTCTGACGCCAGGAATATGGCCGGGCCCATCAGATCCTCAGGCGTGCCCCAGCGCGCGGCCGGAGTCTTCGACACGATGAAGCTGTCGAACGGGTGGCGGCTGCCGTCGGCCTGGCGCTCGCGCAGCGGAGCCGTCTGCGGCGTGGCTATGTAGCCCGGGCCGATGCCGTTGCACTGTATGTTGTGCCCGCCGAACTCCGAGCAGATGTTGCGCGTGAGCATCTTCAGCCCGCCCTTGGCGGCCGCGTAGGCCGACACCGTCTCGCGGCCCAGCTCGCTCATCATCGAGCACACGTTGATAATCTTGCCGTGGCCCTTCTTGATCATGCCCGGTATGACGGCCTTCGAGACGATGAACGGCGCGTTGAGGTCGATGTCAACCACCTGGCGGAAGTCCTCCACCGACATTTCGGTCATGGGGATGCGCTTTATGATTCCGGCGTTGTTCACGAGTATGTCTATCACGCCCAGCTCGCGCTCGATGTCGGCCACCATGGCCTTCACCTCGTCTTCCTTGGTCACGTCGCAGATGTAGCCCTTGGCCTCTATGCCCTTGGCCTTGTAGTCGGCCAGAGCCTGGTCCAGATGGTGCTGGCTGCGGCAGTTGAAGGCTATCCTTGCTCCGGCCTTGGCGTAGGCCTCGGCTATGGCGAAGCCTATGCCGTAGGCCGCCCCGGTGACGAGGGCCACCTTGCCCTCGAGTGAGAATTTGCTAAGTATTGAGTCCATTTCTCTTTTCTCCTTTTGTTGTAGCTCGGTTATTTCAGGTCCGTAATCTTGTAGAAGTCCTGGTCGCCGTAGTCCTGGTTCTCGCCTCCCATACCCCAGATGAAGGTGTAGTTGTGGGTGGCGGCGGCGCTGTGAATGCTCCACTCTGGCGAGAGCACGGCCTGGTCGTTCTGCATCCAGATGTGGCGCGTCTCGTCTATCTCGCCCATGAAGTGGCAGACGGCCTGCTCCTCGGGCACCTCGAAGTAGAAGTAGGCCTCCATGCGGCGGCTGTGCACGTGGGCCGGCATGGTGTTCCACACGCTGCCGGGAGCCAGCTCGGTCATTCCCATCTGCAGCTGGCAGGTGGGCAGCACCTGGCTGACGAGCATCTTGTTGATGTCGCGCTCGTTGCTCATCTCGAGCGAGCCCATGTGGGCCACCACGGCGTCGGCCTTTGTCACCTTGCGGCAGGGGTATGCCGTGTGGGCCGTCACGCTGTTGAAGTAGAACTTGGCGGGCTTCTGCGGGTCGGCGCTGGCGAACGTCACGTCGCGGTCGCCCCGGCCGATGTAGAGAGCCTCCTTGTAGCCGAGGGTGAAGGTCTCGCCGCCCACCTTGACGGTGCCCTCGCCCAGGCCCACGTTGTAGACGCCTATCTCGCGGCGGGTGGTGAAGTGGGGCGCCTTCAGCGGATCGATTGCCTCGAGCTTCAGCTCCTCGCTGACGGGCATCGCGCCGCCCACAATCATGCGGTCGTACATGGAGTAGACCATGTTCACCTCGTCGGCGGCGAACACGCGCTCGATCAGGAAGTCGCGGCGTATGCGCTTGGTGTCGTAACTCTTCGCGTCCTCGGGATGGGCCGCGTAGCGGATTTCATAATTTGTCTTCATGTCTGTTGGTGTTATGTTTGTCGTTGTGTTTCGCGCTGATGCCGTGCCGCCGGCGCTATTTATATAATAAAGGTGGCGGCGGTGTGCGCCGTGGCTGCTTGTCTGTCTCCCGGCGCCCGGCCGTTCTTATGGCAAAGATAAGCGATTTTGGCCGATCGGCAAAATTATGCGGGCATTTTAATAAACGTTTAACCCAAATAGGGCGCCTGACTTCCGGCATGGACGCGTAAGTAGGCGAAGAGTGCGGGAAACGGGGCAGTGTGAGACAACAAACGGTCTGGCGCCTGTTCGGGATAAGCGGCGGATGCCGGAGCCGGGTGGCGCGGCCTTGGGCGCTTACTTGCAAATATGCAACTAACTCCTGGCCGCCGCAGCCGGTTTTCGGCCACCTGCCGTCTTGGCTTGCGAAAAGGGCCATATCGCAGTGCGAAAAGGCCTGTTTCGGCCTCTGATATGGCTCTTTTCGCAACGCAAAACGGCCTGCCGCGCAACGCATTGTCTATCAAAGCGTTGCGCGGACAGGCCGCTGTTAACGTTTTTAACGCACAAATGTTAACGGCCGCTCCGCCCGCCACGCCCGCACAGGCGGGGGCTTGGGGTGGCGGCGCGGCCTGGGCTGAGGCTCAGCCCAGGCCGGCTTTCAGGCCGCGTATTACGGCGCTGGTGAAGCCGGCGTGCTCCATCTCGTTCAGCCCGCGTATGGTCACGCCGCCCGGCGTTGTCACCTTGTCTATCTCTGCCTCGGGGTGGGCACCGCCCGCCTGCAGCAGCTCAACGGCGCCGCGCACCGTCTGGAGCACAATGCCGAGCGCGTCGGCGGCGCGGAAGCCCAGCTCCACGCCGCCCTCGGTGGCGGCGCGGACGTAGCGCATGGCGTAGGCTATGCCGCAGGAGGCGAGCGTGGTGGCGGCGGGGAGCAGCCGCTCCTCGGTCACGATGGTGCGCCCCACGCCGTCGAACAGGGCGCGCACGGCGGCTGTCTGCGTCTCGCCGGCGCTCACGGGCACCACGAACGTCATCGAGCACAGTTCGGCCACGGCTGTGTTGGGTATGGCCAGCAGCACGGCGGGGCGCAGGCCGCTGCCGTCGTCGGCCCAGCGGAGTATGTCGGCCGAGCTTACTCCGGCGGCTATGACCACCAGCGTCTGCCGCCGGAAGTCCAGCGCGGGCCTTATCTGGCGCACCACCGTCTCTACCACCCAGGGCTTCACCACCACGAAAATCATGTCGGCGGCGGTGGCGGCCTCAGTGTTGTCGGTGGTGGTGCGCGCTCCGGCGGCGGCGAACTCGCCGAGCACGGCCTCCGTGGGGTCGGCCACGGTGATGTCGGCGGGGCTGTGCAGGCCGCTCTTGAGCAGCCCCCGGGCCAGCGCGCCGCCCATGGCTCCGGCCCCGATAACGGATATTCTTGTTGCCATTGTGTATGTATTAAAGCGATGTGTAATTTAGTTTTCTGCGTTCAGGAGGCATTTCCTCAGGCTCCCGACAAACCTGTCGGCCATCTCGCGGGTGAGGCAGAGCGGCGGCAGCAGGCGCAGGGTGTTGGTGCCTGAGCATCCGGTGAAGATGTGCTCGTCGTAGACGAGGCGCCGGCGCACCTCCTTGTAGGGGCCGTCAAGCTCTATGCCCACCATCAGTCCGCGTCCGCGCACGTCGGTGATGCGGGGGCATTCGGCCTGCAGGCGGCGCAGGCTGTCCATGAGGTAGGCGCCGGTCTCGCGGGCGTTGTCCACCAGGCGCTCCCGCTCCATCACGTCGAGCACGGCCAGCGCGGCGGTGCAGGCCAGGTGGTTGCCGCCGAAGGTGGTGCCGAGCTGGCCGTACTGGGGCTTGAAGTCGGGCGAGATGAGCACCGCGCCCATGGGGAAGCCGTTGCCTATGCCCTTGGCCACGGTGATGAGGTCGGGCCTGATGCCGAGCCACTGGTGGGCGAAGAAGCGGCCGCTGCGGCCGTAGCCGCACTGTATCTCGTCGCAGACGAGCGCCGCTCCGTGCCTCTTGCAGGCGGCGGCCAGGCCTCGGGCGAACTCCTCCGTGGCCATGCGGATGCCGCCAACGCCCTGTATGCACTCGATGATGCAGGCGCAGACGTCGCCCTTGGCCAGCTCGGCCTCCCAGGCGGCGAGGTCGTTCAGCGGCAGGTAAGTGACGTGGCCGTTGGCGTTTATGGGCGCTATTATCTTGGGGTTGTCGGTGGCTTCTACGGCCAGCGACGTGCGCCCGTGGAACGCCTTCACGGCCGAGAGCACGCGGGTGCGCCCCGTGGCGAACGAGGCGAGCTTCAGCGCGTTCTCGTTGGCCTCCGCCCCGCTGTTGATGAGGAACAGCTGGTAGTCGTCGTAGCCGCAGGCGCGGCCCAGCCGCTCGGCCAGCTCCGACTGCAGGCGGTTTATGACCGAGTTGCTGTAGAAGCCCAGGCGGGCGAGCTGTGCGGTCATCATCTCCACATAGTGCGGGTGGCAGTGGCCGATGCTGATTACGGCGTGGCCGCCGTAGAGGTCGAGATACTCGGTGCCGCGGTCGTCCCACACGTGGCAGCCTCGGCCCTCGACAATGTTTATATCGAACAAAGGATAAACGTCGAATAATTTCATTTTTGTCAAACTAAAACTTTTATGACTATGTAAACTGTGCCTCCTATGAGTGCTCCGGCGATGAACGCGTTGGCGAAAGTGTCCTTGTCGAACTTTGCCATGGCCTGTTTTTTAGAATGCCGAGGCTTTCAACCTCAGTCCGGATGACTCTTCCAGCCCGAACATTATGTTCATGTTCTGCACCGCCTGGCCCACCGCGCCCTTCAGGAGATTGTCTATGCAGGCCGTGACGAGGAGCTTGTCGCCATGCTTGTCGCAGTGCACGAGGCACTTGTTGGTATTCACCACCTGCTTCAGGTCGATGGGCTTGTCGGAGTAGTGGGTGAAAGGCTCGTCGGCGTAGAACGCCTTGTAGCCCTCAACAATGTCCTCAATGGCGGCCTCGGTGCGCACAACGGCGGTGGCGAAGATGCCGCGGGCGAAGTTGCCGCGGTAGGGGATGAAGTCTATCGCCGCGCTGAGATGCCCCTGCGCCTCGGCGAGGCTCTGGCGTATCTCGGGCACGTGCTGGTGGGTGAAGGCCTTGTATATGCTCAGGTTGTCAACCCTCCAGGAGAAATGCGTGGTCGCCCCGGGCTTCTGTCCGGCTCCGGTGGAGCCTGTTATGGCGTTCACCGCCACGTCGCTTGTGAGCAGCCCCATCCTTGCGGCGGGCAGCAGGGCCAGCTGTATGCACGTGGCGAAGCACCCGGGGTTGGCCACGCGCGTGGCTCCGGCAATCTGCCGGCGGTGTATCTCGGGCAGTCCGTAGACGAAGTCGTTGCCCGGCGCGGCCAGGCGGAAGTCCTGTGCGAGGTCTATTATCTTCACGCCCTGCGGCACACTGTGCTCGCGGAGGAAGGCCTCGCTCTTGCCGTGGCCGAAGCAGAAGAACACCACGTCAACCGCATCGAACGGCATGGCGTCGGTAAACTTCAGGTCTGTGTCGCCCTGAAGCCCCCCGTGCACGTCGGTCACGGCGTTTCCGGCGTTGCTCTCGCTGTTGGCAAAGACAATCTTTGAGGATTTGTGCCCCGTCAGCACGCGGATCAATTCTCCGCCAGTATAGCCTGCAGCGCCTAAAATTCCAACTCGTATCATAATTTTTTTGCTTGGTATTGTCTGGTAAGGATGGGGTAAATGTTGTTCCGCCGCCGTCCGGAGCGGGTCGTCTGCTGTTGCGCGCGGCTCAGCGCTTTTCATCCTTGTGAATCCCGTAGTACACCCTCAGCGGCGTGCTGAGCACCTTGATGAAGCCCTTGGCCTCGTCGGCGGTCCAGCCGTGCTGCATCTCGCCATACTCGCCGAGCTTCGACTTGGTGAGGTCGTCTGCCGAGTCCACGCCCACGGTCTCGAAGCCCAGGGGGCGCAGCTTCAGTATGGCCGTGCCGTTGACGTTGCGCTGCGACGAGGTGAGCATGGCCTCGATGTCGGGCATGACAGGCTCCAGGTACTGGCTCTCGTGCAGGAACATTCCGTACCAGTTGGCCACCTGGTCCTTCCAATACTGCTGCCACTTGCTCAGCGTGGACTTCTCCAGCAGCCGGTGGGCCTCGATGATGAGCTTGGG
Source organism: uncultured Prevotella sp. (assembly GCA_944320305.1). Lineage (GTDB taxonomy): Bacteria > Bacteroidota > Bacteroidia > Bacteroidales > Bacteroidaceae > Prevotella. Next base: position 125,776 of record CALUGW010000004.1, on the reverse strand, counting down.
GGCGGCGGCCTCGAAGCCCACACGGCCCTTGATGCCTATTATCGTGTCGCCAACGTTGCAGTCGCGGCCTATGGCATAGGCTGCGCCAATCTCCTCGATGCGCTGTATGGCGGCCACCTTGTCGGCGAACTTCTCGCCGTTGACGGCCGCAATCTCGCCCTTCTCGAAGGTTATGCGCAGCTCCTCCTCGCCGCTCTTGGTCACGTGCTTGAGGTAGGCTTCCTCCGGCAGGCCCTGCGCCGGGTCGAGAAGCTCGCCGCCGCAGATGCTCGTTCCCCAGATGCCCACGTTGTAGGAGTACTTCAGCTTGGCGAAGTCGGCGCTGAAGCCGTGGGCGTTGAGGTAGTCAACCTCCTCCTTGCGGCTCAGCGCGTGGTCGCGTGTGAGGGTGATGATCTCCACTCCGGGTGCCATCACGAGGAATGTCATGTCGAAGCGTATCTGGTCGTTGCCGGCCCCGGTGGAGCCGTGGGCGATGGCGTCGGCGCCTATCTCGTTGGCGTAGCGTGCTATGGCTATGGCCTGGAAGATGCGCTCGGAGCTTACCGAGATGGGGTAGCAGTTGTTGCGGAGCACGTTGCCGAAGATCATATACTTCAGCGAGCGCTCGTAGTACTCGTGCGTCACGTCGAGCGTGGCGTACTGTACCGCGCCCAGCTTGTAGGCGTTCTCCTCGTTTTTCTTGAGCTGTTCGGGGCTGAAGCCGCCCGTGTTGGCGCAGGCGGCATACACGTCGTAGCCGTCGTTGGCCAGCTTCATCACTGTGTAAGAGGTGTCCAGTCCGCCGGAGAAGGCCACCACAACTTTCTTTTTTGCCATATTTTTTTGTTTTTTGGAGTTTGGGGAGGCATAGGAGTCTTGGGAGTCCTGGGAGAACCGTGAAACGGCGAGCCACGCCCTGCCGCAAGCCCTGCCAACGCCACATACTTTCTTAACTCTTAATTTTTAACTCTTAATTTTTAATTCTTAATTTCAACAGGCGGCTTCTCGCCCGGATGGTCGGCCGGGTCGTAGAGCATTCCGGTGCAGATGCAGTAGCGGCGGCCGGTGCGCTTGAGCACATCGACGTTGATGCAGCCCTCGCAGCCGCGCCAGAAGGCCTCGTCGTCGGTCAGGTCGGCGAACGTCACGGGCAGGTAGCCCAGCTGTGTGTTCATCTTCATCACCGCCGAGCCGCTTGTCAGGCTGAATATCTTGGCCTTGGGCCAGCGCGTGCGGGCCAGCGAGAACGTAAGGTCCTTGATGCGCTTGGCCACGCCCATGTTGCGGTATTCGGGGCTTACGATGAGTCCCGAGGTGGTGACATACTCCTTGTTGCCCCATGTCTCGATGTAGCTGAAGCCCGCGAACCTGTCGCCGCAGAGCGCTATGACGGCCTTGCCCTCCTTCATTTTAGTGGTGATGTACTCGTGTGTGCGCTTGGCGATGCCTGTGCCGCGCACCTTTGCCGCCGCCGCCATGGTCTCCAGAATGGTGTCGACGTAGACCTCGTGGCCGGCGTCGGCCACCATAACCTTTATCTCTTCCATTGTTCAGAATGTCTTTGTCATTTCATGTTTGGCACCACCGCGCTCAGGGCCGTCACCACGTCGCGCTCGGTGGAGCCTTCCTTGATGACGATGAAGATGGTGTCGTCGCCGGCTATTGTGCCGAGGATGTAGGGGATGTTGCTGCTGTCGATGTTGTAGGCTATGCTGCTGGCGTAGCCAGGGCGGGTCTTTATCACGCCCATGTTGCCCGAGAAGTGTATCGACAGGAAGCCCGGCACCTGCATCATTTCCTTGATTTGCGCCGGAGTGCTCACGCGGCGGTACATCGTCACGTTGGGCAGCACATATACGTATTCGCCGCTCATTGTGGCGGCCTTGGCCACTTTCATCTGCTTCAGGTCGCGGCTCAGCGTGGCCTGTGTCAGCGAGAAGCCCTCTTTCTTCAGGGCTTCCAGCAGCTCCTCCTGGCTGCCCAGCTCTTGGCTCGATATTATCATTCTCAGCGTGTCCAGCCGGTTTTTCTTTGCCTTCATGTTTTGTATATTTATACCATCGGACTGCAAAGATATACAAAAACGAGGGATTTCGCAAGCTTTTTCTGTATATTTTTGCATATAGGACGTTCTTTTTTGTCCGCTCATCTGCCGCCGTGGGGGCGGCGGGCGGGGCTTTGGCCCTGAAAAGCCATTAGGCTTCTGCCTGCCATGCGGATGCGCATGGACCAGACAGAAGCCTAATGTGGCCGGTGCGGAATCGCGTCAGAAGCCGCGCTCGGCCCAGTCGCCGCGGTCGAGGTTGCGGTAGCCGATGGCCTCGGCCAGATGGTCGGGCAGCACACTGTCGCTGCCGGCCAGGTCGGCAATGGTGCGGGCCACCTTGAGAATGCGGTTGTAAGCCCGCGCGCTCAGGCTGAGCCGCTTCATGGCCACGCGCAGCAGCTCGATGCCGGCGGCGTCGGGCTGGGCGAAGCGGTGTATCATCCGCTCCGACATCTGGGCGTTGCAGTGGATGCCGGGGCTGTCGGCAAAGCGCCGCTCCTGGATGCCGCGCGCCCTGACCACGCGCTCGCGGATGGCGGCGCTCGGCTCGCCCGGCTCCGCCTTTGATATGTCGTCGAACGGCACGGGGGTTATCTCCACCTGTATGTCTATGCGGTCGAGCAGCGGCCCGCTGATCTTGTTCATGTAGCGCTGGATTTGTCCGGGCGTGCACACGCAGCGGTGCGTTGGGTCGCCATGGTATCCGCAGGGGCACGGGTTCATCGACGCCACGAACATGAACGAGCACGGATATTCCACCGAATACTTCGACCGCGAGATTGTTATGCGGCGGTCTTCGAGCGGCTGGCGCAGCACTTCGAGCACGCTGCGGTTGAACTCGGGCAGCTCGTCGCAGAAGAGCACGCCGTTGTGGGCCAGGGAAATCTCGCCGGGCTGGGGCGAAGAGCCTCCGCCGACGAGCGCCACGGGCGAGATGGTGTGGTGGGGTGCGCGGAACGGACGCTGCGAGATGAGCGACGTGTCGCGGCTGAGCTTGCCCGCCACGCTGTGTATCTGTGTCGTCTCCAGGCTCTCGGCGAGCGACAGCGGGGGCAGTATGGACGGCAGCCGCTTGGCCATCATCGACTTGCCGCTGCCCGGCGGGCCTATCATTATGAGGTTGTGGCCTCCGGCGGCGGCCACCTCGAGGGCGCGCTTGACGCCCTGCTGGCCGCGCACGTCGGCAAAGTCGAAGTCGAAACGGCTCTGGCGGGCGTAGAACTCGGCCCGGGTGTCGATGACGGTGGGGCTGTACTGGCCGCTGCCGTCCAGAAAGGCGATGACATCGGTTATGCTCTCCATGCCGTAGACGTCGAGGCGGTTGACCACGGCGGCCTCGCGCACGTTCTGCGCGGGCACTATCAGCCCCTTGAACTTCTCAGCGCGGGCCTTTATGGCTATGGGCAGCGCGCCCCTGACGGGCTGCAGCCGCCCGTCCAGCCCCAGCTCGCCCACCATCATGAATGAGCCGAGCAGGTCTGTGCGCACCTTGCCGGCGGCGGCCAGGACGCCCACGGCGAGGGGCAGGTCGTAGCCGCTGCCCTCCTTGCGCAGGTCGGCGGGGGCGAGGTTGACGGTGGTGTCGGCGATGGGGAAGGCCAGCCCGGTGTTGTTGAGCGCGGCCACAATGCGGTCGTGGCTCTCGCGCACGGCGTTGTCGGGCAGTCCGGTGAGGCGGAACAGCACGCCGCGCGACATACTGACCTCCACCGTAACGGTGGTGGCCTCGATGCCTGTCACGGCGGCTGAGTAAGTCTTTACAAGCATGGTGTTTTTCTTTATTTGCCGTCGCCGAGCATCTTCTCGAGCTGCTCCTCCAGGCGGCGGTAGTCAAGGTTGCGGGCTACGATGCGCCCTGAGGCGTCGGCCACGATGCTGCCGGGCACTGTGGCCAGTCCGAATGCCGACAGCAGCGGCGTGTCCCACATCCGCCCGTCGCACACGACGGGCCACGGCAGTGAGTCCGTGCGGAGGTAGCCGCGGCAGTTCTCCGGGCTTGCGTCGATGCTTATGCCCACCACGCCGAGCCTGCTGCCGTATTTCTTCTTGAGCTGGCGGAGCCTGCGCTGCACGCTCTGGCTCTCGTAGCTCCATGTTGACCAGACGTAGACCACGTTGGCCTTGCCGCCGAGCGAGGCTCGGCCGACGGCGCGGCCGTCGATGTCTTTGGCCGAGAACTGCGGCAGCGCCGAGCCTGCCGACGATGCCTTGAGCACGTTTGTCTGCTTGAGCAGCAGCTCCAGGCGGCCGTTCCCGGGGTCGGCCTTGTGCATCAGCGAGAGCAGGCGGGCGGCTGTCTGATAGTCGGGGTCGGCCACATCGATGAAGCTGCTGTTCACGAGATAGAAGCTCACCGGCGACTCAGGGTGCTCCGCCACAAAGTCTGCGACGGCTTTCTTCACCTCCGGCGGCGACAGGCGGTTGGACATCAGGCGGAACTCGGTCATCAGCTCGTTGTCGTCGGTGCCGCCCACTTCCATCTCGCGCAGGTGCGAGGCGTCGGCTTTTATCGTCGCGGTCTTGCCCCGCTCGCCGAAGACGGCCTGCCGCGAGAAGTTGGGGAAGATCAGAATGAACGTGGCCCGCGACGTCAGCGGCACCTCGTAGGAGAAGCGTCCGTCGGCAATGGTTATCGTGTCGCGCCCGTCGGTGCCTCCGTCGGGGCTGTAGACGTAGAACTCGCCGCGGTTGAGGTTGCGGAAGCGGCCCTCTATGCGGAATGTGCCGCCCTCGGTGCCGCACGCCGACAGGAGGCTGACGGCGGCGGCGAGCAGCGCCGGCCTCAGTGGCGATAGAAAAGAAAGAGGGCGCGGCAATGAGAAAAGCCGCCCCCGGCGCCGGCCCGCTGTGCCGCGGCGCGCCGCTGTGGCTGCGCCGCCGGTGTGCGGCCGTGGTGTCCGTTCGGCATTTCTCATTGCCCGTCCCTCTGCTTCTGTCTGTCCTTTATTAAACAATGTGTGGTCTCCGCCTCATCACTTGCTCACGTTGGCAAGCTCCAGGTCGTTGGCCGCATACTGTGCCAGCGAGGCGTCCTTGGCCACGGCGCTGCGCAGAGCGGTGGCGGCCTCGGCGTTGTTGCCCTGGCGTGCCAGCAGGATGGCGCGCAGATAGTCGGTCATGGCGTCGCCGTTCTTGATGTTGGCCAGCGTGTTGGTTGCGGCAGAGTAGTTCTTGTTGAGAATCTGGGCGAGGGCCGCGCTGTTGGAGTTGACCTTGGCGAAGTCCTGCTCGGCCTGGGCGTAGTTGCCCTGCGCGAGGTGCAGGTTGCCCACCACCTCGGCCAGTCCGTTGGCGCTCGACGCCTTGGCTATGTAGGTCTCGGCGGTCTGAGCGTCGCCGGCCTGGAGGGCCAGCAGGCCCAGGTTTGCGTTAGCCTCACTGCAGGCGGGGTCTATGGCCAGCGCCTTCTTCAGCCAGTTCTGCGCCTCGGCATAGTTGCCCTTGGTGTATTCTATGGCAGCCACGTTGTTGAACGCGCGGCAGTCGTTGGGATAGACCTCGGCGGTTGTCTTGTAGATCTGCTCCTGGGCGTCGGCTCCGTCCTGCAGTGTGGCGGCGTAGAGAAGCTCCTCAACGCTGAGCTGCTTGGGGTCGGCCTGATACTGCGCCATGATCTGCTCGTCGTCGCGGCCGATCACCTCGTAGTTGATGGTCATGCGGGCGCGGCGCAGCTGCGGCAGAATGCCGTCGGCCAGCTCGCGGAAGCCCGCGCTCATGTTCTTGATCTGCTGCTCGCGCTCCTCGGGGTCTTTGTACATCGAGAGCACGCGCAGGATCACGTCCTTGTCCTGGATGTTGGACGCCTGCACAAGCTCCTGGAATCCCTCCCAGTCCTGGGCGGTGTATTTGGCGTCAACGTTGGCGTCCTGGTTGTTGGTGGCCTTGAGCTGCTCGTTGACATACTTCTCCGTGTTCTGCTGGCGCTTGCTTGCCAGCTTGTCGTTCAGCTCCACGCCGCCGTCGGGCGAGGCGTAGGCCGATATTTCCACGTTGCTCAGGTTGAGTCCCTCCTTGTCGGCGTTGATCTTCTTGAGCAGCTCCACGAACTCTGTCACGGAGTTGTTCTTCAGCTCGCTCTTGCGCAGGTTGGCCTGCTGGATGAGGAACTTGACGTTGGCCACCTGGCGCGCCTCTGTCACGCGGCGGAACGAGTCGGGGGCTATGCAGGCCTGCGCGTTCTTCACCGTGCGCCCGGCCAGCTCTGAGGTGGCGATGATTCCGTTGGCCACCTTGACGGCCGGCACCTCCTTCTGCTTCTTGCCTATGCGCGCGTCGAATGTGAGGTAAAGCTCGCTCTTCTGCATCTCGGGCGCATACTTGAAGTTGGACTTCATTGTGTAGTTGCCGCCCACCTGGTATGATATGGTCTGGTCGTTGCCCTCAACTTTCTCACCCTGGAATGTGGCGCTGGTGCCGCGGGCCACCTGCCCGTTGCCGTAGCGCAGCTCGGGGGTTACGGTCACGACGGCCTTCTTCTTCATGTATTTCTCGGGGAATGCGCCGTTGATGGTCACGGGCACCTGTCCGGCGTGGCTCTCCATCGGGTTCGGCACCACGGTGAAGTTGTCGGCCGTGAGTGGCCCGAGCTTTGAGCACGATGTCAGCAGCAGCGCTGAGGCGGCTGACAGTAACACAAGATTCTTCTTCTGCATTGTTATTGGTCGTTTAAAATTCTGCGTTTGCCGCGGCGGAGCGGTCTCTCGCCGCCTGCCGAAAGCGCTGCAAAGATAAACATCTAAATCTGTATTGGAATGTTTTTCCACATATTTTTATGTTTTATTAATCTTTGGCGGCGCGGCGGCCTTGCGGCTCCGCCTTGCGGCTCCGCCTGGCGGCGAGCGCTCAGCCAATCTCGGCGAGCAGGCTGTCGATGTCTTTGCGCGAGATGGACTCCTGCTCGTTCTTGTCGTAGATGGTGAGCAGCGTGACCACGCCGCTCCGCTCGTCAACCTCGACAGTGTAGGTGATCACCCGCGCGCCGCCGCTCTTCCCCTTGCCTTTGTCGCTTATGGCCATGCGCACCTTGCGCACGCCGCCGCCGAGGTCGGCGCCTGAGAATGGATACTCGCGGAGCTGGATGACGAGCGCGTCAACGTCGTTTTCGAGTGAGCGGTACTTCTTGCTGAGCCGTTTGAAGGCCTTCTTGAAGCTGGAGGAAAGTTTAACAGTGTAGCTCATGCTTGAACTCCTCCCATGTGTTTAACCGTACTTTCCCCTCTTTTTCTTGCTTCAACTCCCTGAAAGCGTCTCTCAGGTCGTCGAGCACCTCCTTCTTTTCGGCGGGGGTCAGCTCCTCGGACTTTGCCTTGCTGTCTCTCTTCATCTTCCTGACGAACGACAGGACCTTGCGCATGGCCTCCTCGTTGTCGAAGAGCGAGGCCACCTCTTTTATCACGTTTTGCTGCAGACTGATTGTACTCATGGCGTTTTTCTTGTTTTGGTTTCTTGTGGTTGCGGCGGGGCGGCGTGTCCGCCCCGTCTCCGTCTGCAAAGATAATGATTTATTTCCAATTAAAAATTAAAAAGTGAAAATTAAAAGAATTACTTCTGCGGCTGCCGTCAGCCACGCGTCCACGAAGCAATTAAGAATGAAGAGTTAAGAAAGACAGCCACAAAAGCTATTTTTCTTCATTCTTAACTCTTCATTCTTAATTTCCGCGTGTCTGTTGTCTGTCTCCAGCCTCCCGTCTCCTTGAATTTAACACTTCCAATTCCGCCGAAATAGAAATCTCGGGGCGGCTTTTGCCCTCTGGTTTTGCCGGAAACGCCGCCCTTTTTTGTGAAACGACCCATATTGCGTTGCGATATAGGCCATATTGGAGTGCGAAATGGCCTGTATCGGAGTGCGAAACGACCCTTCTTGCAGGGTCTGAAAAGGCCGTTTGGGGGCTGAAAAGGGCTGTTTTGGCGGTTGAAAAAGCTGCACAATTAGACCAATTTGACTAATAAGTCTAATTAGACCAATAAGTTACAGTTGCACACTCATATTCAGCGAATTTGCGGGCGATGGCAGATTATTTTCAAATACGCGAAATTTGGGAGAGCAAAACCCCGGAAAATTAACTATTGCAAAAGAGTCTTAACGTGTCGGCGCGGCGCGTTCCCGACAGCCTCCGGCGGGGCGTTGAGGCTGTTTTTTGTGATTTTAGGCGCGAAAGTTTTTGGCCTTTACAATAATTTCAGTATTTTTGCATTATAGAAGCCGCGCCACACCGGACACCGGCCACAGCCGCCCGCCGTCATGGCGCCCGCCGACAGCGAGAACCAAAAGCAACAGATATGCAGACAAACAGCCACCTGTCGGTGCTGATGCACGACCTGGCCGAAAGGTACGGCGACCGCGAGGCACTGATTTTCCGCAAGTTCGGGAGCAAGAAATGGGAGTCGCGATCATGGCGACAAGTGTCAGACGAGGTGCGGGCGGTGTCGCGCGCGCTGCTGGAGCTGGGCGTCGGGGTGCAGGAGAACGTGGGCGTCTTCTCGCAGAACTGCGAGCAGTACGTCTGCTGCGACTTCGGCGCGTGGGGCATAAGGGCCGTGACCATCCCCTTCTACGCCACGAGCAGCGAGCAGCAGATACAGTTCATGATCAACGACACGAAGATGCGCGTGCTCTTCGTGGGCGAGCAGGAGCAGTATGACAAGGCCCACCGCGTGTTCGCCCTCTGCCCCACGATGGAGCGCATAGTCATCTTCGACCGCACCGTGCGCATCAGCACGCACGACCCCTACGCCGTCTACTTCGACGACTTCCTGCGGATGGGGGCCGGCGGGGAGCGCGACGCCGAGCTGCGCGAGCGCGCCGGCGGGGCCACGTTCGGCGATGTGGCCAACATTCTCTACACCAGCGGCACCACGGGCGACAGCAAGGGCGTCGTCCTGACGCACGGACAGTATCACGCCGCGCTCGAGGCCAACGGCCGCTGCGTGCCGGTGGGCGAGGACGACAGGGTGATGAACTTCCTGCCCTACGCCCACATCTTCGAGAAGGGGTGGACGCTGCTGAGCCTGTCGAAGGGCGCGCGCCTCATCATCAACACCTATCCGCTGGAGGTGCAGGAGTCGATGCGCCAGACGCATCCCACCAGCATGAGCGCCGTGCCGCGCTTCTGGGAGAAGGTGTATGCCGGGGTGCAGGAGGAGATTGACCGCGCCAACCCCGTCAAGCGCAAGCTCTTCAGGCAGGCGCTGGCCGTGGGCCGCCGCCACAACATAGACTACCTGAGCCGCGGGCTGCGCCCGCCGCTGAAGCTGCGCATGGAGTACGAGATGATGAACAACACCGTGTTCAGCCTCGTGCGCAGGGAGCTGGGGCTGGAGCGCCCCAACATATTCCCCACGGCGGGGGCCACCGTGTCGGAGTTTGTCGAGGAGTTCGTCCACTCCATCGGGCTGAACATGATCGTGGGCTACGGCCTCACGGAGAGCCTCGCCACCGTGTCGTGCGACCGTCTGGGCGAGCCTTTCACCATCGGCTCTGTGGGCAGGCCCATCGACGGGCTCGACGTCAGGGTCAGCGACGGGGGCGAGATACTGCTCAAGGGGCCAACGATAACACGCGGCTACTACAACCGGCCCGACCTGACGGCCGAGGCTTTCACCGCCGACGGTTACTTCCGTACAGGCGACGCGGGCTACATGAAGGACGGCGAGCTGTTCCTCACGGAGCGCATCAAGGACCTCTACAAGACCTCCAACGGCAAGTACATAGCCCCGCAGGCCATAGAGTCGAGGCTGCTCGTGGACAAGTTCATAGACCAGATAGCCGTCATCGCCGACGAGCGCAAGTTCGTCTCGGCGCTGATCATCCCCGAGTACCGCCTCGTAGAGGAGTTCGCCCGCGCCAACGGCATCCCGTTCAAGACGCGCGAGGACCTCTGCGCCGACGCCCGGGTGCGCCGGATGATGATGGAGCGCATCAACACGCTGCAGCAGCAGCTCGCCCACTATGAGCAGGTGAAGCGCATAACGCTGCTGCCGCACCACTTCAGCATGGAGCGCGGCGAGCTGACCAACACGCTGAAGCTGAAGCGCCGCGTCATCAACGAGAACTACAAGGCCGAGATAGACCTGATGTACGAGGAGAGTTAGGAATTACGAATTACGAGTTAGGAATTACGAATTACGAGTTAGAATTTTGGAATTAAGAATTGTCGCCTGCGGCGATCAGGAGGTATTCAATTTTGAATTGCTTGGCCCAAAACCGCGACGCGACAACTCAAAATTCAAAACTCAAAACTCAAAATTAAATATATGATTACAGCAGAACAACTCAAAGACGTCATGGAGCGCGCCGATGCGCTGAACCATTATCTGGAGATAGACAAGAAAAAAATAGAATACGAGGAGGAGAACCTGCGCACGCAGGCCCCCGACTTCTGGGACGACCCCAAGCGGGCCGAGGAGCAGATGAAGAAGGTCAAGGGCATCAAGCGCTGGATCGACGGCTACGCCGAGGTGCGCACACGCGCCGACGAGCTGCAGCTGGCGTTCGACTTCCACAAGGACGACATGGTCACCGAGGAGGAGGTCGACGCCGACTACGCCCTGGCCATAAAGGCCATAGAGGACCTCGAGCTGAAGAACATGCTCCGCCAGAAGGAAGACCCCATGGACTGCGTGATGAAGATAAACAGCGGCGCGGGCGGCACCGAGAGCCAGGACTGGGCGCAGATGCTCATGCGCATGTATATGCGGTGGGCCGAGGCCCACGGTCACAAGGTCACGGTGAGCAACCTTCAGGACGGTGACGAGGCCGGAATAAAGAGCGTCACCATGGAGATTGAGGGCGGAGAGTATGCCTACGGCTACCTCAAGAGCGAGAACGGGGTGCACCGCCTGGTGCGCGTCTCGCCGTTCAACGCCCAGGGCAAGCGCATGACGAGCTTCGCCAGCGTGTTCGTCACGCCGCTCGTCGACGACACCATCGAGGTCTATGTTGACCCGGCGCGCGTCAGCTGGGACCTCTTCCGCAGCGGAGGCGCCGGCGGACAGAACGTCAACAAGGTGGAGACGGGCGTGCGCCTGCGCTACCAGTACGTCGATCCCGACACCGGGGAGGAGGAGGAAATCCTCATCGAGAACACCGAGAGCCGCAAGCAGCTGGAGAACCGCAACAACGCCATGCGCCTCCTGAAGTCGCAGCTCTACGACCGCGCGATGAAGAAAAGGCTTGAGGCGCAGGCCAAGATCGAGGCCGGCAAGAAGAAGATAGAGTGGGGAAGCCAGATACGCAGCTACGTGTTCGACGACCGCCGCGTCAAGGACCACCGCACTAACTACCAGACCACCGACGTCGACGGGGTGATGGACGGCAAGATCGACGGCTTCATCAAGGCCTATCTGATGGAGTTCCCCGTGAACGACGAGGCCTGAGCCGCAGCAAGGCAAGCATGAACCAAGACTAAAAACATAACATTATGAGTGACAAAGGAAAAGCCCGCCGCGCGGCTTATGAGGCGCAGCAAGAGAAGAAAGGACGCAAGATAGTCAACTGGATATTCATCGTGCTCGTGCTGCTCGCGGTGTGCTACATCGCCTACACGTTCAGCATAGTGCAGTAGGCGGGGGCGATGAGCGGACTGGAGATTGAGCGCAAGTTCCTCGTCAGGGGCGAGAGCTACAAACGGATGGCCTCGGGCAGCAGCCGCATCAGGCAGGGCTACATCTGCAGCGGGCACGGACGGACCGTTCGTGTCCGCCTGCGCGGCTCCCGCGGCTACCTCACCATCAAGGGGCCGAGCGCCGACGGCGGCCTGAGCCGCTACGAGTTCGAGAAGGAGATAACCGCCGGCGAGGCCGAGCAGCTGTTCCGCCTGTGCGAGCCGGGGGCTATAGACAAGACCCGCTGGCTCGTGCCGGCCGGGCGCCACACGTTCGAGGTTGACGAGTTCCACGGCGAGAACGAGGGGCTTGTGGTGGCCGAGGTGGAGCTGGGAAGCCCCGGCGAGCCGTTCGAGCGGCCCGACTTCCTGGGCGTCGAGGTCACCGGCGAGCACCGCTACTACAACTCCTGCCTCACAAAGCGCCCCTACCGCCTCTGGAGCGAAGCCGAGCGGCGCCCCAGCCAAGGGCAAGGGCCAGGGTGACTCCCGTGGCGTTGGCGGCCAAGTCGAGCCAGTCGCCGCTGCGGCGGCCGCCGGTGCAATAGGCCTGAAGCAGCTCGATGGCCCCGCTCATGGCCACCGGCGCGGCCCAGCCGAGCGCAAGCGCCCTCGGGCCGATGGACTTGTGGCCGTTGCGCAGCAGGTGCTCGGCCCAGAGAACGGCGCACGTTCCGCCGTACATCGCCACGTGCACCCACTTGTCTATGAACCTCACGTTGTCGAGCGGAGTGTGGGGCGGCGTGAAGAACGACAGGTACCAGATGACCAGAAACAGTGCCGCCGACAGGGGATATTTTCTTATCAATCGGCAGAAATAACGCATATTGACTTCCATTCAAGCTGCAAAATTAGTTATTTTTCTGTAATTTTGCAACCGTAAACACATTAAAAAGATATTTATGGCACAATTGGAAAGAGCGAAATTCGGCAGCAAGCTGGGCGTGATTCTCGCCACGGCGGGCTCTGCCGTGGGCCTGGGCAACGTGTGGCGCTTCCCCTATCTGGCGGGCGAGAACGGCGGCGCGGCCTTCATGCTGGTCTATATCGGCTGCGTGCTGCTGCTCGGCATGCCCTGCATGGTGGCCGAGTTCATTGTGGGCAGGCGCGCCCAGGCCAACGCGGCGCGGGCCTTCCGCAGCCTGGGCGGGCGCACGCCGCTGGGCCTTGTGGGCTACATGGGCGTGGTCACGGGCCTGCTCATCACCGGCTACTACGCCGTGGTGTCGGGCTGGTGCGTCGAGTACATCTACGCCTCGGCGGCAGGCCACTTCGCCGGCGCCACCCCAGAGCAGACCAGCCTATATTTTGCCGACTTCGAGAGCGACCCCGTCAAGCCGGTGGTGTGGATGGTTCTGGTCTTCCTGGCCACCCACTGGGTGATTGTCCACGGCGTGCGCGACGGCATTGAGCGGGCCTCGAAGCTGATGATGCCCGCCCTGTTCGTCCTGCTGCTGGTCATTGTCGTGGCCTCGTGCTGCCTGCCCGGCGCGTGGAGCGGCGTGGAGTTCCTCTTCAAGCCCGACTTCAGCAAGGTTGACGGCGGAGTGTTCCTCAGCGCGCTGGGCCAGGCGTTCTACTCGCTGAGCATCGGAATGGGCTGCATGTGCACCTACGCCTCCTATTTCAGCAGGCAGACGCGGCTGGGCACTTCGGCCATGCAGATCGGCGTGATCGTGATACTTGTGGCCGTGCTCTCGGGCCTTATGATTTTTCCGGCGGCCTTTTCCGTGGGCATAAAGCCCGACAGCGGCCCCTCGCTCATCTTCATAACGCTGCCCAACGTCTTCCGCGACGCCTTCAGCTTCGCCCCCGCCCTGGGCTACGTGGTGGCCATCCTGTTCTACATCCTGCTCACGCTGGCCGCGCTGACGTCGCTCATCTCGCTCCACGAGGTGAGCACGGCGTTCCTTCACGAGGAGCTGCACATCACGCGCAAGCGCGCCGCCGCCATCGTCACCGCAGCAGGAATAGTGCTCGGCGCGCTCTGCTCGCTGTCGCTCACAGGCGCCGGCGGCCTGCGGCTCTTCGGCATGACGCTGTTCAGCCTGTGCGACTTCGTCACCGGCCAGGTGCTCATGCCCTTCGGCGGATTCCTCATCTGCCTGCTCGTGGGCTGGTATCTGCCCCACAAGATCGTGCGCGAGGAGTTCACCAACCGCGGCACCCTGCGCGGCCGCTGGCTCCACCTGTTTGTCTTCGCGGTGAAGTATGTGTGCCCGCTGGGCATCGCGCTGATATTCCTCAACCAGATAGGCGCGATCTGAGGGCGGCCCTGACTTAAAACCATTCATGCCATGCCGCACCGTGACAACTTCCACTACCGGCGGTCAGACCGCAGGGCCGCGCTCGCGCTGCTGGCCGTGGCCGTAGGCGCGGCGGCTCTTATGGTGGCCGTGGACGGGGGCGGCGGGGCTGCCGGCGAGGCCGCGCCGCCTGACAGCGTGGCGCGGGCGGAAGCCCGGAGCGCTCCCCGCTCTGTGGAGAAGACATACACCTATGCCGTGGAGGTGCGCCGCCCGGAACTGTTCCCCTTCGACCCCAACACGGCCGACAGCACCGCCCTGCTGCGCCTCGGGCTGCAGCCGTGGCAGGTGCGCAACATCTACAAGTACCGGGTGCGGGGCGGAGTGTACAGCCGCCCGGAGGATTTCGCCCGTCTCTACGGGCTCACCGCCGGACAGTACCGCCGCCTCAGGCCCTACATCCGCATCGGCGCCGACTTCCGTCCTGCCGCCGAGGCCGTGGCCTGTCGCCCCGCCGGGCGCGACACTCTGCGCCGCCCGGCCAAGCTGAGGGCGGGCGAGCGCATCGTGCTGAACACCGCCGACAGTGCCGCGCTGACGCGCGTGCCGGGCATCGGCCGCTACTACGCCGCGCAGATCCTGCGCTACGGCAGCCGCCTGGGCGGCTTCGTGAGCGTTGACCAGCTCGACGAGATAGAGGGATTCCCGCCGGAGGCCAAGGCTTACTTCACCATCGCCAACCCCCGCACGCGCAAGATGAATCTCAACCGGCTGTCGCTCGCGCAGCTCAGGCGGCACCCCTACATCAGCTTCTACCAGGCCAAGGCCATCATTGACTACCGCCGGCAGCACGGACCGCTGGCCGGACTGGCCGACCTGAGGCTCAGCCGCGACTTCACGCCTGAGGCTGTCAGCCGTCTTGAACCCTACGTTGAATTCTGACTTATGACAACCAGCACCATCCGTCCGTTCCCCTTCTACGCCATGGCGAAGCCCGCCGGGGCGCGCTGCAACCTGCGCTGCGCCTACTGTTATTATCTTGAAAAGGCCGCGCCCGGCTCCGGCGGCCGTCCCGAAGAGATGGACGACGCCATGCTCGAGCTGTTCGTCCGCCAGTATATAGAGGCGCAGCCCACGCCACAGGTGCTCTTCACGTGGCACGGCGGCGAGCCGCTGCTGCGCCCCCTGGCCTTCTACCGCCGCGCACTGGAGCTGCAGCGGCGCTACGGCCGGGGCCGCCGCATCGACAACTGCGTGCAGACCAACGGCACGCTCATCACCGACGAGTGGTGCCGCTTCTTCCGCGACGAGGGCTTCCTCGTGGGCATAAGCATCGACGGGCCGCGCCCACAGCACGACCAGATGCGCTGCGGCTCGTTCGACAGCGTGATGCGCGGCATCGGGTTGCTCACCCGCCACGGCGTGCAGTGGAACGCCATGGCCACCGTCAACAGCCTGAACGCCGGCAGCCCGGCCGAGTTCTACCGCTTTTTCAAGTCCATAGGCTGCCGCTATCTGCAGTTCACGCCCGTGGTGGAGCGCACTGCCGCCGACGGCTCGGGGCGGCTTTTGGCGGGCGGCGAGGCGGGCGGCGCACTCACGCCGTGGTCCGTCAGCCCCGACGCCTGGGGCGCGTTTGCCTGCGGCGTGTTCGACGAGTGGGTCAGGAGCGACGTGGGCGAGGTGTTCGTGGAGCTGTTCGACGCCACGCTGGCCAACTGGGCGGGCGAGCCGCCGGGCGTCTGCTCGCTCGCGCCCACGTGCGGCCAGGCGCCTGCCATGGAGCACAACGGCGACCTCTACAGTTGCGACCACTTCGTCTTTCCGGCCTACCGCCTGGGCAACATCGGCCGGCAGCCTATGGCCGCGATGATGTTCAGCCCCCGCCAGGCGGCCTTCGCCATGGCCAAGCGCACCGCCCTGCCGAGGCAGTGCCGCGAGTGCCGCTGGCTGTTCGCCTGCAACGGCGAGTGCCCCCGCAACCGCTTCGACCGCGACCGCTACGGCAATCCGGGTCTCAACCACCTCTGCCGGGGCTACGCCCGCTACTTCGCCCACGTGGCGCCCTACATGGACTTTATGAAGGCCGAGCTTGACGCGGGCCGCGCTCCGGCCAATGTCATGGGGAGAGACGTTAAAGAGTTGAGAGTTGAGAATTAGGAATGAAGAATTAAGAATTGGGAAAGGCGGGCTATGGAGCCGTTGTCTGTCTCCCGTCTCCTGACTTCTGTCTCCCGAAAATTAACACTTCACTTTCCGCCGAAATAGAAAAAATCGGGCGGCTTTTGCCCCCTGATTTCGCCAAAAACGCCGCTTCTTTTTGCGATATGGGCCATATCGCATCCCAATATAGGTCATATTGCATTGCGAAATGGCCTGTATCGCAATGCGAAACCACCCTTTTCGCAGGGCGAAAAAGGCCGTTTCAGGGCTGAAAAGGGCTGTTCTGGGGGTTGAAAACGTTGCACAATAGGGCTTATAAGGCTTATAAGTCCTATAAGGCCAATAAGTTACAGCTGCACACTCATATTGCCCGAATTTGCGGCCGGAGGCAGATTATTTCCAAATTCGCGGAATTTCAGAGGGCAAGGACGGCCTGTTTTTAACATTAGTGAAAGTGTATAAAAACCAAAGGATAACGAAGAAGGGCGGAGAGTCGGCATGCTTCCGGGGCATTTTGACTCTCCGCCCTTCTTCGTTATCCTTTGGCTTGTTCCGCCGTTTCTCAGTTGCTGACGGTCAGAATGCCCAGCGGGCCGGTGCAGGTGGCGCGGTATCGGGTGAGGCGCGTGGCCGTGTCGCCCTCCTTTCCGCCGCTGCTGATGAATCCGCCGTTGTTCATGTCGTAGGCGCGGTGGCAGTTCTCGCAGGTGGCGAAGCCCCGGCTGTCGGTGGAGAGCGTGCGGTCCACCAGCCCCGTGCCGGTGTAGCAGGCGGGGCACTGCGCGTCGTAGGCATAGAGCACGGGGTTGGTTATGTCGGCGTTGCCGTAGCCCACAATCAGTCCGTTGTGGCGTCCGAGGCGGCGTGTGCGCTGCTGGTCCACGGCGTTGGCGATGCTCTCCGACGACAGGCCGTGGTTGTTGCTGAACACAAAGTAGGTGGCGCCCGACCTCACCGTTGTCGAGATGTGGCAGAACACGCCCGGCGACATCGGCTCCAGGGCCGTGGCCAGGGTGGAGTTCTGGTGGGTGGCGTTGTCGAACACGAGGTAGCACGGCTCGTTGCTGTACTCCTCCTCCGCGCCCGTGCAGGCGGCTGTCAGCGCGGCTGCGGCCGCGACGGCGGCCATTGTTAGCCACGCCCTCATGCCAGCAGCCGCTTTTCGGCCTCTATCATCCGCTCGAAGTGGAATCCGGCCATGGTCTCCTCCATCAGCGCCTTTATCCTGTCGTTCTGCAGGTTGCCGATGCTGCCCTCGTGGGTGTGGCAGATGTGCTTGTCGGGCACGAACGTTCCGGCCTCTATCTCCAGTCCCACCTTCTTGTAGGCGTCGCGGAAAGGCGTTCCGGCGGCGGCCAGGCGGTTCACCTCCTCCACGGAGAACATCGCGTCGTACATCGGGTTGTCGAGTATGTCGCGGCGCACCTCCATGCGGCTGATGATGTAGGCCGTCATGTCGAGGCAGTCGGCCAGCTCGCCGAAGGCGGGCAGAAAGACCTCCTTTATGATCTGCAGGTCGCGGAAGTAACCCGTGGGCAGGTTGTTCATCACCAGCGTAATCTGCTGCGGCAGGGCCTGCAGCTTGTTGCACTTGGCGCGTATCAGCTCAAACACGTCGGGGTTTTTCTTGTGCGGCATGATGGAGCTGCCGGTGGTGCACTCCTTTGGCAGGCGCACGAAGGCGAAGTTCTGGCTGTTGAACAGGCAGGCGTCGAAGGCCAGCTTGGCCAGCGTGCCGGCCACGGTGGCCATGGCGAAGGCCACGTTGCGCTCGGTCTTGCCGCGCCCCATCTGGGCGTACACCACGTTGTAGTCCATAGAGTCGAAGCCCAGCAGGCGCGTGGTCATGGCGCGGTCGAGCGGGAACGACGAGCCGTAGCCCGCCGCCGAGCCGAGCGGATTGCGGTTGGCCATGGCGTAGGCGGCCCGCATGAAGAGCATGTCGTCGGCCAGGCTCTCGGCGTAGGCGCCGAACCACAGGCCGAACGAGCTGGGCATGGCCACCTGCAGGTGGGTGTAGCCGGGCATGAGCACGTCCTTGCACTCCTCGCTCTTCTGCTGCAGCCCGTCGAAGAGGGTCTTCATCCGGCCCACGATGTCCATCAGCCCGTGGCGCATGAAGAGCTTCAGGTCCACCAGCACCTGGTCGTTGCGCGAGCGGCCGCTGTGAATCTTCTTGCCCATGTCGCCCAGACGGCGCGTAAGCATCAGCTCCACCTGCGAGTGGACGTCCTCCACTCCGTCCTCGATGGCGAACCCGCCGCTCTCGCACGTGGCGTAGATGGCCTTCAGCTCGGCCAGCAGGGCCTTCAGCTCGGCGGCCTCCAGCAGGCCTATGCTCTCAAGCATGGTGATGTGGGCCATACTGCCCAGCACGTCGTATTTTGCGAGATAAAGGTCAAGCTCGCGGTCGCGCCCCACGGTGAACCGCTCTATCTCCTTGTTTATCTCGAAGTCTTTCTCCCAGAGTTTGTTAGCCATAATCTTCTTGTGTTTATAATGGTGTGGGCCGGGCGCGGTCACTCGTACCTGATGGCGGCCATCACGTCGGCGATCTTCTCAACGCCGTCTTGCAGCGGTCCGGCCACCATGCCCTTGACAAAAGGGTTCAGCTCGGCCTTGACCGTTACTTTCAGCTTGCTCGTCGTGTCCGTGACGGGGAGCACCTGCACCCACAGGTTGAACGGTATGGGCGACTGCTCGGTCTCGAACTTGACGCACTTCGGCTCCTCGCGCTCCACGATGCGCAGCCTGAGCTGGCCCACCGGGGGCACGCTCACTGCCACGCTGTCGGTGTCGAACGTGAAGTCCTTTATCCTCTCGTCGCTGATTCTGTCGCGCACGCGCTCTATGTTGCTCAGGTCGCTCAGCATGGCGTAGACGGCCTGCTGGCTGTAGGGAATCTGCTTTATGCTGCTTTCAAACTTGCTCATCGGCTGTTGGCGGTCAGTGGCGGAGAGTGCGGGGCGGCACGTCCGCGCCCGGCTCTCCGCTCCCGGTCATTCAATCCGGGTTTGTTATTTGTTCTGGTTCCAGTTCGCGGGGTCCTTGCGCCACTCGTGAATCACGTCCACGTCGTCGGCCTTGATGTAGCCGGTCTCGAGCGCGTGGGTGACAACGTGGTCGTAGTCTGTCAGTGTGACGAGCTTCACCCCGGCCTCCTTGAAGGCCTGCTCGGCCACGGGGAATCCGTAGGTGTAGGACGCCACCATGCCAATCACCTCGCAGCCGTAGTGGCGGATGGCCTCCACGGCCTTCAGGCTGCTGCCTCCCGTCGAGACGAGATCCTCAACAACCACCACCTTCGAGTTCGGCTCAAGGTTGCCCTCGATGAGGTTTTCCAGTCCGTGGTCCTTGGGCTTGCTGCGCACGTAGACAAAGGGCAGGCACAGCTCGTCGGCCACGAGCGCGCCCTGGGCTATCGCTCCGGTGGCCACTCCGGCGATGGCTGTCACGCCGGGGAAGTTCTCCATCACCGCGTGGGCCAGCTCCACCTTGACGAAGCTGCGCAGTTCGGGGTAGGAAAGTGTCTTGCGGTTGTCGCAGTAGAACGGCGACTTCCAGCCCGACGCCCATGTGAACGGGCTGTTGGGCTGCAGCTTTATCGCCCTGACGTCGAGCAATTTGGCCGCGAATGTTTTCTTGATTGAGTCCATGTTGTTGCTATGTTGTTTATCTGTTGTCGGTCTGCAAAGATATGAAACATTTGTCAAAGAGCGGGCGTTGCGGCCCGGTTTTTAACTTTTGGCCAGCGTTTTTTGCCTCATTTGGCGAATCCCAGCGCCATCACGCTGAGCCTCACGCCCGGCACGCCGGCCAGAGCCGCGCCACAGGCGGCGAGTGTGGCGCCGGTGGTCACCACGTCGTCAACCATCAGCACGTGGCGCCCGTGCAGGCGGTTGGTGTCGGCCGGGCTGAACGCGCCCTCCACATTGTCGGCCCGCTCGCGGTGGCTCAGCCTCGTCTGGCTCTGTGTGAACACCGTGCGCCTCACCGCCCGCGTCTCCACGGGCAGCCCGGCGGCCGACGCCACGCCCCGCGCGATGTACTCGCTCTGGTTGTAGCCGCGCTGGCGCAGCCGCCTGCGGGCCAGCGGCACGGGCACCACCACGTCGATGCCGCTGAAGAATCCGGCGGCGTCCATCTCGGCGGCGGCCAGCCGTCCGAGGTCGTAGCCCGTGTCGGGGCGGCCGTGATACTTCATCTCGTAGATGGCGCGGGCGGCCTCGGAGCGCCGCTCGAAGTAGAAGAACGCCGCCGCCCGGCATACCGGGAGCCTGCCCCAGAAGAGGCGGGCCACCTCGTTGTCGGACGGGGTGAGCCATGTGGCGGTGCGCGGCAGGCGCAGCAGGCAGGCCGAGCAGAGGCCGTGCTCCGTCGGGGCGAGCCTGCCGCCGCACACGGCGCAGCGGCGCGGCGACACGAAGTCGAGCAGGCGGCTCCACAGTCCGTCAGCAGTCATCGCCGCAGATGTCGTCGGGCACGTCGATGCACTGCCTCACCAGCCCGTAGCCGAAGCCGCGGCCCAGGGCGAAGCGCACCAGACGGCGTGTGCGCTCGCGGCTGTCGGCGCCGCCGATGGCGCGGGCGCGGCTCTTCAGCAGCGGGCGCAGCACGGCCAGATAGTCGGCGTCGGCCACCTCGTCGAGCACCTTTTGGCGCACGTCCTCGCCGATGCGCTTGGCCCACAGCGCCTGCTCCACCTTGCGGCGGCCCCACTTGTTGTAGCGTATCTTGTCTCTCACAAAGGCGCGGGCGTAGCGCTCGTCGTCTACGAACCTCAGCTCCTTGAGCCGGTCGAGCACCCGCTGCCGCGCGTCGGCGTCCATGCTCCAGCGGCGCATCTTCTCATCAAGCTCCCAGGTGCAGCGCTCCGACTGCGAGCAGAGGGCCGAAAGGCGCAGCAGCGCCTCCTTTTCTGTCATTTCGGTTTTGGTCATCAGTGTTTTTTGTTTTGGAGTCTTGGGAATCATAGGAGTCCTATGACTCATGGCATTGCGCCCCGGACAAGCCCTGCCGGCGGCGCAGCCTTTTCACCTTTTGCTTTTTCACCTTTTAATTTTTACGAGCCTTTGCCGGCCGAAGCGGTCAGGGCGCACCTCCGCCGCGCCGAGTCCGCAGTCGAGCGCCAGACCGTCGAAGCGTTGGGCAAACATGGGGTTTATCTCGAAGTAGAGCGCGCCGCCGGGGCGCAGGGCGGTGGCGGCGTAGCGGCCTATGGCGCGGTAGAAGCGCAGCGGGTCGGCGTCGGGCACGAAGAGGGCCTGCGGCGGCTCGTAGTCGAGCACGTTGCTGTCCATGGCGTCGCGTTCGCTGTCGCACACGTAGGGCGGATTGCTCACTATGATGTCCCAGGCTGCCTCGTCGCGTGGCGGGCGCAGGGCGTCCGTCTGGCTGAAGTCCACCGCCGCGCCGAGGCTCGCGGCGTTGGAGCGGGCCGCGGCGAGCGCATCGGCCGACACATCCCACGCCGCCACACGCGCCCCGCCGATGCCGAGCGCCAGCGTCACGGCTATGCAGCCGCTGCCAGTGCCGATGTCGAGCACGTCTGTCGCGCCGCCGCCGCGGGCGGCGGCATCGGCGCACACCCATCGGCACAGGTCTTCGGTCTCAGGGCGCGGAATGAGCACCCCCGGCCCCACAGCGAACCGCCTGCCGCAGAACTCCGCCTGCCCCAGCACATACTGCACCGGCTCGGAGCGCGTGAGCCGCTCCATTATTTCCTCCAGACAGTGCCGGTCGTCTGCCGATAATTGTGTAACTTTGCCGCTGTAAACGTCAGCGGGCGACAGTCCGAAGCGCTCCTCGAGCACATATCGCACCACGGCGCGGGCCTCGCCCTCGCCGCAGACGGCGGCGAGCCGCCGCCAGAGTTCGCTGTAAGTCATAATGCAAAAGTAACAATTTTAACGCTATGAGCCAAATGTTTGACCACAACATCAGCCCCGCCGAAGACGAAAAGTATATGGCCCGCTGCCTGCAGCTGGCCCGCTGCGGGCTCTACGGGGCGCGCCCCAACCCCATGGTGGGCGCTGTCATTGTGGCGCCCGGCGGCCGCATCATCGGCGAGGGCTACCACATTCGCTGCGGCAGCGGCCATGCCGAGGTGAACGCCTTTGCCTCAGTGCGCCCGGAGGACGAGCCGCTGCTGCCGCAGTCAACCGTCTACGTGAGCCTGGAGCCGTGCGCCCACTACGGCAAGACGCCGCCGTGCGCCGACCTGATAGTCAAGAAAGGTGTGGCGAGGGTGGTTGTGGGCTGCGTCGATCCGTTTGCCAAGGTTCACGGCTTGGGCATCGCCAGGCTGCGCGAGGCTGGCATAAGCGTCACCGTGGGAGTGCTCGAGGCCGAGTGCCGCGAGCTTAACCGCCGCTTCTTCACGTTCCAGACGGAGCGCAGGCCGTACATCATACTGAAGTGGGCGCAGTCGGCCGACGGGTTCATAGACCGCGACTTCAGCCCCACGATGGTCTCAACGCCGCTCACGCAGATGCTCGCCCACAGGCTGCGCACGGAGTGCCAGGCCATTCTTGTGGGCCGTGTCACGGCGGAGCGCGACCGCCCGCGCCTCGACGTGCGCCACTGGGCGGGCCCCGCGCCGCGCCGCATGGTGCTCGGCGGCGGCCGCGGCATAGACGATGTGCTGGCCGAGTGCCGCGCCGACAGCCTGCAGTCGCTGCTCGTGGAGGGCGGCGCCGCCACTCACGCGGCCTTTATCGGCCGCGGCCTGTGGAACGAAATACGTGTGGAGACAGCCCCCGTGGCCTTCGGGCGGGGCACACGCGCCGCCCGGCTGCCGCAGGATATAGAGGTGAGAAGCAGTCTGGCCGTGGGCGGCAACACCATTGTGACATACCGCAGGGTGTGACGGCGGCGGCCTGCGAGGCGCTCAGTGCGTGGCGGCATACCACTCCGTGAGCCTCCAGTCGTCGGCATAGCGGCTCCGCGTGGGCGCCGAGGTGGTGATGCCGGAGTAGGCGCGTATAGGCTCGGCGCCGGTTATGGCCGAGTAGTAGCTGCTGGTGTGGGCCTTGTAGGGCACGGTGCGGGCGAGCTGCGCGTTGAACTCCGCGAGCAGCTCCTCGTCGGTGCAGATGGCCGCGATGTAGTCGCCCAGGTCGTAGAATATGGGCGGCGAGTAGCCGTCCATGCGCTGCAGATAGGGGCGCAGGGCGGAGTCGAGCGTGCCGGCGGCCTCTATCTTGCGCACCACGCGGGCCAGACTGTCGAGCTGGTCGGTGCGCGTCACGCCGATGGTGCCGTAGGGATAGGAGTAAGAAGAGTAGAAACTGAGAAACTCCGAGCACACCGCCGCATAGTCGGGCGTGCCCAGCAGGTGGGCGCCGATGGCGTCGTAGGGCATCCCCCGGGCCATTATCTCCGTGGGGCAGGCTATCAGCCAGTCGGCGGCGTGGCGCAGGTCGTAGGCCGCCTCGACCGACGACATGAAGCAGTCGTCGAAGAGTATGAACTCCATGTGCATGTCCGCCAGCTCTATTCCCTCGGCCAGCGTGACCACGTCGGTCTGCACGTCCTTGGTGAAGCCGCCGAAGTAGCGCGTGAGCGGCCCCCCGGCGTACTGCCAGTGGGGGCGCGGCGGCTCGCCGCCGGCGCGCGACCCGGCCTCGTTCACCGGCACCCAGCCCATGCCGTGGCAGCCGATGGTCATGGCGTAGCTGCGGGCAGGGGCCAGCGAGCGCACGTCGCGCAGCATCGAGGCGATGCCCCCGGCGGTGGTGTACTCGGGCGACTGGTATGTCTTGAGCGTCTGGCGGCGGCACTCCTGCCCGTCGGGCAGCAGCTCGAAAAGCACGGCGGCGTCGGCCGCGGTGCACATATAGACGAGCACACGCTCGCCGTCCAGCCCGTGGGCGAGCGCGGCCTGCCCCATTTCCGATATGTTGTTTTCAAAATAAGAGGTGAGGTCTGTCGACCATGGCAGATACATCAGCAGCGTGCGCTCGGTCTGTCCGGGCGGCTCAGGCCCCTCGTCGGGGTCGTCGCCGCTGCACGCCGCCGCCGTCAGCGCCAGCGCCACAGCCGCCAGAAGCGTGGCGGCAGCGGCGGGCAGTCTTCTCAATATGGCGTCGGGTTTGTCCATTGCTGTTTGGGTTATGGTGTGTCTCTTTAGTCTCTGAGCAGGCCGGGCAGCTCGCCGAAGCTGCCGAGGCGCAGCAGCCGCGGGTGGTCGAAGTCGGCCGTGCGCTCCAGCTGCCACGTGGCGTGAAACGGAATGTGGGCGGCCCAGGCGCCGGCGGCCAGCGCCGGGGCGGCGTCGCTCTTTAGCGAGTTGCCCACCATGAGCACGCTGCCGGGCGCGAGGCGCAGGCGGCGGCAGAGGCTGAGAAAGGCCCGCTCGGTCTTGTCAGACACTATCTCCACGTGCTGGAAGTACTTCTCAAGGCGCGAGCGGCGCAGCTTGTTCTGCTGGTCGAGCAGCTCGCCCTTGGTGAACACCGCCAGGCGGTAGCGCCCCTCCTCGTAGAGCCGGGCCAGCGTCTCCTCCACGCCCGGCAGCGGCGTGGCCGGCAGCTCCAGCAGCCGCTTGCCCAGCCGCAGCAGCTCGCCGATGGCGCGGCCGTCCACGCGGCCTCCGCTCAGGCTCACGGCGCTCTCGATGAGCGACAGCACGAACGCCTTGCAGCCGTAGCCCAGCAGCGGCATGTTGGCCTCCTCGGTGCGGAAGAGGGCCGCCGACACCTCGGCGGCAGGCGCGAACGGCGCGAGCAGCCGGCAGTATTCGCGCTCCACGTCGTCGAAGAACGTCTGGCAGTCCCACAGCGTGTCGTCGGCGTCGAAGACCACCGCCTTTATGTCTTTAAGCTTCTCCACGGCTGCAAAGATACGCATTTTCCGCCAAACGCCCGCACATTGCGCCGCGCATTAGCAAAAACGCCGCCGCGCCCCTGCTTTTACCTTTTTACCTTTTTACCTTTCTACCTTTAAAAAAGGCGGGGCTTCCATCCTCGCGGACAGAAGCCCCACCCAATAATGTTTTCCGAGCCGCCGAAACCTAAATGGCGGACGGAGTTGAATCTATCTTGTTTTGCAATCGCTATTGCCTTGCGTCAGTCTTCCCAAAGGTTGAACGAATGACCCTTTGAATGGGCCGACTCTGAAGCGTCAGCATCAAAAAGGTCGCCGTTGCCACTGTTATTGCCAGGTGTGAATGTAATATCTGATCCTGCGAGCAGTGACTCAGTCTCAATCTCCACGATAGCCACCTCGGGCTTGATATAATTCTTTTTCATTGTTGTCTTCGGTTTTAATTGGTTATTGATAATGGTTTACTTAATGATCACTTTCTTGCCGTTGACGATGTAGAGACCCTTCGCAGGATTCTCCACGCGCTGTCCGCTCAGGTTGTAGAACACCTTGTCGCCCTCGGCTGCCTCGGCCTCAACGCCCTCGATGGCGGTAACTGTGCCGTCGAGGCTGAAGAACGAGATCTTGGCCGCGCTCTCTGCCGGAACGCTCAGATAGGCCTTGCCTGCGTCTACTTTCTGCTTGTTGGCGCGATAGAAGCCGGTGCCCAGGTCGCCGTAGTTGAGGATATAGTTCACCACGCCGTCGCCCTCTGTTGCCAGAGCGTCAATGTCGGTGAGCGTGCCCACGAACATATTGTCGGCAGACTTCTCAACGGTCTCGGCGGCAACGGGAATCTCCTCCTCCGTGGCGTCGCCGTTGAGCGAGCGGATAAGCACGCCCTCGCCTGCGGCAACAGTGTTGACCCGCGTCAGATTAACCTTGTCGCCGCTGACTGTCGCGGTGTAGGCGGCAATGTTCTTCGCGTAGGTGAAGTTGAGGTCGTAGGCCGGAGTGTAGGTGGCAAGACCGTCGGAATATGCGATGGAAACATTAACCGCAGCATCACCTGTTCTGTTGACCAAGACAAAGTCTATACCGCGTGAGCCGGACTCAGTCGGGTCAAGCGTAATGTCGGTCTCCTCGGTCAGGATGAACTCCTCGCCAGTGTTGGTAACACTCGAACCGCTTGTAGTGATTTCAAGCACAGCCTTGTCACCAGCCTTGAACACGAAAGTAGTTCCTTTACCACCCCATACTGAAGAAGTAAGAGTGTATTTGCCTGCGGGCAGGGTGGCGACTACAGCAGGCTCTGTGCCTGCATTGCGAGCAATCCTACCCATCGACATACGGATGCCTGCGTTGGGCTCGTTTGCTTCGGTGAGCGTTTCGATATCCTCGGCCTCTCTGAGGAATGCCACGTTGACACTTTCCTCGAGTGTGTAGCCATTGACTGCCACAGCCTGGTCTGCCTGTGACAGGGTGAAACTGCTCTTGTACCATCCTGCAGAACCATTGTTGGGAATGGAGTAAAGTGCGGTGCCAATGTTAATGTAGCGTGGATAGTTGTACTCAACTATATCCTGCTCGAATGCGGAACCCTTGGAAATCTCTACTGTCTCTTCGCCGACACTTGCGTTGATGGTGTAGTTCCATGTGGCGGCCTCGCGGAACACGAGAGTGATAACATTTTTGTCTGCAGCAGCGTCAGCAGTGATTGACTGGTTGCCTGAAACATAAATATATTTTTTGCATTGTCACCAGTTGTGTATATTGCAGCCATATCCTCATCGCTTGCAGTAGCATTACTTCCAATAGTCACATCATAAACAGCCGCAGTTTTAATCTCTGTTTCGTTTTCGTCAGTGAACTTCACAGTGTAAGTTGTCATGGTGCTAGCTGATGCAGTAGTGATTGTCAATGTTGGAGCATTTTCAGAAGCCTTTCCGTAAAGGTCTGCACCTCCGGCATTGCCAGTCCACTGGAAGATGATATAATCCTGACCTGCCTCTGCGATAGCCTTGACAGCAGCTGTAACGTCCTGAGTAAGGTTGAGTCTGTCGCCAGTACCTCCGGTTGGTGCAGCCCCAACAGCCAGAGTACGGTTGTCGGTGTAGCGCAAATCCTGACCTTTAGAAGCAACAAGAACGTCATAGTCGAGTGTGAACTTAGGGTTCATATAATAAATTTTATCGTTACGGTCTAAGCGTCCACCTTGATTGACACTGTAAGTAAGCGTTGCTGTGGTTACAGTGGCATTATCGGGGATGTCAAATTTAAATTCTGCGTAAGCGGCACCTGCCCATGCATCTTTAGCATCATTGTTGTAATGTTCCTTCTCTGCATCAACAGTGTTGTCACCTGTGTTTTTACCCCACTGTGTTCCAGCGGTATGCACCAACGTGGCTGTTATATCTTCAGCCCATGTTCCCATTGTTCCCGCAGCCAGTCCTACGGCCACGAGGAATGTTTTAAGTAAATTTTTGTTCATGTTATTTAAGTTATTGGTTAGATGATTCAGGCGCACGGCGGGTGGCGCAGGCCGCGAGAATGCGGCTTGCGCACACGATGAGGCGGCCCGGCGGAGTGCCGACGGGCTGAAAAGAAGCCTTGAACAAAACAGCAGGAATGTCAGCAGCGCGGCCCAAAGGCTGCCCGGAGCAACGGGGCGGCGGCAAACGGCAATGGCGGATTTACCCCCCCCCGAAAATATAACCGACTGATTCACAAGCACTTACGCGCAAGCGAATGCTGCTGATAAGGTTTTTAACCACTTAGCTGATAGAAATATTAATCACTTGATAACGCGGCAAAGATAACAAATTATTACGAAACGGCGCAACAATTATAAAAGTTTTTTCAAACATTCCAACATTTTTCCACTGTTTCCTTTATGGCAAGCGCGGCCCCGCGCTCCGGCCATCAGGCATTCTGCCATGGAACGCAACGTAACGGCCACGATCTCTCTCCCCCGTCACCCCTCGCCCCGACGCAGGGCAACGTGGCGGCACACGCGGGAGAGGCGGGAGAGGCGGCGCGGCCCGGCAGACAACAAAAAAGGCGGCCCGGACACCACTGCGTCCGGGCCGCCCCGTTGAATTATGGATTGAGGTTTACTGAAAATCCTGCGGGATTATTTCAGAACCACCTTCTTGCCGTTGATGATGTAGAGGCCCTTCAAGCCGTCGAGAGAGTCGCCGGCATTGCGAACCTTGACACCGCTGAGGTTGTAGACGTCGCCGTCCAGAGCGTCAGCGTCGGCGGCAACACCGCTGATGGCGTCGGCCTTGTGCTCTGTGTAAGGCGCTATCGGAACGAACATTGCGCCAGTG
Organism: uncultured Prevotella sp.; assembly: GCA_944320305.1. GTDB lineage: Bacteria > Bacteroidota > Bacteroidia > Bacteroidales > Bacteroidaceae > Prevotella. The sequence continues at coordinate 97,599 of CALUGW010000004.1, read as the reverse complement.
CCCATGTCGATAACGAAGCCTGTGATGTCGATGGCTGCCTCGGGAACAACAAGATTGTACTCGTCGTCAAGTTCCAATACGGCCATCATATCCTGAACAGTTATGGTTGCCTCGCCCTGGGTGAGCACATACTTCTCATCGAGAGTTACGTTCTCCAGCTTGACATAGCGCAGCAGGTTCTCTGCCTTCAGGGCGTCAGCAATCTCCATTGTTGTAGGAGTGAGCTCGGTCTTTGTCACTGTGATGTCGGAGCTTGACGTGCTGTCGCAAACACCAAGTGCACAGAGTCCGCCCATGTCGATGGTTTCGGCATAGAGATAACCGTTGAGCGCAACACTGTCGTTTGCGAACACATCAGGAAGTGCGGTGGTGAGGTCGTCACCAAACATCGTCGATGGAATCAAGGCTGCTCCGGTCTCGTCCTCAAGGAGTGTGTAAGTTCCCATCATGGTTGCGGCCTTGACGGTAATCTTGGTGTCCTTAAGAGTGAGGCGTACCATTGTGCCAACGGGCAGAGCCTTCAGGGCTGCGATGTTCTCAACAACCGTTGCGGGGGTGATGTTGCTGATGAGCACATAGTCAATGCCGCCGTTGAAGATTTCTCCAACAGGAGCATCGAGAACAACGTCGGTCTCGGCAGTCAGAGTGAACACGGCAGAGGCGTCAGTGCTTGAGCCTGTGCATCCTGCGGTGAGAATGGTCTGGTCGCCGGCTTTGAACACGAAGTTCTGGCCTTCGCTGCCCCATGTGGTGGTCATGATGCGGTATGTGCCTGCGGGCAGGGTGACAATCTTGACTGCCTCCTTGCCGGCGTTATATGCCGTCTTACCCATAGACATACGCACCTCGGCTGTGCTGTTGCTTGAGAGAGTCAGCCCCTTGATGTCCTCAGCCTCGCTGAAGTAAGCCACCCTTACTGTGTCAACAAGGCCGTAGCCTTCTACTGCCACTGTCTGGTCTGCCTCGCTGAGCAAGAATGTGCCGCGATACCAGCCCGGATCGTTGCTGCCCGCAGCCTTGGAATAAAGCGCGCCATCAAGATTGTAGAAGCGCGGGAAGTTGTAGCCGATGGTTTCTTTCTCGAAGTTGCTGCCCTCGGCAACCTTGACAGTCTGCTCGCCGATGGTGGCGTTGATGGTGTAATTCCATGTTGCGGCCTTGTGGAACTTGACTGTAACAGCGGCAGTGCCGTCGGCAAGGATGGTCTTGCCCTCAACGTCGTTGCTCTCGTAGATGTACTTCACGGGAGTCTCATCCTCGGTGAAGAAGTCCTGAGTGTCGGCACCGGCCAGTCTGATGGCTGCGCCTACGACGCCCGACCTTGTGGCGGCAGTCTTAACATCCTTGCCCTCAGCGTCAACAAACTTCACGGTATAGTTTGCAATGTCAACATCCTGCTCCTCCTGCAAAACCTCGATGCTGGTCAGGAAGTTAGGTATGGTCCAATTTACAGAACCGCCGCGGATGAAGCCCATAGAGATTGTGTTGAAGTTGTCGCCCTCAACGTAGGCATCCTTGAAGTTCTCCGTGATGTCCTCGCCATCGAAGATGAACTCTTCGATTGTGTGATAAGCGGTGTTGATGGTGATGCTGAAGGGCTTGTCGTACACTTTATTTTCGCCCTTGAAGATTTCAATGTCTGTGGTTGTGGACTGTCCGCTGGTGTTCACGCGGAGCGAGTAGTAGTTGCACCAGTTGAGACGGAGGCCGTCGCCGAACTGCAGCCATGCGAAGTTGCCGTCACGGCTGGTGGAGCTACCAACATGCCATGTGCCCTTGAAAGTCACCTTGGAATAAGGAACGACCTTGTCCAGCGCCTTTGTCGCAGTGTAAGTCTGGTTGCCGTCAATGCCGATTCCGTTATTCGGATCGAGTGTGAGCGTTGCTCCTGTCCACTCTGCCAGGTCTGCGTCAGACCATGCGGTGGTTGTGCCGCGCTCGTAGATTGAGGTCTGCCCGCCCGGCTGTGGCTCCGGCTCGGGTTCGGGTTCCGGCTCGGCTTCTTTCTCCTGGGTCACGATGGTTATGCTGTGTATGGCCATATTGTCGTTGGTTACGGCCAAGTCAACGTGAACGGGGTCAGTGCCGTCGGCAACGACCTCGTATGTCGTGCCCGACTCAATCGCAGCGCCGGCGTCAACAGTGGCGTCGCCGGCTTTCAGAGCGCCAGCTTTCACTGCTTTAATCTGTGCGTCCTTGCCGCTGCGGATTTCGTATGCGATGGTGATTTTGTCGCCTGCATACACGTCGAGAATAGAGATATTGTAAGAGTTTACGGCAGTTCCATTGCCGTTCCAGTTACCGCCGAGTCCCAACTGATAGGCGTTTGACGAGCTGTTTCTCAGCAGCCAGCGCATCTGTTGGCCACCAGTGCCGCCTGTCACGTTGTTGAGGGCGAAGCGTCCGTTGAGTTCCATTGTCTTTCCGTCTATCACGGGATTCTCCATCACGTAGACGGTGGAGGGGTTGAATGTACCCTCCTGCTCCACAGCCTGGTCGGTAAGCGTGATTTCAACGTTGCCGCTTGCGCCGGTCATGGCCGTGGCGAAGTCGTAGGTCTCGGTGACTTCGGCAGCACTTGCGGTCATTCCGACGGCCAGAGAGAAGAGTCCGAGGAATGATTTGAGTAAATTTTTCTTCATTATTTGCTTTTTAGTTATTTGGTTTTGTTTGCGCCTGCCGTTCCGTTGGCGCGATGCTGTTTAGGTTTTGTTGTTGGCCGCTGCCGCGGAACGTTCAATTCTTCCAGTCTGAGTGGTAAGAACGGCGGCGGCGATAGTCGCTTCTGTCGGTTTCTTGCGGTTTTAGGATTTCACTTTAGGTTTCTTATTTATAATACATTGCTGTTAATTCATTTTCAGGCCACTAAGTTAGTAAAAAAACGCCACAGAGGAATGCCCTTGCGGCGTTTTTTAATCTTTTTTATGCGAATGTCCACAATCTTTCTAATCGTGTGGGAATGAGGTCACACTCTCTGCCACGTGGCGGAGCGCAGGCTCATTGCCTCCCCGCGCCCCTTTGCCCCCCAATCGCCGTCAGACTGCGGCAGCCGGAAGGCTGACGAAGACTCCGTGTTAAATTTTAACAAACCTGGTATTAAAAGTGTTAAAACGGCAGGCGTTGGCTAACGCTTTGGCTCTCAGCGGGTTGCGCCACGTGGCGTTTTGGGGTGCAATATGGGCCGTTTTGGGATGCAATATAGGCCGTTTGGCACTGCAATATGGCCTATATTGCAGTGCCAAACGGCCTATGCCGTAAAATGTGAAGAATGGCGCGGTTTTTAGTTGCTTATTTGCAATTATCTCCGGCCGTCAGCCGCCGGCTCACGGCGCGGCGCAGCTCACGGCCACCTTCATCACTCCGTCGGCGCGGCTCTCGAAGAGGCGGTAGGCCCGGTCGATGTCGGCCAGGGCGAAGCGGTGGGTGATGAGCGGGGTGGTGTCTATCCGTCCGTCGGCTATGAGGCGCAGTATCTCGGGCACGTCGCAGCCGTCTACGCCGCCTGTCTTGAAGGTGAGGTTCTTGCCATACATATCGGGCAGGGGCAGGAGCTGCGGCTCGTCGTAGAGGGCCACCACCGTGACGAGTCCGTTGGGGCGGGCGCACCGCCAGGCGAGGGTGAAGGTGTCGAGGCCTCCGGCGGCCTCTATCACCACGTCGGCCCCGCCGAGGGGGCAGGCGCCGGCTACTGCGTCGGCGCACGACTGCGGGTCGCAGACGGTGACGCCAGGCCAGCGCGAGGCCACGAACTCGCGGCGCCAGGCGAGCGCCTCGCAGACGATAAGGCGGCGCGGGCGGCGGAGCATGGCCGAGAGCATGGTGCAGACGCCCGTGGGGCCGGCTCCGATGATGAGCACGGTGTCGGCGGGCTTAATGTCGGAGATGCGCGCGGCCCAGTAGCCTGTGGCGAGGATGTCGCCGGCGAAGAGGGCCTGCTCGTCGCTCACTCCGGCGGGGATGGGCGTCAGGCCGCAGTCGGCGAGGGGCACGCGGACGGACTCGGCCTGGCCGCCGTCGATGCGGCAGCCGAGCGCCCAGCCGCCGTGGGGCGAGGTGCAGTTGTTGACGTAGCCGTGGCGGCAGTACCAGCACTCGCCGCAGAAGGTCTCGACGTTCACGGCCACGCGGTCGCCGGGGCGCACGCCGGCCACGGCGGTGCCCACGGCCTCGACCACTCCCACCATCTCGTGGCCCACGGTGACGCCGGGCACGGCTCGCGGCACGCTGCCGTGCTTGATGTGGAGGTCGCTGGTGCAGACGCTCGAAAGCGTGACGCGCACGATGGCGTCGCGCGCGTCCTGAAGCACGGGCCGCGGCTTGTCGCGCAGCTCGAATCTTCCTTTTTCAATATATGTGTAAGCTAACATTGCGTTGTCGGTGATTAAGGCGCCCGGCGGTCAGTCTCTGCCGAGCGTTATGTTGCTGACGTCGATGCGCTCGCGGAGGAACACGCCGGCGGTCTCGCGGAAGCGGTCGGGGCTCTCGGTGGTGAGATAGCGCACGGTGGCGCCGCGCGTGCAGCGGCCCTCCACCTCGGGATGGCGCATGAGGTAGGAGCGCAGGCTGGCGGCCACGTAGCCGCCCTGGGCCACTATGCGCACCCCGGCGGGCACGTACTTGCGGATTTTGGGCATGAGCAGGGGGTAGTGGGTGCAGCCGAGAATCACGGCGTCGATGCTGGCGTCGAGCGCCATGAGCTGGTCGATGCGCTTCTTCACGAAGTAGTCGGCGCCGGGGCTGTCGGCCTCGTTATACTCCACGAGGGGCACCCAGAAGGGGCAGGCCACGCCGGAGACGGTGATGTCGGGGAAGAGCTTGCGTATCTCGAGGTCGTAGCTGCGGCTGCGTATGGTGCCCTCGGTGGCCAGTATGCCCACGTGGCGCGTGGCGGTGAGCCCCCCGATGACCTCGGCCGTGGGGCGGATGATGCCGAGCACGCGGCGCGCGGGGTCCATGAGCGGCAGGTCGTGCTGCTGGATGGTGCGCAGGGCCTTGGCCGAGGCGGTGTTGCAGCCGAGGATGACGAGGTGGCAGCCCATCTCGAAGAGGCGCGACACGGCCTGGCGCGTGAACTCATACACCACGTCGAACGAGCGCGGGCCGTAGGGGGCGCGGGCGTTGTCGCCGAGGTAGAGGTAGTCATACTGCGGCAGCAGGCGGCGTATGCCGTCGAGGATTGTCAGTCCGCCGTAGCCCGAGTCGAACACTCCGATGGGGCCGGGCGCGGCCGGTAGTTTTGTCATGGGGCAGTGGTTTTTTAGGTTGCCAAAGCGTATGCGGCGCGGCCTGGGCCTCACTTCAGCATGTCGATGACGCGGAGCGTGACGTTCTCGCCGCGCGAGCTGTCGATGAAGGGGCAGGCGTTGTCGTCGGTGTTGATGATGAAGTCGAGCCGCTGCTGGCGGCCCACGGTGGCGATGGCGGCCTTGAGGCGCGCGTGGAGCGGCGCGAAGATGTCTTTCTCGGCCTCTGCGAGCAGGCGGCGGCTCTCCCGGCCGAAGTCCACATTGCTCTTGAGCTGCTCCTGAAGCTCGCTCTGCCGCTTGCGCAGGATGGACTGCGGATAGCCCTCCATGCCGTCGAGAAACTCCTCGTACTGGCTGTTGAACTCCTTGGCGGCGCGGCGGGCCTCGTCGGCGTAGCGGGCCTTGAGGGTGTCGAGCTGTGCGCAGGCCTCGGCATAGCCGGCCATGGCGCGCAGCGCGGTGTTGTAGCTGATGTAGCCGAACGCGGGCTTTGGCGGCTCCGCCGGCTCGGCGGCGGCCACCGGCAGCATGGGGTCGGAGTCGATGGTGTCCACCTCCACTTGCGCCGCCGCGGCCGCCGGCAGCAGCGCGAGGGCGGCGGCGAGCAGCGCGAAGCGCGGTTTTCGAGTCATTGTAACGGTCATTGGCAATAAAAAAATGCGACCCGCCGGCCCGGCGTGTGTGCGCCGGCGCCGCAGGTCGCGTTGGCGGTGTGCGTTATTTCAAGCCCAGCTTGGCCTTCACCTCGGCTGTAACGTCGGTGCTGAGGGTGGTGCTGATGTAGGGAATGCCCCCGGCAAGGTCCATGATGTAGACGTAGCTGCCGGCCTGGCCCACCTGCTTGATGGCGTCGATCACCTTTGTTGTGATGACCTGCATCTTCTCCTGAGATGCCTTTGCCAGCGCCTGCTGGTTGTCCTGATAGCTCTGCTGTATGCGCTGGTAGAGCTCCTGAAGCTCCTGCCCGCGGCGCTGGCGGATGTTCTCGGGCAGCGTGGCGCGTGTGGAGTCATAGGCGGCCGACTTCTTTGTCAGCTCGTCCTGCATGAGCTTGAGGTCGTTATCATACTGCTTCTGCAGGGCGTCAACCTCGTTTCTGGCAGTGGTGTACTCGGGCATGGCCTGGATTATCTCCTGCGAGTTGACATGTCCGAACTTCTGTGCGAATGTTGCCATGGGCGCAAACATCATGAGCGCCAAGAATAACTTTTTCATTTTTGCTTATTGTTTTGTTGTTTGTTGATTATTTCCTGTTTGCGGCGCAGGCCCGGGCCGGCTCTCCGAGAGCTCCCGGGGCACCGCCCGGCGGCCGCGGCGGCGTCAGTAGGAGTAGCCGAGCTTCTGCAGCACCTCGTTGCTGATGTCTATCTTCGGGCTGCCGAAGATGATTCCGGCGCTGCCGGCGCGGTCAACCACGAGCTGGTAGCCGCGCAGGTCGGCAATGTCCTTCACGGCGTTGTAGATCTCGTCCTGTATGGGCGTCATGAGGCTGGCGCGCTTCTTGAACAGCTCGCCGTCGGGGCCGAAGTACTTCTTCTTGAGCTCGGCGGCCGACTTCTCCTTCTCCATGATGGCGTCCTGGCGCTCCTTCTTCTGCTCCTGCGAGAGGAACACCACCTCGTTCTGGTAGTTCTTGTACATTGTCTGCGCCTCGGTGGACAGGGCCTCTATCTCCGCCTGCCACTTCTTCGACACCTGGTTGAGCTGCTCGTTGGCCCGCTCGTAGGCCGGGATGTTCTTCAGCACGTACTCCATGTCTATGAGCGCGAACTTCTGCGCGCTTGCCGACGCGGCGGAAAAGATCACCGCCAGCGTCATCACAAGTTTCTTGATTGTCATTTGTCTGTCCTCCTTTGGGGTTGTTTTTGTGTGCCGGGCGCGGGCGTCAGAACTCCTGGCCGAGCACGAAGTGGAACTGGCTGCCTCCCTTGGTGCCGGTGGAGAGCGCCTTGTCGAAGCCGTAGGCCCAGTCGATTCCCATCAGGCCGACCATCGGCAGGAATATGCGCACGCCGGCTCCGGCGGACCGCTTCATGTCGAAGGGGTTGAACTTCTTGGTGTCATACCATGCGTTGCCGCCCTCGAGGAACGCCAGACCATAGATTGTGGTGTTGCCGAGCATGAACGGGTAGCGCACCTCCAGCGTGAAGCGGTCATAGGCGTAGCCCGGCGCCGAGTAGGGCGTGAGCGATCCGTTCTCATAGCCGCGCAGTCCGATGGTCTCCTGGGCGTAGCCCGACGAGTAGCCGCTCATGCCGTCGCCGCCCATGTAGTAGGTCTCAAACGGCGACTTCTTGAAGCGGTTGTAGGAGCCGAGCAGTCCGAACTCCACGCGCGACATGAGCACGAAGCACTTCGCGCCGCTGGTGAGCGGGGTGTAGTTGCGGAACTTGAACTTCCACTTGTGGTACTCAATCCACCTGTACTTCTCCTGCTGCTCGTCCTGATAAGTGGCCGAGTTGGGGTCGGTGGCCAGGTGCTCGTAGTCCTTTCCGTCCCAGAGCGACCATGGTGGGGTCACCGTCACCGACGCCAGGAACTCCGACCCGTGGCGCGGGAAGAGCTGGTTGTCGGTGCTGATGCGCGACAAGGTCACGCCGAGGTTCACGTTGTTGCAGTTTCCGTTGGTTATGATGAAGTACTGCCAGTCCTTGAGCATGTAGCGCTGATAGGCCAGCGACACCGACAGCTGGAAGTAGTCGTCGGGCCAGCGCAGACGCTTGCCCCACCCGATGGAGAAGCCCACGAGCTGCACGTACTTGTCGTCGTCGAGATAGCTCTCGTAGTTGTTGTAATAATTGTTGTTGTAGCTGCCGTAGTAGTTGTAGTAGTTATACCAGTTGCTGTTGTAGTAGTTGCTGTTCACGTCGGTCTGCTTCGAGTAGAACGCGCCCACGTTGAATGCGTTTGGCCGCTTGCCGCCGAACCACGGCGCCGAGTAGCTGATGCTGTACGACTGGTAGTAGGTGCCGTTGGTCTGGGCGCTCAGCGCGAGCTGCTCGCCGTCGCCTATGGGCAGTATGCCGCGGTGCATCTTGTTCTTTCCGAAGAGGTTGCGCATGGAGAAGTTGTTGAGCTTCAGCGATATGCGGCCGATGACTCCCGTCTGCCCCCATCCGAGCGAGAACTCCACCTGGTCGTTGGACTTCTGCTCCAGATTCCAGTTGATGTCCACCGTTCCGTCCTCCACGTTGGGCTTTATGTCGGGGTTTACCTTTTCCGGGTCGAAGAATCCCATCGAGGCGATTTCGCGCGCCGAGCGCATCAGCGCGTCTCTGGAGAACAGGTCGCCGGGCTTTGTGCGCAGCTCGCGGCGCACGACCTCCTCATAGAGGCGGTCGTTGCCGAAGATGCGCACGCTGCTGATGTGGGCCTGCTGCCCCTCGGTGATGCGCATCTCGAGGTCGATGGAGTCGCCCACGATGTTCACCTCGGTCGGTATGAGCTGGTAGAACAGGTAGCCGTTGTTCCAGTAGAAGTTGCCCACGGCGTCATCGTCCTCCTCCAGACGCTTCTTCATCAGCTTCTGGTTGTAGACGTCGCCCTTCTTCATTCCGAGCAGGCGGCTCAGATAGTCGGTGGTGGCCACGGTGTTGCCCACCCACGTTATGTTCCTGATGTAGTACTTCTGGCCCTCGTCCACCTCAACATACACGTTCACGTGGTTGCTGTCGTGGTTCCACACGCTGTCTCTGACGATCACCATGTCGCGGTAGCCCAGCTCGTTGTATTTGTCGATGAGGTTCTGCTTGTCGGCCTCATAGCGCTCCTCGGTGAACTTCTTCGACTTGAGAAACGACGAGAGCTTGCCCGCCTCGTGCGTCTTGGCGAACACGCCCTTGCGGAACAGTCCGCCCTTTATCTTCTTGTCCGACAGGTTCTTGTTGCCCACGATGATGATGTTCCTCACCTTCATCTTGTCCTTCTTGTCGATGTTCACATCGAGGATCACCTGGTTCTTGGCCGCCACGTCGTCGCGCTGCACGATGTCTATCACGGCGTTCTTGTAGCCTTTCTCGTCGAAATACTTCTTTGCGAGAATCTTCGCGCGGTCAATGATGTTGGGCGTTATCTGGCTTCCGGCAATTATTCCGAGCCTGTCCTGCAGGTCCTCGCGCTCCGACTTCTTCACTCCGTTGTAGTTGATGGTGCTCACGCGGGGCCTCAGCGCGAGGTGGAAGCACAGGTATATCTTCGAGCCGACGATGGAGTCGGCCGTGACGGCCACCTGCGAGAAGAGGCCGTGCTTCCAGTATCGCTTCACCGCCTCGGTTATCTCGGTGCCCGGCACGCTTATCTGCTGACCCACCGACAAGCCCGAGATGCCGGTGAGCACGTAGTCCTCGTAGCCCTCGACGCCCTTGGCCGTCATGCCTCCGATGGTGCAGGTGCGCGGGGTGCCGGCGTATGATATGTCCGGATTGACAATCTTGTCCTGTGCCCCGGCCGCCTGCGCGAGGCACAGCGCCGCCGCAGCCAGTCCGAGCGTCCTTCTTATATGATCCATCCCTTATATATAATATAATGTGTAGTCATCGTTTCATTGTCCGTCCTGCTCCACCTGAGCCTCGGTCTTGCCGAAGCGGCGCTGCCGCCCCTGGTAGCTGGCAATGGCCTTGCGCAGCTCGTCGGCGCCGAAGTCGGGCCAGTAGGTGTCGCAGAAGTACAGCTCGGCGTAGGCTATCTGCCACAGCAGGAAGTTTGACACGCGCACCTCGCCGCCCGTGCGGATGAGCAGGTCGGGGTCGGGCATGAAGGCCGTCTGCAGGTGCGCCGCCACCGTCGCCTCGGTTATGTCGGCGGGCGCCAGCGTGCCGGCGGCGGCCTCGGCGGCTATGCCTCGCGCGGCCTCGGCCAGCTCCCACTTGGCCGAATAGCTCAGCGCCACCACCATGGTCATGGCGGTGTTGGCCGCGGTGCGCTCCTCGGTCTGGCTCAGCTTGCGCCCCACCTCGCCGGGCAGGCGGCTGCGGTCGCCTATGACGCGGAACCTGACGTTGTTCCGCATGAATATCTCGTCTTCGAGCGAGGTGAGCACCAGGCCCATCAGTGCGGCCACCTCGTCGGCTGGCCTGTTCCAGTTCTCTGTCGAGAAGGTGTAGAGCGTCAGGTACTCCACGCCCAGGCGCACACACTCCGACGTGATGCGCCTCACGGCCTCAACACCCGCCTGGTGGCCATAGCTGCGCTCGCGCCCCCGCTCGGCGGCCCAGCGCCCGTTGCCGTCCATGATGACGGCTATGTGGCGCGGAATGCGGTTCATGTCTAACTGTTCTGTCATTGTCGGTCAAAATCTATCGTTGTGGCAAGTCCTGCACTTCGCCCATATATCATAGGTGAGCGACAGCTGCAGCACGCTGTAACTGTCTGTGTTCTTGAAGGCCCCGCTGCTCTCTATGCCGTAGGGGTCCTCCACGCCGTCGAGCTTGTCGCTCAGCGTGAAGTGCATCACCCACTCCAGGGCCAGGTTGAGCCGCGTGCCTATCTTGTATTTCACGCCCGCACCCACAGGCAGGTTGGCCGTCACCACCGTCTCGCCGGCCTTGGCGCAGGTAAGCCCCGCCCCTATGGCTATGAACGGCGTGAAGCGGCGCGCGCCGAAGTACTCCCTGCCCGTGCCGTAGGGCCAGAAGTTGTACTCGAAGCGCACTCCGGCGTCAACCACCGTGTTGCTGAAGCTGGTCACGGTGTCCTGCAGCCCGGGATACCACGTGGCCACATCGGCCGACGTCCCCTTCAGCTTGCCGTAGGTGATGTTCAGCGCCAGCGCCATGCGCGGGTTGAACCTGTACTTGGCCACGGCAGAACCCGCCGGCTGCATGTTCTTCAGGATGCTGCCGTTGAAGTCGCCCTGATAAGACACAAGCCCCGCGCCCGCGCCGATCTCCGCCCTGTACTCAGGGTCGGTCTGCGCCCGCGCCGCCGTGGCGGCGGCAATGAGCAGCAGCGCGGCGGCGGTCTTAACTGTCCACAGGGTGTGTCGTGTCATGGGCGGCGGTGTTTTCTCAGTTTGCCCAGCCGATGCTGTTCAGCCGCCCGCGCCACACCTGTCCGCTGCCTGCGCACACAATCCAGATGTAGCCCCGCCCGTCGGCAGCGGCGGCAAAGGCGCTTGTGGCGGTGTCGAAGCCCTCGGGCATGGCGTATGTCTCGCTCGGCTTCCATGTCAGCCCGCCGTCGCGGCTCTCGTATATGCGGCTGAACGGAGCCTCGTGGCACGCCCCCACGCCGGCGCCGCCGAAGGCCAGCTTGCGTCCGTCGTAGTCGATCACCGTCAGCCCCCTGAGCCTCGGCAGCGGGTAGCGGTTGCGGCTGTCGGCCTCCATGTATATCCACTGGCCGCGCTCGCTGCCGGCGGCATACTCCACAATCTTGCGCCACACGCGGGCCGTGGTGTCGGCCTCGTGGGTGGCGGCGGAGCGGTTGCCAGCCAGCAGCACGTAGTCGGCACTGTCCGTGGCGGCAAAGGGCACCGTCGCAGCCGTCAGGTCCTCCACAGGCAGCTCCGCGGCGTCGTCGCCCATGGCGTCGGCGCGCCACGTGCGCCCGCCGTCGGCCGACACCATGATGCCGGCCGCTCCCAGCCCGTAAAGCTCTGTGGAGCTTGCGCCCACAAGCCTGCTCACCGGAACGGCGGCCGCCACCGTCTCAAACGACAGCCCGCCGGCGGCGGCCAGCAGCCGCGTGCCGTCGAGCGCGAACAGGGTGTCGCCCTTCGCCACAATATTATTATATGCGTCCGGACCCATGGCCGTGGCCGTGCGCGTCCACGCGGCGCCGTCGGCGGTGGTGTAGGCCACCGTCGCCCCGTCCTCGGGGCCGAACACCGTCAGCCCCCCGCCGGCGGAGGCCACCATCCTCATGCCGCCGAGCTGCGCCAGCTGCGCGTTGTCAGCCAGGCGCGTCCAGCCGAACTGCCCCGCGCGGGCGCGGTGGATGTTCACCGTCACGCGGTACAGCCTGTAGGTCTCGCCGTTGGAGGCGTAGGCACGCAGATAGCGCGGACGGCTGAAGTCGGTCGAGTCGGTGCTCTGCAGCGTGCGCATGGAGTCGCGCGACGCGCTCTCGATGAACACCATCGCGTTGTTCTTCGTGTAGCACTCGCAGAGCAGCGTGGTGGGGTCGGCGCCATAGGGCAGCGAGTCTACATTGTATATCTCGCCACGCTGCTGGTCGATGTAGAACGGATAGTCCGCCACGCTCTGGTCGTCGGCCGTGTACACCGAGTCCTCGCCGGTCGACGAGGTGGTGTGCATGGTCATCTTGGCGTTGGTTATGCTGAATTGCGTAATGGCAATGTCGTCATACAGGGCCGTGCCGTCGCTGTAGTCGGTGTCGAGACACGACACAAGGAGAATGGCTGCCGCGAACAGCAGGCCCACGTGGCCAATGTTCTTACTCATTCTGTGCGCTTTTATATTTTTTAGGTGCAAATTTAATCACATTTCCTTAAATAGTGGCATCTTTCGGCTTATAATTAAGCAAAAAACATAATCAGACGGTTCATTTTAAGGTCTGTTAGTTTAAAACCGGCGCGCAAAGCCGCGCCCGGCGGCACTCGTAATAATGAAACAGCGCGGTATGAATCACTCACCCCGCGCTATTCCCTCGAACAGTGTGAATCGGTATCATAAAACAACATATTTCTACCTCATCACGCCTGTTGTCTGAAAATCTAATAACATAATCTTTACCTTAAATCTATTAACTACTAACCTAATGAATAACAGTACAATCTCACGATTGCACCGCAAAGATAGCACATTAATTATATATCACCAAGGCTTTCCGCCGTTTTTTGCCATGGTGTTGCGATTTCTTGATTTAAATCAAGAACGGTTGAAGAGTAAAAAGGTAAAAGGGTAAAAAAAGTAAAAAGGTAAAAAAGTAAAAAGGTAAAAAAGGATGAAGGGGAAAAGAGAGGATGAGGGGCGAAAAGGCAGTTTCGGCGTTAACATTTTTAACTTAACGCGCGCCGTTCGGGCCGTGCCGCGCAACGCGCTGACAGTCAGCGGGTTTGCGAGACGGGCCGTTTTGCCCTCCAATATGGGCCATATCGGAGCGCGATATAGGCCATATTGGAGTGCGAAACAGGCCTTTTCAGGGCGCAAGACGGCGCGTGTTAAAATTCGGGATGAATCCGATGGTTTTTAGTTGCATATTTGCAAGTAAGCCGGGCAGGCCGCACCGCCTGCGGAAGCGCGCCGCAAGGCACCGCCATTTTACAAAAATAATCGACAGCAGGCGAAAAAAAGCGGCGGAAATGTTGTTTCTTTAATAATTTTTCGTATCTTTGCCGCTGTCAAACCGCCGCCAACCGTCGGCGCCAACGGACGGAAAGGCAGTTCCGTCCGGGCGTCGCGCCACCGCTGCGGCAGCCGTAACAAGAACCTAACGCACCAACAACAGAAGTGGAAAGCAGTGTGAAACGGAATATCCAACCGTCTGTAATTATCTGTAAATCAGATAATTACGTATCGGGGGGGGTAAAACCGACCGTTCGGTTTGCTCTTCCGCGCTGACCCTCGCCACCTCTTTATATTATATCCTGACCTTTCTCACGCGCTTCTTTAGCGCGCCCGTGCCCCGGCGGACAGCCCTCCGGGTCGCCCCGGCGTGTCCGCAAGCCGCATTCTCGTGGCCCGCGCGGACAGCCGTGCCCTTGAATCATCTAACCAATAACTTAAATAACATGAACAAAAAATTACTTTATCTGTTCCTCATTGTAGCAGGGCTATTTATGGGGAAAACGGCTAATGCTATTACAGTAACATTGACAGACGACCTTGAAGTGCCTGGATACGTCAAGTCAAACTACTTGGATTTGGTGGGACACACGCTTAATGGTGAGGGGTTTGATACTGGGAACCAGACAACAATAACTATGGGCGATGTTATCTGGAGAGACGGTTATGGCATACAAGACCAGAAATCGGGTGCACGTTCTGTGACGGTGAATCTTGCTATTAAAGCTGGAGACATTGTGATTTTGCAGGGCGGCCAAACTGCTACTTATGGTATTGTATTCAGCATTCCGAATGCAGAGGAGACAACAATTGCAGGTTGTGAGGATTATTATTGTTTCAATGTTGCTGATGATGCAGAAAATTTCGATGTGTCTTTGAACAGAAATAATTATATCTCAGCCATCCTCATTATGACAAAAGACGCAAGTGCCGATGAGCTTGAAGTAGCTAAGTCAAACTATGCTTCTGCAGTTACAGCCTATAATTCGGCAAAGGAAGCAGCCGTAGTGGATGAAGAGTTTGTTGACGACACCAAACTTTTCTGGCATCCCACTTCTGCTTTGACAGCATACAACGCTGCAATATCTTCTGCGGATGAGGAGTTTGCAAAGGCACAAATCAGCGGCGAGAATGCCGATGTGGCGGCTTATACTACAGCGACAGAAACAATCAACGCACTTGTTGAAACTGTTAACAATGCCGTTGAAACTTACAATGCGACTATCAATATGCCCGCTGAGGGTAAGCAATATGTGTTGAGGCACTCTTACAGCGGCAAATGCTTGTCATTCAATGCCGATGGGGCTGAATTGTCTGATGTGCTTGTTGCTGTTACTTTTGCTGAAGCAAGCGACAGCCGCGTGTTCATTAAGAGTGCAGAGAATCTTATGATTCAGGTGTCACATTCAAGCAAAGACAACTGGACATTGTTTGGTAGCGAGACTGCCGGAGGGTCAAACAGTTCCGAGTGGCTGTTCATTCCGCAGAACAACACAGAATACAGGATTCAGACCCCGACTCAGGGACGCTTTATGGGAGGAACGGGCGATGTTCCTGTCGGAAACAAAAAAGACACAGAGGGTGGCATAGAGTGGACTGTAGAGGAGTTTCCTGCAGAGATTAACGTAGCCATCGCATATTCCGACGGTCTTGCCACCTACACTCCGAGCGTTGCTCTCGACTTCACCAACGCGAAGAACATTGTGGCCTACAAGGCCACGGCTGCCGCCGACGGTGTGGTGAGCCTCACAAAGGTTGAGCAGGTGGCCGCAGGCGAGGGCGTGCTAATCTACTCTATGACCAAGGGCGCCGCAAGCGAGGAGATTCCCGTTGCCGCCGACGCAGTTGAGAAGTCTGCCGACAATATGTTCGTTGGCACGCTCACCGACATCGAGGCTTTGGCCACTGTGGATGGTGACGCCGTGCGCTACATCCTCAACGACGGCGCAGAGGGGCTGGGCTTCTACCGCGCCAACAACCAGAAAGTAGGCGCAGGCAAGGCCTATCTGAGCGTTCCGGCGGCGAGCGCGGCCAAGATCTCGTTCTTCAGCCTCGACGGCACGGTTACCGCCATCGAGGGCGTAGAGGCCGAGGCAGCCGAGGGCGACAAGGTGTTCTACAACCTGAGCGGACAGCGCGTGGAGAATCCTGCGAAGGGTCTCTACATCGTCAACGGCAAGAAAGTGATCATCAAGTAAACAATTATCAATAACCAATTAAAACCGAAGACAACAATGAAAAAGATGTATATCAAGCCCGAGGTGGCTGTAATGGAGATTGAGACTGAGAGCCTCATGGCCGGTTCCATCACTGGCGGCGGCGATTCTTCCGCACAGATGAACAGCTATGAAAGAGACGCCCAGGACGCTGCTATGTCAAAAGGACATAACTTCAGCATTTGGGATTGATTATTAAGGCAATAGCGATTGCAGAATAGATAGATTCAAGTCGGCCGCCGCACAGGTTTCGCGCGGCTGATAGAAACATTAATCACTAACGGGAGTCTCCGTCCGCGAGGATGGAGACTTCTTTTTTTAAAGGTAAAGAGGTAAAAAGGTGAAAAGGTAAAAAAGGGCTGCGCCGTGCGGGCGTGGGGCGGCACCCGGTTGTGCTGCACATACGGCCTCTGAGAGTTCAAAAAAACAAAAAAACGGTCTGCGGATTTCAATATGTCACGGAATATTAGTATTTTTGTGCGATTTTAAAACGGTTTTAGCATTATGGATGAGGCAATACGACAAATAGGCGAGCGGCTGAAGGGCCTGCGCGAGGTGCTCGACATACCGGCCGAGGAGGTGGCCGAGCTGTGCGGCATCACCCTGGAGCACTATCTGAAGATAGAGGCCGGCGAGGCCGACCCGTCGGTCTACCGGCTGTCGCGCATCGCCAAGCGCTACGGCATCTCGCTCGACGTGCTGATGTTTGGCGAGGAGCCGCGCATGAGCAGCTACTTCCTGACGCGCAAGGGCCAGGGGCTGAGCGTGGAGCGGCGCAAGGAGTACAAGTACCAGAGCCTGGCCAGCGGTTTCCGCGGGCGCAAGGTGGACCCCTTCATGACGCAGGTGGACCCGCTGCCCGACGACCGCAAGTACAGCAAGAACTCGCACGACGGCCAGGAGTTCAACTACATCGTGGAGGGCCGCATGGAGATAACCATCGGCGACAAGGTGATGGAGCTGGGCGAGGGCGACAGCATCTACTTCGACGCCACGCAGCCCCACTGCATGAGGGCGCTCGGCGGACGGCCGGTGAAGTTTCTCGTGGTGGTGATTTGAGTTAGGAATTACGAATTGCGAGTTAGGAATTAAGAAATTATGCGGAGCGGAATGACGGAGAGCGGCTGGCCGTGGCGCCGGCGCTTCCCGCAGACTCCCCTCCAACTCCTTTACATAAAAGTTACATGATAGAAAGATTTCTGAAGCAGACGAGCTTTGCTTCTCAGGATGACTACAGGAAGAATCTGGAGTTCATCATTCCGGAGAACTTCAATTTCGCCTACGACGTGATGGACGTCTGGGCAGAGGAGCGGCCCGACAAGGTGGCGCTGATATGGACCAACGACGAGGGCGACTGCCGCAAGTTCACATTCAAGGACCTCAAGGAGCAGAGCGACCGCACCGCCGCCTACTTCATGCAGCTGGGCATCGGGCGCGACGACAAGGTGATGCTGATCCTCAAGCGCCGCTATGAGTTCTGGCTGTCGATGCTGGCCCTCCACAAGATCGGCGCCGTGGCCATACCGGCCACGCACATGCTTACCAGGCACGACATCGTCTACCGCAACACGCGGGCCGGCGTCAAGGCCATTGTGTGCGTGGGCGAGGACTACGTGCTCGGCCAGGTGGCCGGGGCCATGGCCGACAGCCCCACCGTCAAGGTGCTTGTGAGCGTGGGGCCGTCGGTGCCCGAGGGCTTCCACGACTGGCACAAGGAGTGGCCCGAGGCGCCGCGGTTCGTGCGCCCCGAGCACGTCAACGCCAACGACGACACCATGCTCATGTATTTCACCAGCGGCACCAGCGGCGAGCCCAAGATGGTGGCCCACGACTTCCTCTACGCCCTGGGCCACCTCACCACGGGCGTCTTCTGGCACAACCTCACTGAGGACAGCATCCACCTGACGGTGGCCGACACCGGCTGGGGCAAGGCCGTGTGGGGCAAGCTCTACGGCCAGTGGTTCGCCGGGGCGGCCGTGTTCGTGTTCGACCACGAGAAGTTCACCGCCGACAAGATAATGCGCCAGATAGAGAAGTACCGCATAACGTCGTTCTGCGCTCCGCCCACGGTCTACCGCTTCATGATCCACGAGGACTTCTCGAAGTATGACCTCTCGTCGCTGCGCTACTGCACCACCGCCGGCGAGGCGCTGAACCCCGCCGTCTACGACAAGTTCCTCAAGCTCACCGGCATACGCCTCATGGAGGGCTTCGGCCAGACCGAGACCACCATGACGCTGGGCACCATGCCCTGGACGGAGCCAAAGCCCGGCTCGATGGGGCTGCCCAACCCGCAGTACGACATCGACCTGGTGAAGCCCGACGGCACTCCCTGCGAGGACGGCGAGAAGGGCGAGATCGTCATCCGCACCGGCGGCGGCAAGCCCATCGGCCTGTTCAAGGAGTACTACCGCGACGCCGGGCTTACGCGCCAGGTCTGGCACGACGGCGTCTACCACACCGGCGACGAGGCGTGGCGCGACGAGGACGGCTACTACTGGTTCGTGGGCCGCATCGACGACGTGATAAAGAGCAGCGGCTACCGCATAGGCCCGTTTGAGGTGGAGAGCGCGCTGATGACCCACCCCGCCGTCATGGAGTGCGCCATAACGGGCGTGCCCGACGAGATTCGCGGCATGGTGGTCAAGGCCACCGTCGTGCTGAGCAAGGCGTGGCGCGGCCGCGAGGGCGACGAGCTGGTGAAGGAGCTGCAGAACCACGTGAAGCACGAGACCGCGCCCTACAAGTATCCGCGCGTCATCGAGTTTGTGGACGAGCTGCCCAAGACCATCAGCGGCAAGATACGCCGCGTGGAGATACGCGAGAAGGACAAGAGAATTAAGAATTAAGAATTAAGAATTAAGAATTAAAAATTAAGAATTAAAAATTAAAAATTAAAAGAAGATGCTGGCCACGCCACGGATATTGGAGGCTGTTCGCGCTGACGTGCCGGACGGGCGTCAGGCTCAAAAGCGGAGCCGCCACATGGCACATTCTTTTGACTTTTAATTTTTACCTTTTAATTTGTGCGATATGCGATTAGTGATAAAGGTGGGCAGCAACGTGCTCACGCGCAATGACGGCAAGCTCGACATCACGCGGATGTCGGCGATAGTGGACCAGATAGCGGCTCTGCGCCGTGCCGGCCACGAGGTGGTGCTCGTGTCGAGCGGCGCCGTGGCCAGCGGGCGCGGCGAGCTGAAGGTGGGCCACCGGCTCGACAGCGTGGAGCAGCGGCAGCTGTTTTCCGCCATCGGACAAGTAAAGCTCATCAACCTTTACTACAGTCTCTTCCGCGAATACGGCATACCCGTGGGCCAGGTGCTCACCATGAAGGAGAGCTTCGCCACGCGCCGCGAGTATCTCAACCAGCGGGCTTGCATGGCCGTGATGCTCGACAACGGCGTGATTCCCATTGTCAACGAGAACGACACGGTGAGCGTGACGGAGCTGATGTTCACCGACAACGACGAGCTGTCGGGGCTTATCGCCGCCATGACGGATGCCGGCGCGCTGGTGATTCTCAGCAATGTTGACGGCATATTCGACGCCCCGCCGGGCACGCCCGGCGCACGGCTGATAGAGCGCGTGGAGCCGGGGTGCGACCTCGGCGGCTGCATAGGCCGCGAGAAGAGCGGCTTCGGCCGCGGCGGAATGCTCACCAAGTGCGCCATTGCCCGCAAGGTGGCCGCCGAGGGCATACGTGTGGTCATTGCCAACGGGCGGCGCGACAACATCCTGACGGATCTCGTCGAACGCCCCGACGCCACCCCGCACACGGAGTTCGCGCCCAACAGCGAGCCAGCCTCCACCATGAAGAAGTGGATTGCCCACAGCGCCAGCTTCGCCAAGGGCGTGGTGCGCGTCAACGCCAAGGCCGCCCAGGCCTTGCGCGGCGACCGCGCCGTGAGCCTGCTGCTGGTGGGCGTGACGGCCGTCGAGGGCGACTTTGAGGAGGGCGACATCATAACCATTGCCGCCGAGGACGGCACTCCGGTGGGCGTGGGGCGCACGGCCTACGGCGCCGCCGACGCCCGCCGCCTCATGGGAACGCACGATGTGAGGCCGCTCGTGCACTATGACTATCTGTGCCTGGAGTAGGGAAGGAGGCCCCGCTCCCGTCTCCCCCGGTGGGGAGAGGCCGCTGCGCCGGAAAAAGAGTGTGGCGCCGTGTAATGCATGATCGCCGTGTGGCGCATAATAAAGTTATAAACGAATGGACTACAACGACATTTTCAATAAGGCGAAGGCTGCCGGGCGCAGCCTCGCCCTGCTGACGGACGCTGAGCGCAACAGCGTGCTCGCCGATGTGGCCTGCGCCATCGAGGCGAATGAGGAGGCCCTGCTTGCGGCCAACGCCGCCGACCTGGAGCGCATGGACGCTGCCAACCCGCTCTACGACCGCCTGAGGCTGACGGCCGAAAGGCTCGGCGCCATAGCCGCTGACATGCGCAACGTGTGCTCGCTGCCGTCGCCGCTGGGCCGCGTCAGCCATGAGCGCACGCTGCCCAATGGCCTGAGGCTGAGGCGCGTGAGCGTGCCGTTCGGCGTGATAGGCATTGTCTACGAGGCCCGCCCCAACGTTACGTTCGACGTGTTCTCGCTCTGCTTCAAGAGCGGCAACGCCTGCGTGCTCAAGGGCGGAAGCGACGCCGACAGCTCCAACCGCAAGGCCGTGGAGCTGATACACGGCGTGCTGCGCGCCCGAGGGGTGGACACCGCCGCCGTGACGCTGCTGCCATCGACCCACGAGGCCACCGCCGCCATGCTCGCCGCCGTGGGGCAGATAGACCTGTGCATACCGCGCGGCGGCCGGCGGCTCATCGACTTTGTGCGCGACACGGCCCGCGTGCCCGTCATCGAGACCGGCGCCGGGGTGGTGAACACCTATTTCGACGCCTCGGCCGACCTCGACATGGGCCGCCGCATAGTGCTCAACGCCAAGACGCGCCGCGTGAGCGTGTGCAACGCTCTTGACTGTCTCATCGTGCACTCGTCGCGCCTCCGCGACCTGCCCGCGCTCTGCGAGCCGCTGGCCGGGAAGGGCGTGACGCTCTATGCCGACGCCGACGCCCTGCAGGCCCTGTCGGGCCGCTATCCCGCCGGACTGCTTCAGGCGGCCACGCCCGACAGCTTCGGCACCGAGTTCATGGACTACAAGATGGCCGTGCGCACCGTGGCGTCGCTCGGCGAGGCTCTGGACCACATCGCCCGCTACGGCTCAGGCCACAGCGAGAGCATCATAACGGCCGACGAGGCCTGCGCCCGCGAGTTCCAGGCCCGCGTCGACGCCGCCTGCGTCTACGTCAACGCGCCCACCAGTTTCACCGACGGGGCGCAGTTCGGGCTGGGCGCCGAGATTGGCATCAGCA
This sequence comes from uncultured Prevotella sp., assembly GCA_944320305.1. Taxonomy (GTDB): domain Bacteria; phylum Bacteroidota; class Bacteroidia; order Bacteroidales; family Bacteroidaceae; genus Prevotella. The sequence goes on along the minus strand of CALUGW010000004.1, from coordinate 76,519 downwards.
CCCAGAAGCTCGGCCCCAGAGGCCCGATGGGCCTTGAGGAGATATGCACCTACAAGTGGCTCATCGACGGCGAGGGGCAGGCCAGGCCCTGACCGGCCGACAGCCACGCCCGCACATTCTTTTGATTTTTAACTTTTAACTTTTAATTTTATGAGGACATTCACCAACGTTGGCGACATCGGCGACCTCGGCCGCGCACTGGCCGAGGCGCAGGAGATAAAGAACGACCGCTACAAATACCAGCATCTGGGCAAGAACAAGACCCTGATGATGATTTTCTTCAACAACAGCCTGCGCACAAGGCTCAGCACCCAGAAGGCGGCCATGAACCTGGGCATGAACGTCATCGTGCTCGACGTGAACGCCGGCGCGTGGAAACTGGAGACCGAGCGCGGCGTGGTCATGGACGGCGACAAGAGCGAGCACCTGCTCGAGGCCATCCCCGTGATGGGCTGCTACTGCGACATGATAGGCGTGCGCAGCTTCGCCGGGCTGCAGGACCGCGACTACGACTACGCCGAGACCGTGCTCAACCAGTTCGTGAAGTACAGCGGGCGCCCCGTGTTTGCCATGGAGACGGCCACCGTGCACCCCCTGCAGGCCTTTGCCGACCTGATAACCATCGAGGAGCACAAGACCCGCAAGCGCCCCAAGGTGGTGCTGACGTGGGCGCCCCACTGCCGCGCCCTGCCCCAGGCCGTGCCCAACTCGTTCGCGCAGTGGATGAACGCCGCCGACGTTGACTTCGTCATAACCCACCCGGAGGGCTACGAGCTTGACCCCAAGTTCGTGGGGGCGGCCCGTGTGGAGCACGACCAGATGAAGGCTCTGGAGGGCGCCGACTTCGTGTATGCCAAGAACTGGAGCTGCCCCGGCGTGGCCAATCCCGCCGACTACGGCAAGATTCTGAGCCGCGACATGAGCTGGACCATCGACGCAGCCCACATGGCCGTGACCGCCGGAGGCAAGTTCATGCACTGTCTGCCCGTGCGCCGCGGGCTCATCGTCACCGACGACGTGATAGAAAGCCCATCGTCGCTCGTCATACCCGAGGCCGCCAACCGCGAGATTTCGGCCTCGGTGGTGATCAAGCGTATGCTCGAGAGCCTCTGAACAAACCAGACACCAGCTATAAGACAGACAGATGAAGAAACCAAACTTTCGCTTGTTGGCGTGCGCGGCGGCACTTGCCGCCACGCTCACGGCTGCCGCGCAGGAGCCTCAGGGCGGCGACGGCTTCCTCAGCATTCGCAACGACCGCTTCTGGATGGCTGCCGACAGTGTGCCCGTCTTCAGCCAGGGCGGCGGCATCTTCCGCTTCAAGGACCCCGCCACCGGCGCCGAGAAGTACTACTGGTACGGCGTGCGCTACGAGGAGGCCGAGCAATATATGAAAGACCAGAGCGTGACGCCCGAGGGCGTGACGTTCCGCTCTGTTACCTGCTACAGCTCCACCGACCTTGTGAACTGGAAGTTTGAGGGCGACGTGCTCGACCGCGACGAGCTGCGCGAGAACGTGGGCAACCGCACCACGTGGGTGGGGCGCATGGGCGTGGCCTACGTCAGCGAGCTGGGCAAGTATGCCATGTTCATACAGCACGCGGCCATGTCGTCGGAGAGCCAGGTGCTCATAGCCGTCAGCGACACGCCCGCGGGCAAGTTCAAGTGGCACCGCTGGATAAGCATGTACAGCCGCATAGGCACCCACAACACCGGCGACCAGACAGTGTTCACCGACGAGGACACCGGCAAGTCGTATCTGATCTACTCCTACGGCCGCGGCCGCAACCGCATCTACGTCTCCGAGATAGGCGCGCGCGACGGCATGGTTGACCTGCTGGACTGCCGCCAGGTGTACCGTGGCGCGGGCCGCGAGGGCAACTGCATGTTCAAGTACAAGGGCAAATACTATATGTGTGCCTCCGACCTTTACGGCTGGGACGCCTCGCACGCCTACTACATGGTGGCCGACAACATCTACGGCCCCTACGTGCCAAAGGACAGCATGGAGGTGATGGACGGCTGCATGACAGACTTCGCCCACGTGACACAGACGGGATTCTTCGTCACCGTGAGGGGCACGCGCGAGGAGACCGTGGTCTACTGCGGCGACCGCTGGGCCGCCTTCGCGGGCAACGGGCTGGGCTACAACCAGTGGGTGCCGCTGTCGTTCAACGGCGACAGGCCGTTCTTCAACTCGCTGAGCGAGTGGCAGCTGAACCCGGTGACGGGCGAGTGGCGCGTGGGCGCGGGCAACAACTACGTGCTCAACGGCAGCTTTGAGGCCGACCGCCGCCGCATTCCCAACCCCGTGAAGCCGCGCCAGGAGTTCATCCGCGGCTGGAAGACGGACTATATCAAGGGCAACAAGGCCACCGTGGGCAACCCCGACTCGCTGGCGCTCAACTACTTCAACACCACCGAGGACCGCCGCCACGTGGTGGGCGAGAAGAGCCTCTACATAACCGACGTGGCCGACTACGAGCGGCGGGTGAGCCAGACGGTCACCGCCATGCCCTATGTCGACCTGCCCGATGGCTCATACACGCTCACGGCGCGCGTCTGCTACGGCGGACGCTTCGACCGGCTCGTGATGTATGCCGAGAGCGGCTCGGAGGAAGAGTCGCGCAGCCTGAACCGCGGCAAGCAGAACGAGTGGCGCCGCCACACCATCAAGGATGTGAAGGTGCGCGGCGGCCGCGTGGAGGTGGGCTTCCACGCCAAGGGCCGCGCCGGCGCCTACTGCCGCGTTGACGACGTGGAGCTGCTGAGGAACGAAGAGTGAGGAGTCGGGAAGTGAGAGGTATGAATGTGAGAATTAAGAAAAATACCGGGGCTGCCTGAAAGCCTTGTCGCGGCGGATTGTCCTGAATCGGAACACTGACGCGGGCCGTCTTGATTTCATCCGTCGCGTCGGGTCCGAAAAATCGTAAGCTGACAGGCACCTTTTGGTTGCAACCTTTGTGGTTGGGTGTCACCTTTTCTCCGGTTCGACGCCGTTTCGGCGGCATATTGTTTTAAACTAAAACGGGTCGTTTCGGCGTGCGGAATAGGCCGTTTCGCACGCCGAAACGACCCGTTTTAGAAAGCGATAAGCCCCGTTTCGCACAGTGTCTCGTGCCGCTCTGCGCCTTTGGTTGTCCTTTTTGCGAAGAGGACGCACTCTGCCAAACGCACAAGCTTCTGCCGCGCAGTTTGCCATTCAGCCAATGCATGGCGCCTCATGTCTGTCTTTGGAAGCGGCCGCCAATGCGCGGCCGGCTTTTCTGGCTGACCCAAAATATACGCGAGTTCGGGATAAGCAAGCGTTGAGACTAAGCAGTGGTAGCTCATGTAGAGACGCAAAATTTTGCGTCTGACATTGTCATTTGCACCCATTTTTTAAGGCATAGTCCCTCCGAGACGCAAAATTTTGCGTCTCTACACGTGGCAGACAGCTGAGTGGAGGCCTTAAATTTCTTGTTGGACTCACGAAAATCCTTATCCCGAGCTCGCGTAAAATATCTTTTGCGGAGGCATAACCCAAACCGGCCGCCAGAGCGCGCTTGTCGCTCTGGCGGCCGGTTTGGGTTGGAATCTGGGTCAGGCTCAGTCCAGGTTCTGTTCCTGGAAGTCCATGTCGGCCTGCACCACGAAGAACACTTCGGCGGAATCGAAGTCGCCGACGCCCTCTGCGGCAGCCTTGGCGCACACGTGGTCGGCCACTTTCTGCAGGTCAATGTCGACAAACTCGTCGTCGCCGGCACTGTCGTCGAGCACCCCGCTCTCGAAGTAGTAGTCCACGATGGCGTCCATCATGAAGCGGAGCTGGGCCTCGGTGAATTTCTCCTTCAGGTCGGCGGGGAGCACGTCGCGGATGTAAGCCACCTCGCGCACGTTCTCCTCCTCGTCCATGCGGAGCTCCTCGTCAAGCGTTGCCATGGGCTTAGAGCAGCGTTTGGAACTTCTCGTCGAGCTTCTGCTTCGACACAGCGCCCACGAGCTTGTCCACCACCTGGCCGTTCTTGAAGAAGAGCAGGGTGGGGATGTTGCGGATGCCGAACTCGGCGGCTATGTCCTCGCACTCCTCGACGTCGCACTTGCCGACGTTGAGCTTGCCGTCATACTCCTTGGCCAGCTCCTCTACGATGGGGGCAATCATGCGGCAGGGGCCGCACCATGTTGCCCAGAAGTCAACAACCAGAGGCAGCTCGCCGTTCTTCAGACTCTCGAAATTCTCGTTTGTGATTTTTACTTCCATTGCTGTTGGGTTTATTGTTTGTGATAATGTTGTCTTGCCAAAGGCTCCGGCCCTTGTGTCATGCAGACGGCAAAAGGTGTGCCAAAAGCCTGGCTGACAGTATGGCGCACCTGTCAGTTGATGCGGTAGTCGAGCGACGGTGTCTGCTCGATGAACGCTATGAGGCTGCGGCGTACGTCCACCGTGCGCCGTTTGCTCCTCAGCAGCACGTGGTTCTTGCCGTTGGCGTCGCGCAGGCTGAAGAAGAGCTTGGTGCTGCCCGGATTGTCGCAGATGATCTCGTTGAGCTCCTCCACAATCTGGTCGTTGAGCTCTTCGGCCGAAAGCGAGATGGTGATGCTGTCGATGGCCTTGTCCTTGACAGACTGGAGGTACTCTATGTTCTGGATCCTGAGGTCGAAGAACTTGCTGTCGCGGAAGCGCTGCTGGCACTTCGCGGTGATGTAGACGGCGCAGCCCTCCTTGAACATTCCGCTCCAGCGGCCCCACTCCTCGCCGAACATGGCCAGCTCGCCGCTGCCCTCGAAGTCTTCGATGGTGACGAAGCCGCAGGGCTTGCCCGTCTTGGTGAACTTGGACTTGATGGCGGTGACGATGCCTCCGATGACCACGGGGTCGCGCGTGGCGAGCGCCGAGAGGTCGGCCAGCTCGGCGCAGCGTGTGTTGCAGAGGTTGTCGAGCACAATCTTATACTCGTCGAGCGGGTGGGCCGAGAGGTATATGCCCACCAGGTCGCGCTCGCGGTTGAGCCGCTCTATGTCGCTCCAGCGCTCGCCCTTGATTACGGGCGGCGTGGCGATGGCCACCTCGTTGTCGCCCCCGAAGAGCGAGTTGCGCATCTGCGTCTGCTCCATCTGGTAGGTCTGGCCGTAGCGCACGAGCGTGTCGATGAATGCCTCGCCCTTGGCGTTCTTGGCGAAGAAGTCCTCGCGGTGCATGGAGCCGAAGCTGTCGAAGCCGCCGCTGAGCACGAGCGACTCCACGCACTTGCGGTTGACGGCTCCGAGGCTGACGCGCTGTATGAAGTCGAAGATGTCCTTGTAGGGGCCGTTCTGCTCGCGCTCGGTGATTATGGCGTCGGCAGCGGCGCCGCCCACGCCCTTGATGGCGCTGATGCCGAAGCGTATCTCGCCCTTCTTGTTGGCGCTGAACTTCTGGCGGCTCTCGTTGACGTCGGGCCCGAGCGTGGGTATGCCCATGGCCCGGCACTCGTCCATGAGCTTCGTTATTTCGGTTATGTTGTCGAGGTTGCGGCTCATCACGGCGGCCATGTACTCCGCCGGGTAGTGCGCCTTGAGGTAGGCCGTCTGGTATGACACCCACGAGTAGCACGTGGCGTGGCTCTTGTTGAAGGCGTAGGATGCGAACTTCTCCCAGTCGGCCCATATCTTCTCCAGCACCTTGGGGTCGTGGCCGTTGGCCTTGCCGCCCTCGATGAACTTCGGCTTCATCTGGTCAACGATGGCCTTCTTCTTCTTTCCCATGGCCTTGCGGAGCGCGTCGCTCTCGCCGCGGGTGAAGTTGGCCAGCTGGCGCGACAGGAGCATGACCTGCTCCTGGTAGACGGTGATGCCGTAGGTGTCCTTGAGGTACTTCTCCATGCACGGAATGTCGTACTTTATCTCCTCCTTGCCGTTCTTGCGGGCAATGAACGAGGGGATGTAGTCCATGGGGCCGGGGCGGTAGAGGGCGTTCATGGCGATGAGGTCCTCGAAGACCGTGGGGTGAAGCTCGCGCAGGTACTTCTGCATTCCGGGCGACTCGAACTGGAACGTGCCGATGGTGCGCCCCTCACAATAGAGCCGGTAGGTGAGCGGGTCGTCGATGGGTATGTTGTCGAGGTCTATCTCGTGGCCTGTGGTGAGGCGTACGTTCTCCACCGCCTCCTTGAGTATGGAGAGCGTCTTCAGACCGAGGAAGTCCATCTTGATGAGCCCGGTGGACTCGATGACGTGGCCGTCGTACTGCGTGCAGCGCAGCTTGTGACCCGGATCCGACTTGTCCTCGGCCACCGACACGGGCACCCAGTCGCTGATGGGGTCGCGGCAGATGATGAACCCGCAGGCGTGGATGCCCGTGCCGCGCACCGTGCCCTCGAGCATCTTGGCATACTCCATGGTGTTGTGTAGCTTGGGGTCGGCGCTGGCCTCGGCGTCGCGCAGCTCGGGTATGCACTTGATGGCGTTGGTGAGGTTCATCTTCAGGCCGTCGGGCAGCTTGTCGGGAATGAGCTTGCAGAGGTAGTTGGCCTGGTCGAGCGGCAGCTTCTCCACGCGGGCCACGTCCTTGATGGAGTTCTTCGTGGCCATGGTGCCGTAGGTGATGATGTGGGCGCAGTTGTCGCGGCCATACTTCTCCTCTACCCATTCGAGCACGCGGCCCCGGCCGTCGTCGTCGAAGTCGGTGTCGATATCTGGCAGCGAGATTCGGTCGGGGTTGAGAAAACGCTCGAACAGCAGGTCGTACTTAATGGGGTCTATCTTGGTGATGCCCAGGCAGTAGGCTACCACGGAGCCGGCGGCGGAGCCACGTCCCGGGCCGACCATCACCCCCAGCTCGTCGCGGGCGGAGTTGATGAAGTCCTGCACGATGAGGAAGTAGCCGGGGAAGCCCATGGTCTTCATTATGTGAAGCTCGAAGCGCACGCGCTCGTCAACCTCAGCCGACAGCGGGTCGCCGTAGAGGCGCCGCGCGCCCTCGTAGGCAAGCTCGGCCAGATAGTCGGCCTCGAACTTTATGCGGTAGAGCTTGTCGTAGCCTCCGAGCTTCTTGATTTTCTTCTCGCCCTCTTCGCGCGGCAGCTGGTTCTGGCCGTTCTCGTCGCTGGTGAACTCGTTGAAGAGCTGCTCCTCGGTGAACTTGGCGCGCCATTGCTCCTCGGTTCCGAACGACTCCGGGATGGGGAAGAAAGGCATTATAGGCTCGTGCTCTATGCTGTACATCTCCACCTTGTCGAGAATCTCAAGCGTGTTGGCCAGCGCCTCGGGCACATCGGCGAACACCTCGTTCATCTCGGCCTGCGTCTTGAACCACTCCTGCTTTGAGTAGAGCATTCGCGAGGGGTCGTCGAGATCCTTTCCTGTGGACAGGCAGAGCAGATGGTCGTGCGCCTCGGCGTTCTCCTGGTCCACAAAGTGGGCGTCGTTGGTGCAGACGAGCTTCACGCCATACTCGCGCGCCAGCTCTATGAGCGCCTTGTTGGCCTGCTGCTGCAGGGGGAATGTCTCGCGGTTGGCGCGCAGCGCGGGGTCCTTCACCTCGTGCCGCTGCAGCTCCAGGTAATAGTCGTCGCCGAACACCCGCTTGTGCCACTCCACAGCCTCGCGCGCCCCGGCCATGTCGCCGCGGAGCACCTTTGCCGGCACCTCGCCGGCGATGCAGGCCGAGCAGACGATGAGGCCCTCGTGGTAGCGCTCAAGGTCAGCGCGGTCGGTGCGTGGCCGCATATAGAAGCCGTCGGTCCAGGAGTTGGAGACCAGCTTGATGAGGTTTTTGTAGCCCCGGTAGTTCTTGGCCAGCACGATGAGGTGGTAGCCGCTGCGGTCTTCCTTGCCCTGCCGGTCCTCCTTCCGGTGGTGGGCCACGTACATCTCGCAGCCCAGAATGGGCTTGAAGGGTTCCAGCCCCTCCTTCTTGCGCTTGCCGTTGACGCCGGCGCAATAGTCCCAGAACTCCTTGATGCCGAACATGTCGCCGTGGTCGGTGACGGCCATGCCCCTCATGCCGTCGGCCACGGCCTTGTCGACAAGGCGCGGAATGCTTGACTGGCCGTCAAGGATGGAGTAATAAGTGTGGACGTGAAGATGGACAAAATCCTGCATCTGCGTGTTTGTGTGGGTTGGTTTTGAGGCTCAAAGTTACGCCGAATCCGTGAGACGGCCAAAAGAATAAGGCAAAAATTTGCCAGATAAGCGAAAAAGCCTTACCTTTGCACGTGAAACAAAACAATCGTTGCCACACCCATGGGAAATAAAATCAGGAGACTGAAAGAAATCAGAATACACCGCGAGGGTACCGACACGCTCGTCTACAGCATGGCCGCCATCGTGGCCGTGGCCGCGCTCCTTTGGCACTTCTGCGGCTCCGCTGTTCCTTTCTGGGCCTTCGTCATTGTGCTCGGCTCGGCGTGGGCGGTTGTGCTTAACTTCTACCGCTGCCCCATACGCTACTTCAACGGCGACACGGAAAAGGTGGTCGTGGCTCCCGCCGACGGCAAGGTGGTGGTCATCGAGGAGGTGGAAGAGAACGAGTACTTCCACGACAAGAGGCTCATGATTTCCATTTTCATGAGTCTTTTCAATGTCCACGCCAACTGGTTTCCAGTGGACGGCAAGATAAAGTTCGTGAAGCATCAGGACGGAAACTACCACAAGGCGTGGCTGCCCAAGGCCAGCGAGGAGAACGAGCGGGCCGACGTGATGATCACCACGCCCGAGGGCACCGACGTACTCTGCCGCCAGATCGCCGGGGCGATGGCCCGCCGCATTGTGACTTATGCCAAGGAGGGCGAGGAGTGCTACATCGACGAGCATCTGGGCTTCATCAAGCTCGGCTCCAGGGTGGACGTGTTCCTGCCGCTGGGCACGGAGGTCTGCGTCAAGATGGGGCAGGCCACGACGGGCGACCTGACGGTCATCGCGAAGCTGAAGTGAGAGTTTCCCGTTCGGGGGTGTCATACTTGTTTCCCCTAAAAACAGAAACAAGTGTTTGGAAATGCAGTCTCAATGCGGTGATTCTTAATTTAGTCTGTACAACGAACCAATCAAAGCAATATGCAACAGATAACATTAAATATTGATAATGACAGCATTCTGCCGAGCCTTCGCAAGGTTCTGAAAGCAATTCCGGGGGTTAGTATCGTGCGGACAACACGGAAACTAGAAACGTCTGTCGGCAAGACTTCATTCGAAAAAGCGATGGATGACATAAGGGATGGCCGCATTTACGAATACGACTCGCTTGACAGTCTGATAAAAGAAATGGAGAAGTGATGGCGTACAGGCTGATAGTGACGGGCCAATTCAAAAAAGATGTCAAACGATGCAAGAAAAGGGGCTTGCCGCTGGATGAGCTGTGGAATGCTATAAGGCTGCTTCTTGAGAGTGGCAAGCTGCCTGAAAAATACATGACTCACAAACTTTCAGGCAGTAAAAACGGACTGCTGGAGTGCCATATCCGACCAGACTGGCTCTTGGTGTGGAAACAGGATGACCAGGAACTTGTAATACTGTTGGCCAGCACAGGAACGCACTCGGATTTGTTCTGACATTGAATGCTTTGCGTCACAATATTAACAGAAAAACATTTGTTCTTGACTGCATAACTCTGACAACGCCATGGCAAACTTCATAACACGTCAAATACCCAACACCATAACCTGCTGCAACCTCATCTCGGGCTGCATAGCTACTTATAACGCCGTCTTGGGACTCTATGAGACGGCCTTTCTCTTCATTGTCCTTGGGGCGGTGTTCGACTTCTTCGACGGCATGAGCGCGCGCCTGCTGGGCGTGTCGTCGCCCATCGGCAAGGAGCTTGACTCGCTGGCCGACGACGTGACCTTCGGCGTGGCGCCCTCGGCGATGCTCTTCACGCTGCTTTCGGACGCCTCGTGGCCGTCTGCTCTCGGGGCTGCGGCAGCGGTTCTTCCATATCTGGCCTTTGTCATGGCGGCGTTTTCCGCGCTCCGGCTGGCCAAGTTCAACCTCGACGAGCGGCAGGCCACGTCGTTCATCGGACTGCCCACCCCCGCCAACACCCTGTTCTGGGCGTCGCTGATTGTCGGGGCCGGCGAGCGCGTCGTCTCCTGCGGATGGGGCGCTCCGGCGTTGCTTGCGCTCATGCTGGTCTCCTGCTGGCTGCTTGTGGCCGAGCTGCCTATGTTTGCCCTGAAGTTCAAAAAGTGGGGATGGCGCGGCAACGAGGTGAAATATGTGTTTGTGGCAACGGCCGCCGTGCTGGTTGCCGCGCTCGGAATACTCGGCGTGGCCGCCGCGATAGCCTGGTACATCATCCTTTCGGCCGCCGTCAGCAGAACTGGCAGACAATAACACATACACCCCCGCGCCGTGCTCAACTTCCTGCTTTTCGTCATACTCTTTTTCATCGCGGCCGCTGTGATAGGCGCGGCGGTGCTGCTGTTTGCCGTGCGCAGGGGGCTTGGCAGGCTGCGCCGCGCCATGGGCGGCAGCCAGGACGAGAAGCGGAAGCGCGCGTCATGGGGGCCGGCCGGCACATACGGGAGCCGCGCCGCAGGCACAGACGGACGCTGCACAGTGACAGACCTGCGCGACCCCGCCGTCGCCAACCGCCGCATATTCGCCGACGACGAGGGCGAATATGTGGACTTCCGCGAGGTGAAGGACAGTAAATAAAGAAACCTTGTTGCGGCGGATTGTCCGGAATCGGAACATTACCGCGAGTCGTCTCTGTTTTACCCATTGCGGCGACGCCCGAAAAACCGTAAGCAGCCCAAGGCCTTTTTGTTACGGCCTTGGCCGAAAAGCGTCGTCTTTCCGCCGGTTCGCAGCCTTTTTGCGGCGTGCTGTTTCAAACTGAAATAGGCCGTTTCGGCTTCCAATATGGCCTATATTGCAATGCGATACGACCCGTTTCAGAATGCAATAAGCCCCGTTTTGCCCCGTGTTTCACGCCGTTCAATGCCCTTGATTGTCCTTTTTGTGAAGTGGACGCACTCAGCCCAAGGCATAAGCTTCTCCCGCGCCGTCTGTCCGTCAGCCACGGCATGACGCTACGTCTGTCTTTGGGAAGCGGGCGCCAATGCGCAAGCGGCTTTTCTGGCTGCCAGCAAATAAAAAAGCTTTATTCCGTATTCCACCTGCCTTTTCTTTGAAGAAAAAACGTTTTCTTTATCCTGCCGGTGTGGAATCTCGGGGATTTTTCCTATTTTTGCATAGTGCAAGCCGCGCCGGGGAGACTGAAGGCAACCTTTCATTCCGCCGCAGGCAATGCCTCTGCATAAGGGCGTCAAGCCACAATCTGCCATATGGCATAAACCACAATTACAGCAATCACACAATGAAACAGCCTGCAAAGATAGACATCGCGGTGCTCATCTTGTTCTTCAACCGTCCCGACTCGCTGCAGAAAGTGTTCGACGAGGTGCGCCGGGCGCGCCCCTCGCGCCTGTTTCTCTATCAGGACGGGCCGCGCGGCGAGCGCGACATGGAGGGCATAATGAAGTGCCGCAAGGTGGTGGAGAATATAGACTGGGAGTGCGACGTGCGCCATTTCTACCAGGAGCGCAACCAAGGCTGCGACCCGTCGGAGTATATATCGCAGAAGTGGGCGTTCTCCATGGCCGACAAGTGCATTGTTCTTGAAGACGACGACGTGCCGTCGCAGTCGTTCTTCCCGTTCTGCAAGGAGATGCTCGACCGCTACGAGAACGACGAGCGGATAGCCATGGTTTCCGGGTTCAACAGCGAGGAGCGGCTCGACGACTGCCCTTACGACTACATCTTCACCTCATATATGTCAATCTGGGGCTGGGCCTCGTGGCGCAGGGTAATCGACCGGTGGGACGGCAAGTACTCTTTTCTCGACGACGCCTACAACATGCGCCAGCTGCGCGCGCTCATGCGGCAGCGCGGGGTGCGCCCGGCGATGCTGCGCATGTGCCGCGACCACCGCGAGAGCGGGCGCGAATACTACGAGACCATACACTGGGCCGCGATGATGTTCGGCTCCGGCCTGGCCATCGTTCCCACCCGCAACCTCATCAACAACCTCGGCGCGGCCACGGAGTCTGTCCACTATTCCAACAGCCTGGCCACCATGCCGCGCCGCCTCAGGCGAATGTTCACCATGCCGCGCTATGAGCTTGAGTGGCCTCTGCGCCACCCCAGGTATGTCATCGAGAACGTGGAGTATAAGGAGATGGTCTACCGCACGCAGGCCTACGGCCACCCGTGGATAAAAATAGGCCGCTCGCTTGAGGAGCTTGCGCTGAACCTGCGCCACGGAAACCTGCGCGTCATCGCCAGGGCCTTGCGCAACCGCGTCAACAAGATGCTCGGCCGCGCAAGGCATTATTAGCTGGTGGCGCACGGCCTGCCGCGCCCGCTCACGCCGCCGGCGCCAGCAGAAACCGCACCAGCAGCGGCACGTTGTAGGCCAGCTGCCACACCGTGAGGCACAGCACGGCGGCCCGCGCCGCCGCCAGCAGCCTGCCGCTGGCCCGCCTGAGCATGAAGGCCATGGCCACGGGCAGCACAAACAGCCAGTGGGGCGACATGATGTAGACCTCGTTTATGCCGAAGCCCAGCCCCAGGTGCAGCGCCATGTCGAAGCCCAGCCACGTCAGCGCGAGCCACAGGAAGCGGCTGCGCCTGCCGCAGGCCACGCCCAGCGCGAACAGCAGCAGGGCCAGCGCCTCGGCCGCATAGTTGGCGGGGCTGTCGTAGGCCACGAACACCGGGCGCGAGCGGAGCACGTCGCCGAGCATGTGGCGGCTGTGGAACTGCAGCGGCTCGCCGAACAGGTTCTCCACAAATGTCTTGCCGCGCGGCGTCGTTATGTCGCTCCAGCGCATCATTCCGTCCGTGCTTATCGGGCGGCCCAGTTTGCTCACCCTTCGCTTTTTCCTCATCTTCGGCGCCAGCGCGGCCCTTGTGGCCGAGTCGGCCTCGGCGTATTGTTTCCTCATCTTCGCCTCCTGCGCTTTCATCGCGGCCTGCCTCTTGGCCCGCATCTCGGCCCGCGCCTTGTCGATGGGGGCCACAAAGACCTTGTATTCAAACTGGCAGAACATCCACAGCGCCACAGCCGGCACGGCGATGCCCAGCAGGATGTTGCGCGGTGTGAAGAACCTGCGGCCGTTCACCCACAGCTGCATCGCCACCGCCTTCACGCTGTTGGTGGTGGTTATGCCCGTGGCGAAGACGAAGAGCACGGCCATCTGCCACGTCGGCACCACCTTGTGTTTCTTCATCCTCATGCCCGCCACGTAGAGCACAATCAGCAGCATGCACATCGAGAAGCCGAAGTGGTCGGGCACGAAGCAGATCACCATCACGTAGGCAAACGAGAAGAACAGTGCCGAGAGCAGGTTGGAGTCTGCCGCGCCCAGCCCCACCACCTCGCTGAAGATGCGGCGGATGAACACAAACGAGTAGAAGGCGCAGGCCGACATGAGCGCCGCCGTGATGAACAGGGCGCAGTTCATGCCCGTGAGGTCGGCCAGCCAGCCGTTGAGCAGGCTCAGCGGACTGATCAGAAACGCCAGCAGCGGGTGGCGCTGAACGTTGTAAATGTCGATCCACGAGGATATGGTGATGAGCGTCAGCGGGTCGTAGCCCGCCACGCGGAAGTGCGCCAGCATGGTGCGCTGCATCTCCGCCGCGCCGCGCAGAGGTGTGAACAGCGCGTACATCTTGCACACGAAGAGCGCGTTCAGAGCCGCCACGGCCACGGCTGCCACGGCTGCCGGCACGGCCTCGGCGCGCTTTATCTTGAATATTCCAAACAGCCCAGGCATCAGCGGAAGGGTTTGTAGTGGGCCTCGTCGGCAAAGGCGAGCATCTCGCGGTCGCCCCGGCTGTCGCCATAGGCCGTCAGGCGGCACTCCGCCCTGTCGGGGCACAGCTCCATGATGCGTCTCACTTTCTCCGCGCCGTAGCAGTTGCGGGTGGCAAAGCGGCCTGTCAGCACGCCGTCGCGCGCCTCGGCGCGGGTGCCCACCACGGTCACTCTGCCTCCAAAGCCGCAGAAGAACGGCGCCACCCAGTTGTCAACGCTCGCGCTGACCACCAGCACCCTGGCTCCCGATTCCACCGCTCTGGCCACGGCGGCCACGCCCATGGGGCGCAGCAGGCTGTGCCGCTCGGTGGCGAAGCGGCGGCAGAGCGCGTCGAAGCCGGCCACGTCCGTGCCGGCGAAGAAGTGGCCGAAGAGCCGCTCCTTCATCTTGTGGTTCGACACGAGGCGCAGCTTCATCAGCGCCAGCAGCGGCAGGTTGGCCAGCATCCAGAGCGCCAGCGCCCTCCGTCCGCGGGCAAAGCTCACAAACTCAAGCAGGGTGTCGGCCGTGGTCAGTGTGCCGTCAAAGTCGAAGGCGAATATCTTCTTGCTTCCGTCCATGGCTCACACAACATAAATAAGCAGCAGGAAAGACAGCATCCAGCACACCACCACAATCTGCGTGAAGCGGTCGTGCAGGGCAATGTCGGTGGGGTCGCCGCTCTTCTCGTCCACAACGGCAATCTGCAGGTAGCGCAGCAGCCCCATGATCACGAACACGCTGGTGAGGTAGAGGCTGTCGGTGCCGAGCTTGCCGGTTACTTCCGGCGACACCGTGTACATTATGTAGCACACCAGCGTCACCGCCGCCGTGATGGTGATGGCCTGGTTCAGGAATGTCAGGTTGTAGCGCTTGGTGTTCCTGCGGGGCGCGCGGCCGGTCTTGTTCATGCGCAGCACGTCGTCGCGGCGCTTTGCCAGGGCGAGAAACAGCGTTATGAGGAACGTCATGAGCACAATCCACTTGCTCAGCGTGATGTCCGTCGCGGCGGCTCCGGCAAGCAGGCGCAGCACGAAGCCGAAGGCTATCACGCATACGTCGATGATGGAGTGGCGCTTGAGCAGCAGGCAGTAGGCCACGTTGAGCGCCCAGTAGCCCGCCACGGCGGCAAACACCTGCCACCGGTTGGCCGGCACCAGAGCCATGACGGCCAGCGAGAGGGCCAGCGACACGCCCATCACCGTGTATGCCTGGGGCACGCTGACAGCCCCCGAGGCCACCGGGCGCAGGCACTTCACGGGGTGGCGCCGGTCGTCCTCGGCGTCTATTATGTCGTTGAGGCAGTATATCGACGATGCGGCAAGGCTGAACGCCGCGAAAACGATGAGCGACACCAGCAGGCAGCTGCCGTCGGTAATGTCGCCGTTGAAGAACGCCGGAACAAACACAAACAGGTTTTTCACCCATTGTTGCGGCCTTATTATCTTAATGTATTTCATCTGTTTTGGTTGCTTGGCAGTTTGTCTTTCCGGCCGCCGTCCGCCTCTTGAGCGCAGGCAGCGACAGCAGTTTGTGCAGCGCCCAGGCCGCCGCGGCCGACACCGCAATCACCGTCAGGGCCGTGGGCCAGTATCCCAGCCCCAGCCGCTGCACGGGCTTGAGCACATACTGCGCGTGGATGAGGTAAATCTCAAGGCTTATGCCGCCCACGAACGCCAGCGCGCGCGTCACGGGGCGGGGCGCCCTGTCGAGCAGCCGGCACAGCAGCAGCGACACCGACACCGTGAGCGGAATGTAGACCATGCGCTCCAGGAACAGCGGGAAGCGGCCGCGCAGGCCGTCCTCAAAGTTGACGCAGGCCAGCGCGCTCATCGCGAAGAGCAGCAGGAGCGTCAGCCAGGCGTGGCGGCCCAGGGGTCTGCCGCCGCTCACCCACAGCCCGGCGTTGATGCCTATGAGGAATATGGGGATGCGGCTGAAGAATATTTCCAGATGGCCCACCGCCGAGTGGAGCGGCTGCCAGTATTGCACGAGCACGCAGAGCAGCATGGCCGCCGCCGGCATCCACCGCCACTCGGGGTGGCGGCGCGTCAGCTCGATGTAGGCCGGCGCCACGGTGTAGAGAGCCATTATGGCCGGAATGAACCAGAACGTCAGCTCGTCGTGCTGCCAGAAGCCCCAGTTCACGAGGATGGACAGCGCGGTGTCGGCGGGTGTGGCCCGGCCGTCGAGGCACTGCGGCAGGTAGTAGGCGCACGCCACCACTGCCCACGCGGGATACACCCTGGCGTAGCGCCGCCTCTGGAATGCCATGTAGGGCGAGCGGAGCAGCCGCCTCAGGCGGCCTCCGGCCTGGCCTGTGGCGCGGCTGCCGCCGTCGTTTTGGGCAGCGCTGGCCTTTACAATCTTGTTCCACGAGAACCAAAGCCCAATGCCGCTGAGGAAGAGGAACACGTCCACTCCCACGTTGCCGCAGCGGCTCAGGCAGTAGAACACCGTGTCGTGGCGCATGCCGCCCACGTGGAACAGCACCACCATGAGCATGGCCGCCCCCATGAGCGCGCCACGGTGGGCGCTCAGACATCCGAACGTGCCTGTTGTCTTTTCCATATCGTCGAGTCTTTCAGGGCGGTCGCGCGGCGTTGTGGGAAACGCCGTCCGCAGCGCCCTGTTTCATGTTTCTTTTCTGCTTGTTTTGCAATATGGGCCGTTTTGCGTTGCGAAGTCCGGCAGACGGCCTCCGGCGCGTGCCTCCGGCCTCAGGGGCGGGGCTTGGGTATGCGGTTTATCACCACCATGAACATCCACGACACGGCCACCGTTGCTATGACATACAGCAGCAGGCCGTCGTAGATGTCGCCCCGGCGCGAGATGGGTATGAACACCTTGCGCAGCAGCGGGTGGGCCACGAACATGGCCGCCGAGATGCCGCCGAGCCACGACAGCGCCCTCAGGGCTGCGCCAGGCAGCGTCTTTACCACTCCTATGGCGGCCGCCACGACGAACAGCGGCGCCCACAGCCACGCCTGGAACGACGTGCAGCAGGCCAGCAGCAGGGCCGTGGCCGCCAGTGCCGCCGCGCCCCACGCGCCGCGCCCCATGGCGCCCACAGCGGCGGCGGGCAGATGGCGGGCGGCCAGCAGGCCCGCGCCGAACACCAGCATTCCGCCCGTGAAGTTGTAGCGCAGGCGGTTGAGCGTCTCGTCCATGGGGCCGCACACGGCCTGCACCGCCCAGCAGAGCGCCATCAGGGCGGCTGTCCAGCCCCAGTGGCGGCGGCAGAGCGCAAGGCGGTAGACGATGTAAAGCTCCATCATCAGCCCGAAGAACCAGTAGGGGCCGGGCCAGATTATCCTGTCGGGCTGCGGCAGCAGGTTGATGACCATCAGCATCTGGGCCGCCACATTCTCAGCCTGGAAGCGGAAGGCGCCGGGCGTTATGGCGTCAACGATGGTGAAGGCCACGAAGCCCGGCACCATCATGCGCAGCAGCTTGAGGTAGTGGTAGCGCGCGAAGCGTCCGGCCGGGGGCACGGCTCCGCCCCGCTCATACTTCATCACCAGGCCGAAGCCGCTCAGAAAGAGGAACACCGGCACGCCGTAGTGGCCGAAATACGACAGCAGGTGCACGGGCAGTGTGGAGTCGGGCGAGCCCAAGGCGCGCCACAGGGCGTCGGTGTTGCCGATGTTGAAGGTGTACTCGTTTTCCTTTACGGCAAAGCCCAGCCAGTGGCAGTAGTTGTGCAGCACTATGCCCAGTATGGCCAGACCCCTCAGCGCGGCGCACTCCTCACGGCTGAGCCACGCCTGCCGGCTTGCGTTTGTTGTCATGTTCTTGCTTCAGTTTGTTGTAGTCAACGCTGTTTTTCAGCAGCCGGGGCCGCGCCGTGTCATAGTGCGGCGACAGCACGTCGCAGTCGGCGCGGTATTCTGGGCACGCTATTCCGGCCAGACCCAGCAGCGTGTGGGCCAGCCGGTCGGTCATGAACGGCCTGCCCGTGGCTCCGGCGGCGGCCTCCGCCACGTCGGGGTGCGCCTTGGCATAGCTCTCTGACCACCACATCCAGAACGGTATGGCGAACTCCTCGTGCGCCAGGCGGTAGTCTATGTCGGCCGAGTGGAGCCGGCCGTAGACGCGCAGCCCGTCGCCGAAGCACTCCTCGCCGTGGTCGGGCATATAAATCACTATGGCGTCGCGGCTCTCAAACCGCTTGACGATCTCGCCCACAATGGAGTCGTTGTAGAGCGTGGCGTTGTCGTAGTGGGCCATCACCTGCCTGTTGTGCGCGGTGAGCGTGGGCGCGTCATAGTCGCCGCCCGCGAACCGCTTGCGCCCGGCTGGATAGCGCTGGGCGTAGCTCACGTGCTGCCCCTTGAGGTGAATGATGAACAGGTTGGCCGTGCTGTCGCCGCCGAAGCCGAACTCACCCTCGCCGAGCAGGCGGTCGTAGTCGGCCAGCACGCCGTCGTCGTAGGTGTGCAGGGCGGTGTTGCGCACGTCGAACTGCGCCTCGCTGAGCGTGGGGTTGTTAAGAAAGAAGCCCCCGCTGAAGTCATATACGGCCTCCTCGGCCTGCGGCAGGAACTGGTTGGTGATGAAGGTCACGCGGTAGCCGGCCTTGCGGAACAGCTCGGGGAAGAGCGGATAGTCGCACCAGTCGCCGCGGTCGCCCACAGTGTAGAGCGAGAACACGTGCTTGAAGACAAAGCTCGTGAGATTCCACGGGGCCACCACATCGCTGAACACTGCCATCCGCCCGCTCCGCGCCAGCTCCAGTTGGCGCGGCGTGGTGGGCTTGTCGTAGCCGTAGAGCTGCGAGTGGCCGCGGTTGTAGCTCTCTCCGATCACGAGCACTATGTTGCGGCTGCGGAACGAGCAGCTGTCCACCCTGATCCTGTTAGTGGCCTCGATGAGCCGCTCCGTCTGCTGCGCCGCCAGCCTGTTGGCGTAGAGGCTGAAGGCCACGCGGTACACCGGCAGATACAGCTCGGCAGCGTCGGCGCGCGTCAGCTCGTGCTCCACGTCGCCTATGTTGTCGTAGGTCATCAGCCTCACAAAGGCTTTCTTGTTGTCGCTGCGGGTGGCAATGCCTTTCTCGAGCATCAGGATGCAGACCAGGCCGAGCAGCGGCAGCACCGCGGCGGCCATGCGGTGCACAGCCCTCATGTCGAGGTTGAGGCGCAGCTTGCGGCGGCGGGCCATGGCCATGAACACATTATATAGAATGTGCGCGAGGAGAATCAGCGCCACCCAGCCTAAGTCGGTGGCCAGCAGGTCCCACCCCACGTAGGAGCGCAGGAATTCCGACGCCTCGCTGCCGGTGGTCTCGCCGATGAGCAGCAGCATGGTGGGGGTGAATGTTGAGCCGAACTTCACGCTGCAGTACATATCGGCGATGGACGTGGCGTACATGGCCACGTATATCGCGCCCTTCACCCACCGCCTCACCCGCCAGGGGATGAACGACAGCACGAGGCACACGGCATAGAGGTCCACGAAAAGCTCAAACACGCCAAGCTCCGAGAACTTCGGCGTCTCAAGCCTGTTGCACACGTAGCCGAGCACAAACATGAAGACGAAAAAGGCCGGACTCTTCATTATCGGGTAGAAGGCGTAGCCCAGCAACCGTGCCGCAAGACGTATGATTTTCATCTTTTTTGCAAATTTGCTGCAAAATTAGTGCTTTTAATTTGAATACCAACGTTTTGCGCCCGATTATTCGCCGTTGTGCGCGGCAGCGGCCGCCGCAGGCGCATTTTGTCAGCCTTTTGCCTTGCCGTTCGGCAAAAAAACGTTACCTTTGCATCATTCCGCCGGGCGGCAAGGCTTCCGGGCGCCTCTGGCTGCGCCGGAGAGACCGCCTCCGGCAGGTCGTTTTTTACTAAAATAACATAATTTTCAGGCTATGATACAATCAATGACAGGCTATGGCAAGGCTGTCGTAACCTATGGAGACAAGAAAATCAGTGTGGAAATAAAGTCGCTCAACAGCAAGAGCCTCGACCTCTCCACGCGCATAGCGCCGCTCTACCGCGAGCGCGAGATGGAGATCCGCCACAAGCTGGCCGCCGTTCTGCAGCGCGGCAAGGTGGACTTCAGCATCTGGACAGAGGCTACCGGCGGAGCCGACGCCACTCCTGTGAACAGGGAGCTGCTTAAGAACTACTACCGGCAGCTGTCCGACATAAGCGCCGAGCTGGGCATCGGCACCCCGCAGGACTGGCTCGCCACGCTGCTGCGCATGCCCGACGTGCTGGCGCGCACGGAGCAGGAGACGCTCGGCGAGGCCGAGTGGCAGGCCGTGAGCGGCGCTGTAGACGAGGCGCTGGAGCGGCTCGTGGAGTTCCGCGCGCAGGAGGGCGCGGCCCTGGAGCGCAAGTTCACCGAGAAGATAGACAACATCGCGGCGCTGCTTGCGGCCATCGAGCCTTACGAGACGCAGCGCGTCGAGAAGATAAGGAGCCGCATAATAGACGGCCTGAACAGCATTCCCGAGGTGGAGTATGACAAGAACAGGCTGGAGCAGGAGCTGATTTATTACATCGAGAAGCTCGACATCAGCGAGGAGAAGCAGCGGCTGGCCAACCACCTGAAGTACTTCCGCGAGACCATGGCCGACGGCCACGGGCAGGGAAAGAAGCTCGGCTTCATCGCCCAAGAGATGGGTCGCGAGATCAACACCACCGGCTCCAAGAGCAACAACGCCGAGATGCAGAACATCGTGGTGAGGATGAAGGACGAGCTGGAGCAGATAAAGGAGCAGGTGCTCAACGTGCTCTGAGGCTCCGGCTGCCGGCACCACACCCACAAATTCCTAAATCTTAATTCAAAATTCCTAATTCCCAACCGGTATGGCAGGCAAACTGATAATATTCTCCGCTCCGAGCGGAACGGGCAAAAGCACCATAATAGGGCGGCTGATGGAGCACAAGGAGCTGCGGCTGGCCTTCTCCATCTCGTGCACGAGCCGCCCGCCGCGCGGCGCCGAGCGCGACGGGGTGGAGTATTTCTTTCTCAGCCCCGAGGAGTTCAGGCGGCGCATAGCCGCCGGCGAGTTCCTTGAGTACGAGGAGGTCTACGCCGACCGCTTCTACGGCACGCTGAAGTCGCAGGTTGACAGGCAGCTCGACGCCGGGCAGAACGTGGTGCTCGACGTCGATGTGAAGGGCGGCTGCAACATCAAGCGCCACTACGGCGCGCGCGCCCTGAGCGTGTTCATCCAGCCGCCGTCGGTAGAAGAGCTGCGCCGCAGGCTCGAGGGGCGCGGCACCGACGCCCCCGACGTGATAGAGCAGCGGCTGGCCCGCGCCGAATATGAGCTGGGCTTCGCCGGCGAGTTCGACCGCGTGGTGGTCAACGACGACCTCGACCGCGCCGTGGCCGAGGCTCTGGCCATTGTCAGCGATTTTGTAAACAACGGCTGAGGCCGCCCCGCATAACCTGATGTTGCAGACCGATGCAGCCGCTGCCCGCGGCGGTGATAAGATTCGCGTGGGCTTCTTCGGCGGGTCGTTCAATCCCGTGCACAACGGCCACATAGCCCTGGCCCGCCACCTGCTCGGTGCCCTGAGGCTCGACGAGGTGTGGTTCGTGGTGTCGCCGCAGAATCCGCTGAAGCCGCCGGGCAGCTTGCTCGGCGACGCGGCTCGTCTGGCCATGGTCGAGGCCGCGCTCGAAGGTGAGGCCCGCCTGTGCCCCTGCGGCGTGGAGCTGGGGCTGCCGCGCCCGTCGTACACGTGGAACACGCTGTGCCACTTGGCACAAGTGTGCCCCCGGTGCGGCTTCACCCTGCTCATAGGCGGCGACAACTGGGCCGCCTTTGACCGTTGGCGCAACCACGCCGACATTCTGGCCCGCTACCCCATAGCCATCTATCCGCGCCGCGGCGCCGCCATTCCCGCCGGGCAGCTGCCCCCGGGCGTCACCGTGGTGGACACCCCGCTGATAGACATCAGCAGCACCGATGTGCGCCGCCGCGTGGCCGCCGGACTGCCGATAGACGGGCTTGTGCCTCCGGCAGTGGCCTCGATGATAAGCCGCAACGGGTGGTACAGGCAGGATTCCTGACCTGCCGGGTCTATAGGTCTTATAGGTTCTATAAGTCTTATAGGACAAAAAGGCTCTGATAAATTTTCCTTAATCGTTGGTTTCCACAGTCCTGCTGCCGTCTGGTTGCTCGGCTATGGTGACGCGGGTGGCGTCTTCGGGCAGCAGCGGCTCTATCAGCTCGGGCCACTCTATGAGGCAGAGCGCGCCGCTGTAGAAGTAGTCCTCGTAGCCCATGTCGTAGACCTCGTCGAGCTTCTTGATGCGGTAGAAATCGAAGTGGTATATCGGCCGGCCGTCAGGCTCTGTGCGGTATTCGTTCACAATGGCGAATGTGGGCGAGGTTATCACGTCTTTGACGCCCAGCTCCTCGCACACAGCCTTGATGAAAGTGGTCTTGCCGGCGCCCATCTTGCCGTAGAAGGCGAACACGTTGCCCGTGCCCATGTTGTTGACGAACTGCCGGGCGGCCTCGCGGATGTTCTCTATTTTGTCGATTGTTATTTCCATTGCTGTCGCTTTTTTCCTGTCATTGTAATTATCGGTATGATCATTTCCTCCATCGAGATGCCCCCGTGCTGGAATGTGTCCTTGTAGTAAGACACGTAGTAGTTGTAGTTGTTGGGATAGGCGAAGAACGAGTCGCCTGTGGCAAACACGTATGTTGTGCTGAGGTTGGGCGCTGGCAGCTGTGCCTTGGCCGGCTCCTTGATGGTGAAGAGGGTCTTGTCGCTGTAGCCGAGGTTCTTGCCCAGCTTGTAGCGCAGGTTGGTGTTGGTGTTGCGGTCGCCCACGATCTTCACCGGCTTGTTCACGCGGATGGAGCCGTGGTCGGTGGTGACGATCACCGTGCAGTCCGTCTGCGCCAGCTGCTTGAGCAGGTCCGAGATGACCGAGTGGCGGAACCAGCTGAGCGTCAGGCTGCGGTAGGCCGACTCGTTGTTGGCCAGCTCGCGCACCATCTTCGACTCCGTGCGGGCGTGGCTGAGCATGTCGATGAAGTTGAACACCACCACGTTCAGGTCGTTCTTGGCCAGCTGGCGCAGCTTCTGCATGAACTTCTCGGCTCCCGCCGGGTCGTTTATCTTGTGATACGAGTAGGTGTCGTGGCGGCGGAAGCGCTCTATCTGTGTGCCTATGAGCGGTCCCTCGTTGAGGTTCTTGCCCTCCTCGTCGTCCTCGTCAACCCACAGGTCCGGAAACATCTTCTCAATCTTGTTGGGCATCAGGCCGCTGAAGATGGCGTTGCGGGCGTACTGTGTGGCCGTGGGCAGTATGCTGAAGTACAGTCCCTCGTCCTCAATGTCGAACAGGTCGCCCATGTCGCGGGCCACCACGCGCCACTGGTCGTAGCGGAAGTTGTCCATCACCACCATGAACACGCGCCTGCCGCTGTCGAGCAGGGGGAACACCTTGCGCTTGAATATCTCCGGGCTGAGCATGGGGCGCCCCTCGGCGGGACCGCCTGGGGCGAGCGCGGCCACCCATGAGGTGTAGTTCGCGCGCACGAACTTGGCGAAGGCGCTGTTGGCCTCCTCCTTCTGCATTCTCAGCGCCTCGGTCATGCTGCTGTCGGTGCCGCTCAGCTCCAGCTCCCAGTGCACCAGGCGGCGGTACAGCTCTGTCCAGTCCGTGTGCGTGCGGCAGCTGTCCATCTGCATGGCAATCTGGCTGTAGTCCTGCTGGTAGCCGCTCTGCGTCACCTCGGTGACAATCTCCTTGCGGTGGATGTTCTTCTTCAGCGTCAGCAGAATCTGGTTGGGGTTCACGGGCTTTATCAGGTAGTCGGCGATTTTCGAGCCTATGGCCTGGTCCATGATGTTCTCCTCCTCGCTCTTCGTCACCATCACCACAGGCACCGCCGGCGTTATCTCCTTTATCTTCTGGAGCGTCTCCAGGCCGCTCAGGCCCGGCATCATCTCGTCGAGCAGCACCAGGTCGAAGTTGCGCGCGCGGCACTGGTCGATGGCGTCGGTGCCGTTGGTCACCGTCACCACCTCGTATCCTTTCTTCTGCAGAAACAGCAGGTGGGCCTTGAGCAGCTCTATCTCGTCGTCGGCCCAGAGTAAAAGTCCGTTGCTCATTGGTAGAAGTCGTCGTCAAAGTCGAAGCCGTCGTTATACTGCGGCCCGGCGTTGTTGTTGTAGTTGTCGTAGAACATTCCGTCGTCAGTCTCTTCGGCGGGAGCCTCTTCCTCTTCGGGAGCTTCCTGCTCCACGCTCTCGGGCACGTTCAGCAGCTGCTCCTTGCTGATGGTGAGCGGCGCGAGCGCCTCGTCGAAGAACTTCTCATACTCCACGTAGCTGAACTTCGTGCCGAGCAGCTTCAGGTTGTCCTGGCTTATTATTATGCGGCGGCAGCCCCTCACCTTGGCCGCCATCTCCGCGTCGGCATACAGGTGGCGGGCGTACTGCAGCGCCTCGTCGTAGTTCAGGAAGCCGCTGATTATCATGCGGCAGATGCCGCCGCTCTGGTCTATGGCTATGTCGAAGTTGCGCACGAGGAAGTTCGTGAAGTTGTATTTTGCCATGTCGTAGAGCAGCTGGTTGGCGTCCACGGAGTCGGGCTGGTAGGCCAGCAGGAACACGTAGCCCGTGTAGCGCTCGGCGCTCAGCGTGTCGGCGGCGGTGCTGTCGGCGGCATCGAGCGTCACGCCCCGGCGCGACCATATGTCGCCCAGGTCGAAGTGGCCGCCGTGCAGGGCGCGTCCCGCCTGCACACCTTTTATTATCATGCCCGCCATCTCGCTCACCTCGCTCTTGGGGAACTTCTCCACCACCTCCTTCATGTTGGCCACGCAGCCGTTGGCGTCGCCGTCGTTGAGCAGGCTCAGACCCTCAATGAAGATGAACTTCGGCCTGTTGGCGCCCAGCGGGAACCGCTCGGCCGAAATACGGGCGTTGGCCCTCACCTCGCCGAAGCGGTCGGCCTTGAAGGCGTCGTAGGTGGCGGCATAGATGGAGTCTTCTATGTGGACGCCGAAGCGGGCGTTCTCCGCAAAGTAGGGGTCGCTCAGCAGCGTTGTCCACGGACTCTCGGGATATTGCGCCTTGAGCCGCGCCAGACAGCTCTCGGCCATGGCGTGGTCGCCCATGCGCGAGTAGAGCAGGAACAGGTGGTACCACGCCTCGTCGTTCTTCTCGTAGTCCTGGTATTGAGTGGTGAGCCGCCTGAGGGCCTTCTCGCTCAGCTTCAGGTTGTCGAGCTTGTCTTTGAATATCACGCCCGAGTTGAACAGGCCGTCCTTTATGATGTTGTCGCTCTCGGCCCTCTGCTCTTCCGTGAACGGAATCTGGGCCAGGTAGTATTCCCTTGTGTGCGGGTCGGCGGCGGCAGAGTCGGCCGCCTCGCCTCCGGCGGCGGTGCTGTCGGCGGCTGCCAGCGTGCTGTCCGCCGCCGCTCCGCCGTCGGCCGTTGTCGAGTCGGCGGCCTGCGCCAGGTCCACCACCGTCTGGTTTATGCGCTGCCAGTTGTCCACGTTCTGGCGCTTGCCCCACAGCCGCTGGAACGCCGTCTTGCCCTGGTTCACCGTCATCGGGTTGTAGAAGTACCACTGGCCCGACTTCGTCGTCTGCGTGGTCTGCGCCGGCCGGTTGCCCATCTGGTTGCCCATGGCCCCCTGCTGCTGCAGCTGCTGCTCCACGGCGGCCTCCTGGGCGGCGCGTCGCTCCTCCTCCTCTTTCTTCTTCAGCTCCTCTATCACGCGGTCAATGGCCGCGTTGCGCTCCTTCTCGGGCAGCTTGGCCAGCACCTGGAGCGAGTCCTGCAGATGGACGGCGTCGGTGAAAGGCACCAGCTCGTCGAGCACCTCCGAGCGTTTCGACAGCTCCGCGTAGCCCGGCCGCTCCTTGTCTATCAGTCCTATGGCCTCGCCGTAGCACCGCTGCGCGTCGTTGTATTTCTCTTTCGCCCAGTACAGGTCGCCCAGCTTGAGCAGCAGCACGCCCTTCTCCACGCCGCCGCGCGTGGCCTCCTTGTTGCCGCGCTCGTAGGCCGATATGGCCGCCATCGTGTCGCGCTGCGCCAGGTGTATGTTGCCTATGGCGTAGTACACCTGGTCCAGGTAGTCCTTGTTCTTGTCGGAGCGGGCCATGCGCCGCAGCTTCTTTATCATCTGCCTGGCGCGGCCGCCCCCGGCCATCACCTCCGTCTGCGCTATGCGGGCGTTGAACTCCACCTCGTAGGGCGGGTTCTGGCGCACCACCTTGCGGAACGCCTTGTAGGCCGCCTCCTTGTTGCCCAGCGCGTTCTGCAGCTGCCCCATCAGGAACCACTGCCGCGCCTTGAGCTTGCGCCGCCGCTCGTGCTTTATCACCTTGGCCAGATATTTCACAGCCTCGGCGTACTGGCCGCTGCGCGTGTAGTAGTCGGCCAGGGTGTAGTCCCACTCCTTCTCGGCCTTGTAGTGCATGGTGTCGCGGCGCATCTTCGTTATCACGTCCTCGGCGTCGTAGAGCCAGTCAAGCCCGGCGTAGCTCTTGGCCAGCCACGCCCGCGCCACGCCGTTGATGGCAGGCTGCGTGGCGTAGAGCCGCGCCATATAGGAAAAGGTGGCGGCGGCCTCGTCGAACTCGCCTTTCTGGAATTGCGACTTGCCCATCATCAGCCACGCCTTCCACAGAAACGGGTTGTACTCCCTGCGGCTGAGCCACTCGATGTCCTTGGCCGTCTTGCGGCGGCTCTTGTTCCATGCGGGCCTGCGCTTTATGCTGTGCTGCTTGATGGCCTTCTGCGACTTCTCTATCGCGCGGTCGAAGTTGCTCTTGCCCAGCTCGCGGCTGCCCTTGTTGCCCACGGGGTAGAGCGGTATCATCTCGGTGAAGTTGTCCTTGTTGCCGTTCTCCTTTTCCAGGCAGCCCTCTGTGTAGGCCAGGCTGCCGTTGTAGTACGTGTTGTAGCGCGCCGTGAACGAGTGCCACCAGCGCGTCTTCGCCGTGTTCTTTTTCGTGGAGCATCCTGCCGCCGCCAGGGCGGTGGCGGCGGCAAGGAGTATGGTTACAACCGTGTTTGCAGATTTCTTCACACTTTAATAAACTTGCCCGCGGCTGTTTTTATTGTGCGCGGTGGTGATAATTTTCGGCCCCTCTCCCGTCTCTCCTGCGGGTGAGGGGCCGCTGCGCCGGTTTGTGTTGAGGCTCGCGGGCGGCTCAGCCCTCGGCGGCGCTTATGCCGAAGCCCGCCAGCCGCAGGTCGTCCCAGAAGTGGGGGTAAGACTTCGTGACCACCTCCGGGTCGTTGATTCTCAGCCCGGGGTGGCGCAGGGCCAGCGGCGCGAAGGCCATGGCCATGCGGTGGTCCTTGTAGGTGTCTATGGCGGCGCCGGGCTGAGGCTCGCACTGCTCGCCGTCCCACGACAGCTCGCGGCCCTCGCGCTCGCGCAGCACGTAGCCCAGCTTGCGCAGCTCCCTCACCAGCGCCTCTATGCGGTCGGTCTCCTTTATCTTCAGTGTCTGCAGCCCGGTGAAGCGGAAGCGGATGCCGAGCGCGGCGCACGTCACCACAAACGTCTGCACCATGTCGGGCGAGTTCACAAAGTCATATTCCAGCTTCATCAGCCTGTGGCCCGTGTGGCGCAGCCTCACCGTGGTGGGCGTGCCCGGAGCCGTGCTGTCGAACGCCGTCTTCACCCCCAGCAGGCTGAAGATGTAGCGGGCCGACGAGTCGCCCTGCATGCTGCCGTCGGCCAGCCCCGTCAGCGCCAGCCGGTCGTCGCGGTTGGCGTTCAGAGCCATCATCTCATACCAGTATGACGCCGCGCTCCAGTCGTTCTCTATCGTCCACGGCCGCGCCCTGTAGGGCTTCGGCTTCACCGTGATGGTGTCGATGTCGCTCCACTCCGCCTCCGCGCCGTATTCGTTCATTATCCACAGCGTCAGGTCTATGTAGGGGCGCGAGATGATGTCGCCCGTGAGGCGCAGCTCCAGGCCGCCGCTCATCACCGGCCCTATCATCAGCAGGGCCGAGATGTACTGCGAGCTTACGTCGCCCGCGATCACCAGCGGCCCGCCGTCCAGCTGCCGGCCGCGGACGCGCAGCGGCGGGAAGCCCTCCTCGCCGGCATACTCGATGTCGGCGCCGATGTAGCGCAGCGCGTCCACCAGCACGCCGATGGGCCTCTGCAGCATACGCGCGGTGCCCGTGATGAGGCGCTCGCCCGGCGTCACCGCCAGATAGGCCGTCAGAAAGCGCATCGCCGTGCCGGCCGCGCCGATGTCTGTCACCGGCGGCAGGTCGCGCAGCGCGGCCATCGTCACCCGCGTGTCGTCGCAGTCAGACAGGTTCTCGGGCAGCGGGCCGCCGCCGGCCAGCGCGTGTATTATCAGTGTTCTGTTGCTGATGCTTTTCGATGCCGGCAGCTTTATTGTCGCGTCGAGTCTTTCGGGTGGTGTCAGAATATATTGCATGGCAGTGTTTTTTTGTTCGAACGTCCGCAAGGCATCCGTCCGGGGGGGCACGATGGAGTCATGGGGAGCCGGGCGTCCGGCGCTTCCGCGCCTCCTTTCCCGTTCGCCTGTGCAGCCTGCGGACACTCGTTCTTTTTATTATTCGGATTTTTGTTCTGTCGGTGTCTCCCTGTCTGCAAAGTTATGAATTTAAATCATCAAACCCAAACAGCCTGTGCAAAACTTTGCAAAAGCGTGCGCTGATTCTTCGCGCTTCGCGGCGGAGGAGAGCCTGCGCGGCATCCGTGCCGACCCGCATTGTCTGCTCCGGATTCCGCTTTCCGGCGGAATGACAGTGGGCGGGCGTCTGGGAGCGGGTTAAAAATACGCAACTAAAAGACGGTGCTTCCCCGGCGGTTTTAACACACCTGCCAGCCGGCGTTGCAATATAGGCCATATTGCATTGCGAAACGGCCTGTATTGCACGCTAAAACGGCCTATATTGCAATGTAACATGACCCGTGCCGCAACCCGCTGACTGCCAGACTGTTGCGCGGCATGGCGCAAACCGGCGGTTTTTAACTTAAAAATGTTAATTAAAGATAGTCTCCTCTCACTGTGTTCCGGCTTCCGCTTCCCGGCGGAATGACCGGGAGCGGGCGGGTGCGGCCGACAGTGTCAAAAAAAACGGGACCGCGCGTATCACTACGAACGGCCCCCAAGCATATTTCTATAATAGAAATCCGATATACTAGAAATCCGAAAGAATCTTTTCTTTTTTTTATGAAACGATCAGTACAGGATCTTGAACGTCTGCACGCTGCCGTCGGCCAGCGTCACGCGCACCACGCTCAGCCCACGGCCCACGGCCACGGCGGCCTCAGGAGCGCCCGCCGCGCTGAACTCGTCAGTCTTGGAGCCGTTGGCGGCGTAGGACTCTGCCCTCACGATGTCGGGCTGCGCGGAGCGAATGATGGCGCGTCCGTTCTGGGCCACCACATAGAGTGTCCGGGCGGTGCCGGCGTTGTCGTCGTCGGTGCCGCGCAGGCGCAGCTCAAAGCGGCCTATGCTCGTGCCCATGCCGCTGAATGTCAGCTCGCGGTCCAGCGGATAGGCGGTGCCCGTGGCGTTGTCATACAGTTCGTAGTCGGCAGTGGTGGCGCCGCCCTCGGCGCTGAGGCTGAGCGTCAGCGTGTCGGCGCCCTCGGTCATTATGCCCACGGCTATGCTCTTGCGGTCGCCGGCGGGGTGGATGTCGTAGGCGCGGCCGTCGGCCACGGTGAACACGGCCACCCTGGGGCTTACCTCGTCGTCTATTATTGTGGCGGCCTTGGCCTCGCCCTCGGTCAGCAGCACCGTCGTGGCCCTGGTCTCGCCCCGGCGCACCGTCAGGCGCAGCTGCGGGGCGGGTGCGGCCTCTGTCTCCGCGGCCTCTGCCGCTGTCTCGGTCTCGGACTCTTGCTCAGCCACCTCCGGCGACATCATCGTGCCGGTGAACCTCACGTCGAGGGTGGTTGCCGAGGCGTCTTTGGCCTTCACGAAGAAGCCCTGCATGGGCTTCACCACGGTGTCCGTGCCGGTCGTCACAAGGCTGCCGCCGCCGCTGAGCGTGGCCGAGGTTATGGTGTTGCCGTCGTAGAAGCCTGCGGACTCCACCTTGTCGCTGTTCACCCGGAGGAGCTCCTTCACGCTGATGCGGCTCATGTAGGGGTTGGCGGCGGCGAAGTAGCCTTGCTCGCCCGCAGGGCCGCCGGTCATGCCGTTCTCAATGCTCAGGCGGGCGGTGATGTCGGCGCCGTGGATGTAGACCGTGCGCTCGTGGGGCGTGGTTACTGGCTGGCCGTCGGCGCCGGGGGTTATGCGGTTGTAGGTGAAGCGGATTGTGTCAGTCTTCGCCGGGGCGTCGGCCTCGTAGGCAAAGCGGTATATGCCCGCGCGTTCTATTCCGCTCACATATTCTGTTTCCAACAATGTTCGGCTGTAGTCCTCGTAGTAGTTATACGTCGTGTGCTCCTTGGGGAAGCGGAAGCGGAACGTCCGCGAGGCCGGCAGCTCGTCGTTGTCCACCCAGAGCGAGAAGGCGTTGTAGTGGCGGGGGGCGCCGTCGGTTGTCTGGCCTGGGGCGGCAGAGCCGTAGTCGAAGGCCAGGGCGTTGAAGTTGCGCGACCAGCGCGTCTTGTCGATGTCAACGTCTATGGTGGCGTCGCCGTCGAGCACCCGGCCCGGGGCGGTGCGTGCCCACAGCCTCTGGTAGACCTGCGGGTTGAAGCGGTTCTGCGGCATGTTGACATCAGTCAGCGGAGTGAAGTATGCCGGCAGGCTGTCGTTGGCGGCAATGAACATGTCGCCCGTGTAGGTGTGCTTCAGCGGGGCCGCCAGCAGGTAGTAGCGGTTGGGCTGCAGCTCCATCTCCACCCACGCGCTGTCGTAGTTCAGCTTGTAGACGCGGTCCACGGCGGCGCCCGGCTCAAAGTGTATGCGTTGCACGCAGTACTCGTCGCCCTCGGTCACAGCCCCGTTGAGCACGGGATAGGTCGAGGCGCCCTGCGGAATCACCGCGTCGGTGCAGCAGTAGGGCGTGCCGTCGGTCCAGTTGTTCCACTCGTTCCAGTCGGTAGTGGCGGCGTCGGTGCGCCACGTCGTCAGCAGCGGGTGGACGGTGTAGGGAGCCTGGCCCATCATCGTGCCGCTGCCGTCGCGGAAGGTCATGGTGTAGCGGCCCGGGCGGTTGAGCTGGAACGACTGGCTGAAGTAGCCTTGCTGGTCGGTGGTGAATGTGGAGTCGATGCCCTGCTCGGGCAGCTGTATTGTGTAGGCGGTGCTGCCCATGCCCTTGCCGCTGATGGTTATCATGTCGCCTGTGCACACGTCGGTGGCCTCGATGCCCTCGATGCTGGTCTCGCACGACTCCGTGTCCATGCAGTCGGGAATGCCGTCGTTGTCGATGTCGCCGCGCAGGAACAGGCCGTAGAATTTCTGGATGTCGAGCACGCCGGCAATGAAGCCCATTTCTATGCGCACCTCGTCATACGAGCTTTTGGGCTGCATCATCATTATGTTCTTGTCGCCGTAGCCGATGACGTTGACGCCCAGCACGTTCCACTCCTGGAACTCGTCGCCCGTGGCACGGCCGCGCAGATAGGTGCTCACCTTTATCCAGTTGCCCGCCGTGATGGCGGCCGCATAGGTTTTGTTGTCAACCACGAGGCACAGCTGGTGGCGGAAGTCGAGCGTGTGGCCCATGTTCACGGCGATGGTCTGTCCGCCGCCCACGTTGACTGTGTTGCTTATCGTCATGGCGGTGTTCAGGTCGTCGTCAATCAGGTAGCTTATGTTGTTCATCACGTTGGCCACGCCTATGACACCGGCCATCTGCGTCTCGTTGCCGTTGATGGTGGCGCCGGTGGACTTGCTCGACACGGTGGCGGTGTTGCAGTAGAGCGGGTCGTCCACGTCTTCGCTTTCTTTGTAGTTCTCCTGCACAAAGGCGTAGTAGATGTTCAGCACAGACAGGTTGAGGTTGAGCACGCCTGAGTTCCACAGCGTCACCTCGTCGAACTGCAGTGCATTCCCGTCCTTGTCCACGGCGTCGAAGATGGCGCAGAAGCGCACCTTCTGCACCTGGTTGCTTCCGGCCAGACCCACCGACACGGTGTTGCTCTGGGTCACAACTCCTTCGCAGACTTGCTCGCCGTCTTTGTAGCAGCGTATCAGGAAATACTGCAGTGCGCTCAGGTTGAGTCCTGTGGTGTTGTATTCCACCACGAAGCCGGCTTTTATTTTCTCGCCCGCTTTGCCTGCGCCGTCATAGAGCAGGCTGCCGTCTGCCGACTTCACGCCAGCAATCCAGATGTTGCTTGCCAACGACAGGCCGCCCATGTAGTAGGCGGAGTCGTTGGTGTTGGGATTGACAAGGTTGCCGGGGGTCTTCAGGCTGGATATGGACACGAGCGAGCCGCTCGACCCGTGAATCTCGGTCGATTGCTCGTAT
Organism: uncultured Prevotella sp.; assembly: GCA_944320305.1. Taxonomy (GTDB): domain Bacteria; phylum Bacteroidota; class Bacteroidia; order Bacteroidales; family Bacteroidaceae; genus Prevotella. The sequence continues at coordinate 44,378 of CALUGW010000004.1, read as the reverse complement.
TGCGGTTCTTTGCCCTCTACGTTCACCAGCGGCTTGCCGCCGACCTGCTCGGGGTCCATCTCTCCCAATCCGTCGGCCACGTTGAGAGTTATCTCCTCGTTGCACTGCGGCGTGGTGGGGCAGCTCAGGCACGTTGCGCGGAACACATATTCGCCCGGAGCGTTCATGCCCGTCACGCGGCCGCTGGTGGTCACGGTGGCGTCGGCCGTGTCGGGCTGGCTCACGAGGCTCCAGCTCACAGAGAGGTCGGGGTTTGACTCCAGCTGATAGCTCGTCTGCTCCTCGCACACGTTGGTGCTCACCGTCGGGTTGATGGGGCAGTGGTGGGCCACGTCGGGCTTCTGGCGCACAAAGCCGTAGCACACGCCCATGGTGCCGAGCTTCAGCGCCAGGCCGGTGTAGAAGCGCAGCTCGGCGCCTGAGAAATCCTTGTTGGCCACAACGGACACGGTGGAATAGCCGCCGTCGGCCACGCCCAGAGCCAGCACGCCCGACGACACCGTCTGCTCGTCAATATTGTTGCCGTTGCGGTCGAACAGGCAGATGGTCACCGTGGAGCCGATGCCCAGGTCTACGGCACTGGCGTTGATGTATTTGAAGCCCACCTCGTCGCCGGCCTTGAAGGCCTCCTCGCTGCCCTCGCGCCTGACGCGCATCTTCGCTCCGCCCTGGTAGCCTACGGAGAGAATGGGGGTTATGGCGGCAAACTCTGACCATGGGTCAGGTGTGCCGTCAGCCTCTTTGTTGCCGCTGTCGTCGTCTACAAGCTCGCGCATACCGTCGTCGAGAAACTGGAACGGCAGGCCCAGCAGCACGGCGTTGCGGCCGTCAAGCTCGGTGAAGGTCAGCGTCGAGTCGTCTTGCACCTTCAGGTTTCCTGCGCTCACCTGGTCGAGCACCTTACCGTTGCCCAGGTTCGACCCGGCAATGAGCTTAGTCTCCTTTGGCGAGCCTACGAAAGCGTACTTCACTCGCGTTGTGCCGCCAACGCCCACGCCAAGACCGCCGCCGGTGATGAGGGCTATCTCGTCGAACACCACGTTGATTTTGGCCGTGATATAGGTGCAGGCGTCCTCAGAGCCGGGAATCTTGATGAGGTTCAGGGCGACGCCGCTGCCATCCTCGCCTTCTTCCACGGTTACGGTCTCAAGCATCTGGCCGTCGCGATAGACAATGATTCGCATCATGCTGATGACCTCGAGCGAGAGCACGTTGTCGCCTGACGAGGCCACGAGACAGAAGCCCGCCTCGGTGCCGGCGTCGAAGTAGTGGTCGATGCTGCGCACGCTTACAGTGGGCTGTACGGCAACGCTCACGTTCACAACATTCGGAATGTCAACGAAGTTGTCAAGGTCCTCGTCGGTCAGGTTGTTCAGGTTGCTGATCCACGTGGCCACGCCCACAGACTGCGCCATGGTGTTGACCGAATAGCCGCGGCCGGCCATGGCCTGGCGGTTGTCAAAATGGCGGTAGGTGTTCTTGCCGTCGGAGGTTGTTTCACCTTCCTCTTTTGTCTGCGACCATATCTCCTTGCCTTCAATCAGAGGCTTTTCCTCCTCCGCCTGCTCCTCGGCGCCGCCGTCCTGCGCGTGGGCCTGCGCTCCGCAGAGCAGGGCGAGGATTATGGTCAAATATGCTGAAATACGTTTCATAAACATATCTTCTTTTTCTTTTGTTGCTTCGTGGTGTGTGGGCGTTAGTCAATGGCATTGTTTGTATTGCCCGTTATCAGGTATTTGTGGTTGCGGCGGAAGTAGAACACATTGTTGTCGACGTCGGGCGAGATGATGCCTGTTGCCCCGTCGCCGTAGGAAATGTTGGCTGCGGAAAAGTTGCCGACCCGTGTGTAGTGTGCCCCATAGTAAAGGTAAGCACCGAGCGACAGTGTTGTTTTTGTGGGAAGAACGTATGCAACAAACTTGATTTTGTTATCGCTCTCTGAGCTTGGCACATTAGAAATGTAATCAACAACGGTGTACTTTTTATCAATGGCGCGTGATGGTGAAAGAAAATCATCGTAGTCTGTCAGCTTTGATACTGTGTAATCTTTTCCAAATAACAGAACTGCTTGCTCTATGTTGTGTTTACCACTAGCTGACACCTTGCTAACGGTCAGTTCCATTTCCACTTTTGCCACTGTGCGATAAAGGCGTCCTGTCAGCGAGGCTGATGCTTCTTCTTTGGTTTCACCATATTTTATTATTGGGTCATCGCTATCCTCAAGGTGGCAGTAGCCGTAGAAGAACTGCGGGGTGTAGACAACTTCAAAATCTTGATTTCCAAGATCAATAAACAATAAATCTCCTTGGATATGTTCCCTGTTGAAATCTCCCACCTCGCTCTTGTCTCTTGTTTTCATCTCCACCTCGAAGTCCTCGAACTTCAGGCCGTCGAGCCTGTTGTCGTTGAGGCTGAACCAGCTTTCCTCGTCGGCGTCGTAGGCGATGGCCACCACGCGGTATTCATAGGAGTAGAGCTTTGTCAGCGTGGCCTTGGCTGTTTTCAGGGTCTTGTCGGCGTTCCACTTGCAGGTGGCGGTGATGTCGTTGGTGGGGTCATACTCGAAGCTGCCCGACGGCTGGCCGGTCACGTCGGCGTCCTTGCGGCGGAAGGTGATGATGCGCACGCGATCCACCGGCTCCAGCTCCTCGCGGCCGCCTATGAGGTCGGCGTCGGTGATGGCGCCGTTGCCGTTGGTGTCGCCCTGCTCGGGCGGGGCCACGCGGGTGCCGCCGTCCTCGTCGTCGGCGCTCCACTCGCCGCTGAAGCTCACTGTCAGCGGCACGCTCACTGCCGCGCCCTCCTGCGGGGTGTCGCCGCCGGGTGTGTCGCCGCCGTCGGCGGAGCAGGCCGCCAGAGCCATTGTCGCGGCGGCCGCAAGCAGATATGAAAGTCTTCTCAGTGTCATTGCTCTTTGTCAGTTAAGGGGTATTTCGTGTACTTCGTTGAATCCGCCGACGACGCCCGCGCCCGTGTCGTGGGAGTGGGGTCCAGGCTCGAAGCCCGGAATCACCTCGATGGTGATGTCGGCCTGGCTGGTCTCGGCGGCGAAGTTCTCAAACTTGCCGCTCATGTTGACGCGCACATTGGCGTAGGAATAGAACTCGTCCTTCAGCTGGTTGTAGACGAAGAGTCCTCCGTTGTCGTTGTCTTTCACGGCGTCGGTCGCGCCGGTGTAGACAGCGGCGTCGTCGCCGGTGAGGCGGTAGCTCCTGGTGGGGCTTAGCTTGTAGTCCTTGTATTCGCGCTCGTCGCTCTGCACGGCCTGCTCGGTGGCGGGGCGGTAGTAGACGCGCAGTCGCAGGCTCATGCCCGCCTCGCTGGGCAGCAGGAATGTGCTGAGCCTCGCCACCGTCTGGTCTTGGGCAACGGTAGTGGAGTCGAGCAGCACGAAGTTGCCAGACTTCGCCCACAGTTTCTTCTGCTCTTCATTCGTCGGCTCGGTGTATTTCCCCGTCGTGGCGTTGGCTGCGCTCACGGGGTAATACGTTCCGTGGCTGTCGGCAAAGTTTTTGTTTAGTGCCATAGTCAAAGGAAAATTGTCGCCGTAAAGCTCTATGCGCTCCACCGCCATCGGCGGCAGGTCGGTGATGTTGAGGTTCAGCTGGCTCACAATGCGGTAGATGCGGCCGTAGAAGTAAACATTTCTTGTTTTGTATGGGTCTGCGCCCAAATAATCAGCAAAGCTCCAATAAAATCCATCAGTAAGCCAATCAGGCCACTTGTTTACATGGGCGGTTCCATAATTATCTTTTGTTGTCAATTCGTCTTTCTCTTCAACGCCCTTGCCACGTACAATTCCATAAAAAAGCTCTGGAGTCTTTTTAATTTCTGTATTTAATGAGATTGATAAATTGTTATTATTGATGCTCTTTGTGAATTGTTTTTCTTCATTGGAGGAATAAGCCAATGCTGTTGCCAAAACGTATGTATAGTTTTTATTTAATGCATTTCCCTCTGTTTCATTACTGAGTGTTTGGCTGCAAACTGCATAACGGTCGTTGCCAATTACTTTGACCTCATCTTCAGAAATGTGTATGCTTTCCTCCTCCTTATATACCAGATTTTCCATGTTGGGAAAGTCGTTGTTTTGACTTCCTTCTTTAAACACCATCACGTCAATGGCGTCGGCGCGGCACACGCTGTCTATCTGCGGGCCGGAGGTGTCGTCGGGCTGCATGAATGCGCGGGTGGCTCCGGCTCCCGCGCCGGAGCTTATGACAATGCCGTTGGCCTCGGAGGGCAGGGCAAGCTCAGGGCCGGCGCCTGTTGTGGTGCCGGTGAGGGCTTCGTCCTGCGTGCAGGCGGCGAGCAGTGCCGCCGCCATGAGTGCGGCTGCCGTGGTGCGTCCTATGTTTTTGCTGTATGCTGTCATTGTTGCTGTTTGTTATCGCCTTTACATTTCGATGTTCACGTCGGCCTGCCAGTTGCCGTCGATGTAGATGATGTCGTCGGTCAGTTCGTCATCGCCGCCCAGGTCGATGGGGTTGTCGGCTGTGGCCGACCTGTCGCCGAGGCGGTATATCCGGTTGGCCAGGATGCTGAAGCGCTTCTGCTCAGCGGTCGTGCCGTCGTCGGCGGTTGTCCTCATCACCACCTGGCGCGTTGTGTAGGTGCCGTCCTGCTTGTGCAGCACCACCTTCAGGGTGTTGTCCTCCGTGGTGTCGTCCATGGGCAGCGGCAGCATGAACGCTCCCTGCAGCACCGTGCCGACGCGCTTCGTGCCCACGGGCGTCTTACGGTCGCGGTCGTAGACGGTCTCGCTCTTCAGAATGCTGTCGGCCACGGGGATGCTCATCAGCGTCTTTGAGTTTGTGAGCTCGTTCGTGCCGAAGTCCTGCCCGGGGGCTTCGGCGGCCTTCAGCGGCACGTTCTTCATCTGGTCGCGGTTCAGCACCACGTCAATCCGGTCCACGCCGGGCGGGATGTTGGTGAAGTAGGCCAGCACTCCGGCCACGCGCCGTCTCAGCTCCACGTCCACCTTTTTGTTGGCGCTGCCCACGGTGGCCTCGGCATATCCGGCGAACAGCTCCGTGTGGGCGATGTCCTGCCGCGTCTTGCCGTCGGCCAGCGTGGCCACGGCCTGGCCCAGCGTGGAGCCGATGGTGATGGCGCCGGGCAGGCCGTAGGCGTTGTCGGCGCTGCTCACGGTGCTGTCCTCAGGGTTGAGCGGGCTGTCGAGGCCCACGGCCAGGATGGTGTACCTCGTGCCCACCACGAGGCTCGACCGCAGCGTGTACTCCTGCGAGGCGGTGCCTCCGGCTATCTGAGCCCAGCGCACGTTCTCGCTGGCCATGCACTGCGCGTTGGCGTCGGTGCCGTCGAACACGTAGACCTGCACATACGTCACATGTTGCACGTCGTCCGATGCGGCCAGCGTGGTGCGCGTGGGCTGCCCGGCGGTGAATCTCAGTGTCAGTCCTCCGGCCTTGCCGCTGCCGCTGTCGCCCTCGGCGTCGTCGGCCATGGTGGAGCAGGCGGCCAGTGCCGTCAGAGCCATGAGGCACAATATGTGATGTATCTGCTTTAAGAGTTTCGTCTTGTTGGTTCTCATTGTCTTCCTGTCTGTGAAGAAGGTCCTTGTGTCGCGCCGCCGCAATCGGGCCGCTGATGCCTGCCGCCGCCGTGCGCGCTTTGCTTTTCTTTTTTGTTGAGGAAACCCTTGTGCGGTGCGGCTTTCCCGTCGCCGCACAAGGGTCGATTTGTTGGTCGTCTCATGTCCGCCAGGAGGCGGAGAGAGGGGGATTACTCACCGAGAATGAGGTCGTGTTTACCCTCCCACTCAGCATTTACGATGATGTTGATGGTCTGGCTTGTGGTCAGGTCAACAGGTTTGTCGGGATCTGGGTCTTCGCCACCTCCGCCGGTGTCGCCAGCCTCAGGCTTGCCGCCAAGCTGATACAGGTGGTTGGCCATGAGGTCAAACTTCTTTGAAGATGTTGTGTTGTCCACAACAGGGTATGTCTTCAGAGTGTTGGTTCCGTCGGTCAGGATAACCTGCATTGTGGTTTCCTGTTCGCCGATGAGCAGAGGCATGGTGTACTTGCCGCTAATCCAAGAATTGTCAACTACTGCAACATCAGTGCCAAGACCGTCGTCTGTTGTCTGAGTTTTGTACCAGTTGTTGTTGCCATCCTTTGAACTGGTGGTCAGGTCGAGGTCGATGAGGTCGTAGTAGTTCTCACCTGTTGCGGTGGTGACGGCGCTTCTGTCTTTCAGGTTAACAGCAGTACCCTTTGTGACAACCTGCACCTTAACGTGCTTTACCTGTGTCATCGTGCCATTGTAAGAGATTTCGTAAGGAATGCGTGTGAAGTAAGCCAGCACACCGGCAACGACACGCTTCAGCTCGATGTTAACGGTGAAGTTTGCGTTGTCAGCAGAAACCTCCACTGCGCTCTCGGCAGTAATACCGGCGAAAGCCTCGTCAGCGGCGTTAACTTCGCTCTTCAGCTGGAGCTGGAATTCGTCGAGAGTTGTCTCTGATGTGGGAGCGAGAGTCTCGAACACATCGGCATATCCCTCCTCAAGACCAACAGCCAGCAGTCTGTAAGAACCGTCTGTGAGCTTTGTCTTCAAGGTTGCAGCGTGTTTCTCAGTGCCGGTCTCACCGCCAGTCTCAAATCCGAAATTGTTCTGATTTTCCTCTGTGTCTGTGCCAGTGAGGGTCTGAGCGTACTTGTAAGTGCTGCCGTCAGCGTCCTTTTTGAACACGTAGATTTTCATGTCGTTAACTTCCTGAAGAGCCTCCTCGCTGTAGAGGTCGCGTCCGCGGGTCTGTGCACCGCTTGCAACAGAGAATCCGACGTTGAGCGTAACGTCACGCAGTTCACCTGTGGCTGTGCCGGTCTGGCCGCCGCCGAGGTTGTCGTCATCACTCGAACATGCTGAGAATGTCAGCAGTCCGCAGGCCAGAGCGGCCATTGCAATAAAGTTTTTCTTCATAACTTTGATTGATTAAATTAATAAATAAAAAGAGTTGTTTTGTTAAACTATAATGAAACTTAATGTCCACTTCTGTTTTCTCTCTCCGCGCGTCTGTTCTGGATTCCGCGTCGTGGCGCGGAATGACGTGGGTGTGTGCCGCCGGCGGTGGCGCGGCTATGGCAGCATCGGGTCATCCGCTTGCTCCCTCCTTTTTGGAAGGAGAGGGCAAGGGCAGTCTGCGAGACAAGGCCGAGGCCATGGCCTTTTATATAATTGATGGTAAAGTCGATGTTTGCTGCCATTTGTTTTATTTCTTAAGGAGTCAAGGAGTCTTGCCCGGCGGCGCGTGCGGCATTGTGTGTCCGCAGGCTGTTGCAGTGCGCAGCCCCTTTTTACCTTTTTACTTTTTTACCTTTTTACTTTTTTACTTTTTTACTTTTTTACTTTTTTACTTTTTTACTTTTTTACCTTTAACAGTGCTATTCCAGTCCGAGGTTGTGAACCTGCTTCCAGGCTCCGTCCACGAGAATGTAGACAATGATTTTGTCCTGCTCCTCGTTGTAGACGAGGCGGATCACCTCGATGGTGTTGCGCTCGAATGTCAGGCCCACCCTGTCTGTGGAGTAGCGCGGCTCGTCGTCGTTGTCGGCGAAGAGCCGGAACTGCACGTCAGACTCGGCGTCGGCCGCCGTGGGCGCGAGCACCGTGTTGGTGATCACCTCGGGATGGCCGCTGAGGGCGGTGCTGTCTGTCACGGCGCCGCTGCCGGCGTAGAGTCCGTGGCGTCCGGCGTAGAGGCTCAGGTTGGTTATCTGCTTCTCCGAGAGCGAGAGGTCCTCCGGCAGGTTGACGCCCTGCACGATGAGCTTGCCCTTGACTCGCTTCAGGCTGACGGTGTAGTCGGCGTGGGTGTAGTCGTAGACGAGGGTGTCGTTGGTCATGTAGACGTCGTAGCCCTCCACCTCGTCGGTGTGCATGGTGTAGTAGCGTCCGTTGTCGCGCACCGGCTCCTCGTTGTCAATGTTGCCCCACACGGTGAGCGCGTAGGTGCCGAATGGCAGGTCCTTGGGCAGCCTGGCGGTGGCCAGCGGGGCGTCGCCGCTGACGTCGTGGAGGTGCTGGGTGAAGACCACCTCGCCCGTCCCGGTGTCCGTCAGCGAGTAGTAGAGCTTCTGGATGTAGGCCCTGAAGGGCTTGCCCTCGTCCACGCGGTGGTTCAGGCCGGTGGCCTCCTCCACGTCGTCGATGTTGGAGTAGTTCTTGTCCTCTATGCCTATCATCACGCTCAGCGGCGGGCAGTCGGGGATGTCGTCCCTGACGCATCCCGTGAGGGCGATGCAGGCAGCGGCGGCGATGGCCGCCCGTGTGAGTATGTCGGTTTTCTTTGTCATTGCCCCTGGCTTAATAATATATGGTGGGTGTTGTCGCGTCGGGCCGCTCCTGGGCCTTGGCGGCCCTCAGCGGGCGCAGGTCGGGCTCGCGCTCGGCTCGGCTCGCCAGCGCGGGGTCGGCCTTGGCCGCGTCGAGGTGCGCGCGCGCCTCGTCGGTGAGTCCCAGCCGTGCTGCGGCCATGGCCCTGACGTACTCCGCCCTGGGCGACCTGTCGCCGCAGCGGCTCATGATGTCGTATGCCTCGGAGTCGCGGCCGGTGCAGAGGGCGAGCACGGCGCAGTTGGTGTCGGCGAAGGGGCGCATCAGGTTGAGCGCCTGGCCGTACTGGCGGCGCGCGGCCTTGACGATGGCCCTGTTGTAGCGTGCCTCGGGCAGCGTGTCGGCGCGGAGCAGCGCCTGCTCGGCTCCGTCGTAGTCGCCCCGGCCTATGCAGATGGCCGCCATGGCGTTGCTCATGTGGGGCGAGGCGGCGTCGGGCGTGCCGAGCAGCCTCATGGCCCGCTCGGTGTCGCCGTCGCGCAGCGCGAGCACCGCCAGATTGCCGGCGGCCGCCGCCGACTGCGGGAAGTAGCGGAGCAGCGTCTCGTAGACCTGGCGCTTGGCGGCGGTGTCGGGCATGAGCGTGGCCACGCGCAGCAGCTCGTCCTCGTTGAAGGCGTCGGGGCGCTTGGCGTACATGTCGAGCAGCTCGGCGTCGGAGGTGAAGTTGCGCAGCGTGTAGGTATAGGAGTATTCCACCTTGCGGTCTTTCTGCAGGTAGCGGTCGCGGATGTCGGGCCAGCACCTCAGCCGCCTGATGAGCCTCTCCTGCGGGTCGTCGTTGATGCCGGGGTTGGCGTCGATGATGGCCCTGACGGCAGCCGAGTCAGGATGTCCGTCGGCGGTCATGGCCCGGAGCACGGGCAGCCATCCTTCGGGCTTTGAGCCGATGCGTATGGCCCGCTGCTGCGCTGGCGTCATGCCGAGGTGGCTCACGAGCCAGTCGCGGGCTGCGCTGGCGCGGTTTCGCGCCAGGCTGGTGTTGAAGGCGTAGGAGCCGTCGGCGGAGGCCATGCCGAAGATGGTCAGCGAGTTGAGCGTGGCCAGCGTGTCGGTGATGATGGGGCGCAGGCGGCTCTCCATGCTGTCAAGCTCGGCGCGGTTGTTGCCCATGTCGAGGCGTATGTCGCTCTTGTTGATGACGAACTGCAGCCGTGCCTCGCCCTTGCCCTGCGCCACCTTGGGGCGGACGACGAACGCGGGGTCCTGCCACTCCACGCGCGGCGAGAGGTCGAGGAGCGTGGCGGGGTTGCATATCTCGGCCAGCACAAGGGTGTCGGCGTTCCCGCAGGTGTTGCAGCCGTCCACGGTGACGAAGGCCACCAGCCGCGCGTGGTCGCCCATATTGGCGGGCAGCTCGGCGCGGCGCCCCAGAGTGACGCGGATGGAGTCGTTGCGCGGCAGCACCGGCACGGCGTAGGGTGCGTAGGGGTCGGTCTCGCCGTGCAGCACCCTGCGGCGGCGCTTCTTCATGGCGTAGATGTGGGAGTAGAGTGCTGCCGGGCGCAGCTCGCGCACGAGTGTGTCGGCGCTGACGAGCTGCGGCGAGATGACGAGGCGGCTGCGGCGCGAGAGATACTTCTCGGGCATGGCGACGGTGGCGCGCAGCGTCACGGCGCCCGTGCTGTCGGGCATGAGCGTCTGCGCGGCCGGCTCCACGCTCACGCGGCTGTCCTTGCCGGCGGCGCATCCGGCGGCGAGCAGCGTCATGGCCGCCGCCACTGCCATTATTGCCGTTTGTGTGGTCTTATGTCTGTTCATCGGTCTGTCTTGTCTCTTCGTTTTGGCGCGGCGCGCGTTGCCCGCCGTTGTTGGTTTAGAATATGTAGCTGAAGGAAATGGAGAGCTTGGTGAGGCCCCAGTAGTCGAGGTGCTTGTTCTCGTAGCACTTCAGGCAGGGCTGGCGGTCGCTCTCCTTGTACCACAGGCGGGCGTAGCCCACGCCGACGGCCATCTCGAGGTTCCAGTGTGGCGAGAGCAGCCAGTCGTGGCCGTAGGTGAAGCCACCGCCGGCCAGGTAGCCGTCGTAGCGGCTGTCGCTGAAACCTCCGAAATACTGCGCTCCGTGCAGGTGGACTCCCACGAAGTGGCCCTCGAAGCGCTCGCAGAGCCAGTAGCGGGCCTCGGGCTGCAGCAGCAGGAAGTGCATCTTGCGGTCGCCGCTGAAGTTCCACGGGTTGTAGGCCACGCCCAGGTCGAGCGTCCATCTGGGTGCCACGCCCACCTCGGCCTCGCCGTTTATCGACGTTGTGAGCCAGTAGAGTGTGTTGGTCTTCAGCGCGAAGTCTTGCGCGGAAGCCCGCAGTGCGCAGCAGCACACAATGGCGCATATCAGGATTTTCCTCATTTATTTCTTCTTAATAATATATTTTCGTTGTATTTTGTTGCTTTGAGATCTTCCGGTCTGCCTCTGGCGCGGGTTGAATAGTTGTCTTGTCGTTGTTTTGTCTCCGGCGTGTATGCGCCGGCGGCGCGGGGCGCAAGCGCCCCTTTTCCGGCCGCCTTGCGGCGGCGTTTCTTTCCGGATGCAAAATTAATACACTTTTTTGCAAAACGTGCTGGGGGGGGGTAAAACACCTTAAATCTTGTTTACAAGAGTGAAAGCGGCGGCGCAAGCGCCGCTTTGGAGCCAATTCAAGGAGCCAGGAGTACAGGAGTTCAGGAGTACAGACATATGCTGGTGCCTTTCCTTTATGGGATTGAACATCCGCAAGTTACCAAGTTTTGTGCTCCATAATGGCGTGTCTCGCATACCGTCATTCCGCTGGAAAGCGGAATCCAGAAAAAAACACGGGGATGCTGGATTCCGCGTCACGGAATGACAGTATGCGAGACACGCCCTGCTGACATTGGGGCATTCGGCAACTTGCTGATATCCATATTATACGCGAGTTCGGGATAAACAAGCATAGAGATTAAGCAGTGGAATCTCTCATGTAGAGACGCAAAATTTTGCGTCTCTACATGAGAACTACCCCTGCTTAATCTCAACGCTTGCTTATCCCGAACTCGCGTATATTATATATATTAATGTGGAAACTGCCGGAGATTCCCCGGGCGGGGCGGCATCTCGGGAGGCGTCAAATCTCTTGTCAGTTCAATGAGCCGGACGACGCTTGTCGGGGCTTGTCGGGTGTGCCGGCGCGGGGCCGCTGTGGTTTTGCCTGTGGTTTTGTCTGTGGTTTTGTCGGCGGTGAGAATAAAAAAAGGCGCCACTTCTTTGCCAATTCAAAAAAAATGACTACTTTTGCAGCCCAAAGTGTGTAAACAATAACATAAAAAACAGATAGAACAATGAAAAGAACATTTCAGCCGCACAACAAGAGAAGGGTGCGCAAGCACGGCTTCCGCGAGAGAATGTCAACAAAGAACGGTCGCCGCGTGCTGGCATCGCGCCGCGCCAAGGGCCGCAAGAAGCTGACAGTTTCTGACGAGCATCACGGCAAGTAAGCCGCAAGAGGCTTGCGCCGACAGGCGGCAGGCCGAGGGGGAACAGGGCGCGAAGTCTCTGCTCCCCCTCGGCCTTTGCTCGCTTTGGGCGGGGCGTCGATTTCCCCCGTATGTGGCGGCGGTTGGCCGCGCATGGAGGCGAAGAGGCATTTGTCTGTACTCCTGAACTCCTGACTCCTGCCTCCTTGATTAACTCCTCAGCCTCCTCTGTTAATCAAAAATAGTACTGATTTTTTTTGCCGGATATTGCAAAACCATTATCTTTGCAGAGGATAAGCCGCAGGCAGACGGCCTGAGCCGGTGTGCGCGGCAACGAAGAATGACTGACAACCCGCAAGATGACCTCTAAAGAGTTCTTCATGAAGTTTCTCGACAAGCGCCTGTGGCTCAACCTGCTGGCCATGGCCGTGGTTGTGGTGCTGCTGTTTCTGGGCCTGAAGTACTGGCTGGGCGTCTACACGCGCCACGGCGAGGCCATCCCCGTGCCCGACGTGCGGGGCATGGACTTCGCCCGTGCCAAGGCGCTGCTCGAGAGCGACGGACTGCGCGTGGAGGTCAGCGACACCGGCTACAACAAGCGGATGCCGGCCGACTGCGTGCTGCTGCAGACTCCCGCCGGGGGCGCCAGGGTGAAATCGGGGCGCATGGTCTACGTGACGGTGAACTCTGAGGCCACGCCCACGCTGGTGATACCCGACATTGTTGACAACAGCAGCGTGCGCGAGGCCGAGGCCCGGCTCAGGGCGATGGGCTTCAGAGTGCTCGACGCCGAGCACGTGACGGGCGAGAAAGACTGGGTCTACGGCATCAAGGCCGGAGGCCGCCGCGTGTCGATGGGCGACCGCGTGCCCATCGACGTGCCCCTGCAGCTGCAGGTGGGCAGCGGCGCCTACGACGACAGCACGGTGGTGATAGACTATGTGGAGCCCGACATCATCTATGAGGAGGGCGACGTGGACGGCTTTGAGGTGGTCACGGAGCCGCCCGCGGCCGACGACGCGCCCGCCGACGCGGCGCAGACACAACAACCGACAGCACAGACAACAGAATGACCGATACAGCATATGGTGCCGGCGACGGCACGCCCGAACTGCCCGACGACGCCGGGCTGGAACAGCTCTACGAGCACTTCCGCGTCGAGGTGGACCGCGGCCAGGCGCCGGTGCGTGTCGACCGCTTTCTCTTTGAGAAGCTGCAGCACTCCAGCCGCAACCGCATACAGAAGGCTGCCGACGCGGGCTTCGTCCACGTGGGCGGCCGCCCGGTGAAGAGCAGCTACAAGGTGAGGCCCGGCGAGGTGGTGACGCTCATGCTCGACCGCCCCCGCTACGACACCGCCATAGAGCCTGAGGACATACCGCTCGACGTGGTCTACGAGGACGACGACCTCATGGTGGTCAACAAGCCGGCGGGGCTGGTGGTGCATCCGGGCTGCGGCAACTTCAGCGGCACGCTCGTCAACGCCGTGGCGTGGCATCTGCGCGGCCTGGCGACATACGACCCCAACGACCCGCAGGTGGGCCTCGTGCACCGCATAGACAAAGACACCAGCGGACTGCTCGTGGTGGCCAAGACGCCGGAGGCGAAGACATCGCTCGGCGCGCAGTTCTACAACAAGACCACGCACCGCAGCTACAACGCCCTGGTGTGGGGCAACATGGCCGCCGACAGCGGCACCGTGGAGGGCAACATCGGCCGCGACCCGCGCGACAGGCTGCGCATGGCGGTGTTTCCGCCCGGCTCCGACACGGGCAAGCCCGCCGTCACCCACTGGCGCGTGATGGAGCGCTTCGGCTACGTGACGCTGGTGGAGTGTGTGCTGGAGACAGGCCGCACGCACCAGATACGCGCCCACATGCGCCACACAGGCCACCCGCTCTTCGGCGACGAGCGCTACGGCGGCACCGAGATACTGCGCGGCGAGCGCACCGGCAGCTACCGCCAGTTTGTGCAGAACGGCTTCAGGCTGTGCCCGCGGCAGGCCCTGCACGCCCGCACGCTGGGCTTCGTCCACCCGCGCACAGGCCGCCAGATGGACTTCACCTCGCCGCTGCCCGCCGACATGGAGCAGCTGCTCGACCGCTGGCGCCGCTACATCAAAGGCTCGGCGCAGGCCGCGCGGAACGAATGAACAGACAACAATCAACCATAAAGACAAACTGATGAAAGATACAAAGAAAAACATCGCCATCGTCTGCGGTGGCGATTCGTCGGAGCACGACGTGTCGCTTCGCTCGGCACAGGGGCTTTACTCTTTCTTCGACAAGGAGCGCTACAATGTCTACGTCGTCGACGTAAAGGGTCTCGACTGGCACGTTGACCTGAGCGACGGCACCACCGCCAAGATAAACCGCAACGACTTCTCCTTCTCGATGGGCGGCAAGACCGTCTTCTTCGACTATGCCTACATAACCATCCACGGCACTCCAGGCGAGAACGGCGTGCTGCAGGGCTACTTCGACCTCATCAAGCTGCCCTATTCGACCAGCGGTGTGCTCGTGGAGGCCATGACGTTCAACAAGTTCGTGCTCAACCAGTATCTGCGCGGCTACGGTGTGCTCGTGGCCGACAGCCTGCTCATACGCAGCGGCTACGAGGAGCTTGTCAGCGACGACGAGGTGGAGCGGCGCATCGGCATGCCCTGCTTTGTGAAGCCCGCCGCCGACGGCAGCAGCTTCGGCATAACCAAGGTGAAGAACAAGGACCAGCTCGCCCCGGCCATACGCAAGGCCATGCTCGAAAGCCCCGAGGTGATGGTGGAGGCCTGCGTCAGCGGCACGGAGATCTCTGTGGGATGCTACAAGACCAAGAACCGCTCGGTGGTGCTGCCGGCAACGGAGGTGGTCACGAAGAACGAGTTCTTCGACTACGACGCCAAATACAACGGGCAGGTGACTGAGATCACCCCCGCCCGCCTGAGCGACGACACCGCCCGCCGCGTGAGCGAGCTTACGAGCCACATCTACGACATACTGCACTGCAACGGCATAATACGCATTGACTACATCATCGCGCGCGGCCCGGGCCGCGACGGCGCCGAGGTGGACAAGATCTATATGCTGGAGATCAACACCACGCCCGGCATGACGGCCACCAGCTTCATTCCGCAGCAGGTCAGGGCGGCCGGCATGACCATGACAGACGTGCTGACGGAGATTGTGGAAAACCAGATCGGCTGAGGCCGCAGTAACCCAAGACAAAACCAAGAGCCATGGATGAAGAGTTGAGGCGATACGACGCCATACGCCCCTTTGAGCCTGAAGAGCTGCCCGCCGCGTTCGACCGGATGCTGGCCGACCCGCAGTTCAGGGCCGTGCTGGCCTATGCCCTGCCCGGCGTTCCGCCGGAGACGCTGGCCGCCGGCATTCGCGGCTGCAAGACCTGCCTGGAGTTCCAGGTGAAGTTCTGCCACAAGTTTCTCGAGAACCTGCTCGCCAAGGCCAGCACAGGGCTGGCCATGGACTGCGCGGCGCTGGACAAGACGGGCCGCTACACCTTTGTGAGCAACCACCGCGACATTGTGCTCGACTCGGCGCTGCTGGCCCTGCAGCTCATCGACTCGGGCTTCGGCACCACCTGCGAGATTGCCATCGGCGACAACCTGCTGGCCACGCAGTGGATAAAGGACCTCGTGAGGCTCAACAAGTCGTTCATAGTGGAGCGCAGCGCGAGCCTGCGCGAGATGCTCGCCAGCAGCAAGCGCATGGCCGACTATATGCACTACGTCATCGGGCGCAAGCACGACAACATCTGGATCGCGCAGCGCGAGGGCCGCGCCAAGGACAGCGACGACCGCACGCAGCCCGCCATACTGAAGATGATGGCCATGGGCGGCGAGGGCACGGCGGTGCAGAGGCTGGGGCAGCTGCACCTTGTGCCGCTGTCGATATCATACGAGTATGACCCCTGCGACTGGCTCAAGGCGCGCGAGTTCCAGCTGCGCCGCGACAATCCCGGCTGGAAGAAGACCAAGGCCGACGACGTGATGAGCATGAAGACCGGCATCACGGGCTTCAAGGGGCGCATCTACTACCACTGCTCGCCATGCCTCGACGGGTGGCTCGGCAGCCTCGACCCCGACATGCCGAAGGGCGTGCTGTTTGACACCGTGGCGCGGCGCGTCGACCGCGACATACACCTGGGCTACCGCCTCTACCCATGCAACTACGTGGCGGCGGACATGGTGAGATTCGGCGGGGCGCTCTCCGACCGCTACACCGCCGCCGAGCGCGACGCGTTCCTGAGATACATAGACGGCCAGATGGCCAAGATAGACCTGCCGCAGCGCGACGACGACTTCCTGCGGCGGTGTATGCTGACAATGTATGCCAACCCGGCCATAAACCAGATGGCCGCGCTCGGCGACAACCGATAAACCGCAGCGGTGGCGCTCCTTGTCCGCAAGGGAGCGCCACCGCTTTTTGTTTTTCCTCAAACGCTTTTTGTTTTTCCTTGATGAGAGTGTTCAGATTCCTGTTTCTGCTCGCCGCTTTGGCGCTCGCCGCCTGCGAGATGGACAGCTATGAGAAAGGCACGGGCGGCTACTCGCTGCTCACGGCCGAGTTCGTGGAGGCCCACACCGGCGCCCGCGGCACCGTTGACTATGTGATGACCGACGCGGGCGAGCGGCTCACTCTAAGCCCGGCGCCGGCCACGGAGTGGGCGTCGGCGCCAGACACCGTGTATCGCGCCGTGCTCTACTACGACCGCGCCGGGGGCGGCGAGGTGCGCCCGCGCGCGCTGTCGGAGGTGCCCGTGGCCGCGGTGCAGCCCTCGGCAAGCCTCGACACGGTGGTCACAGACCCGCTGGAGCTTGAGAGCGCGTGGCTGAGCGCGTCGGGGCGGTGGCTCAACCTGGGCCTTGTGCTGATGACGGGCGAGGGCGGCGGCAGCGGGGCGCGGCAGACGCTGGGCCTGGTGTGCGACTCGGTGACGGCCTCGCCCGGCGGCGTCCGCACCGCCCACCTGCGGCTGTATCACGACCAGGGAGGCGTGCCCGAGTACTATTCGGCCAAGACCTACGTCAGCGTGGCCTGCGGGCAGGTGGGCGCCGACAGCGTGGTGCTCGGCGTGGAGACCTACGGCGGCACCGTCAGGCGCGCCTTCCGCCTGTCAGAGCAGTGAGCGCAGCAGCTCCAGGTCGGCCTCGGTGGTGGACCAGCTTGTGACGAAGCGGCAGATGGTGTGGCTCTCGTCGGCCATTCCCCAGTGGGTGAACAGCACGTCGCGCGCGAGCCTCTCAACGTCGTCGTTGCCCATGATGATGAACTGCTGGTTGGTGGGCGAGTCAATCCAGAAGCGGTAGCCCTTCTCCTCGAATATGGCGCGCATCTTCATGGCCATGCTGATGGCGTGGCGCGAGATGTCGAAATAAAGTCCGTCGGTGAACAGGGCGTCGAACTGCACGCCCAGCAGCCGCCCCTTGGCCAGCAGCGCCCCGTGCTGCTTCTGGATGGTGAAGAAGTGGCGGTGGGCGTTGTTGTGGGTGAAGACCACCGCCTCGCCGCACAGCGCTCCGATCTTTGTGCCGCCGATATAGAAGGCGTCGCAGTGGCGGGCCAGGTAGGGCAGGGTGATGTCGTTGCCGCCGGCCGCGAGCCCGTAGCCCAGCCGCGCCCCGTCGACGTAGAGCGGCAGGTTGTGGCAGAGGCACACCTGGTAGATGGCGTCAAGCTCGGCCGCGCTGTAGAGCGTGCCCAGCTCGGTGGGGAAGGTGATGTAGACCAGGCCCGGAAACACCGAGTGGGCGTTGTTGCCGTCGTGCTTGAAGTCCTCCAGATACTTGTCCAGGTCTTCGGCCCGCATCTTTCCGTCGTGGCCGGGAATGTTGATGATCTTGTGCTCGGTGAACTCTATGGCTCCGGCCTCGTGCACGTTGATGTGGCCGGTGTCGAGGGCTATCACCCCCTCATACTGATAGAGGAACGAGTCTATCACCGTGGCGTTGGTCTGCGTGCCTCCGGCGAGGAAGAATATCACGGCGTCCTCGTCCTCGCAGGCCTTCCTGATCTTGGCCTTTGCCTCGTCGCAGAACCTGTCGAAGCCGTAGGGCAGGGTCTGCTCGGCGTTGGTCTCGAGCAACCGCTGCAGCACCCTGGGGTGCGCGCCGTTGCTGTAATCATTCTCAAATGAAATCATGACGTTGGTTTTTTCTTGCTGCAAAGATAGCTCAAGACAAAGACTCTGCAAAGAAAAAACGGCGTTTTTTCAGCAGCCGTGCGGTGCCGCGGCCATTTTTTTGTCGTGTCGGCAGGCGGCCGTTCGCCGATAAAATTGTAACTTTGCCACTGAACAACAAAAACACAGAGCTATGATAAAGATTTACGGAATGAGCACCTGTCCGGACTGCACCTACGTGGAGGAGCAGGTGAGAGGCAACAGCAATTATGAGATAGTGGACATCGGGGCGCACGTGCGCAACCTCAAGGAGTTTCTGCGCCTGCGCGACAGCAGTCCGGCCTTTGCCGCCGTGCGCCGCGCCGGCACCGTGGGCATACCCTGCTTCGTTCTCGACGACGGCACGGTGACTCTGCGTGCCACGGAGGCCGGGCTAACCCCGCGCCCCAAGGACACCGACGGGGCGGCGTGCAGCCTGGACGGAAGCGGATGTTAGGAAATTAAAAATTAAAGATTAAAAATTAAAAGAATATCCGCAATTTGCCAAATCTCATGGAGCACACAACTTGACAATTTGCGGATATTCAAGTTAAGAATTAAGAAATGAAGTGTTGAGAAAGACAGCCTTTGTGGCCATTGTCCGGCTTCTGTCTCCTGTCTCCCGTCTCCCGAATTTAACACTTCGCTTTCCGCCGGAATAGAAAATTTCCGGCGGCTCTTGCCCCCTTTTCGGGTCGGAAAACGCTTGCGATTTTGCGAAAAGGCCTATATCGCAATGCGATATAGGCCTTTTCGCAATGCGATATGGGCCATATTGGAAGCCCAAACGGCCCTTTTCGCAGGGCGAAAAAGGCCGTTTTGGGGGCTGAAAAGGGCTGTTTCGGTGGCTGCTTTTATTGCACAATAATACCAATTGGACTAATAAGTCTAATAAGACCAGTAAGTTACAACTGCACACTCATATTGCGCGAATTTGCGGCCAAACGGTTTTTATTTTCAAATTCGCGAAATTTGGGCGGCAATCCGCGCCGGTTTTTTAACAGTGGTGAAATAATGCAAAAGCCCGATAGGGGCAATCAGAATGAAACGGCAGGGGGAATTGCCGGCCGCTTTCCGTCAGTCGTCGAACTCGGTGTTGTTGTAGGCGAAGATGAGCGGCAGGAAGAAGCCGCGCAGCAGCCCCATCACGCCCCGGGCACTGGCCGCCGCAGGGTAGGTGTCGCGGCGGTGCCTCATGCAGATGAGGCAGAGGCGCAGCAGTGGCAGCAGCCCAGGCGAGAGCAGGCAGCGGGTCATGGTGTGCTCCGTGCGGTATTTCTTTCTGTCTGTGTTGCTATATATAAAGGTGTAGAACCGGCGCCACTTGTCGAGACCTTGCAGGCGGCGGTAGTGCCTCAGACCGTGCAGGTAGGGCGCGAGGGCGCCCCCGGCGGCGGCACCTAAACGGGCGGCGCGTGTCTGGTGCAGGAGCAGCGCGGCCTCGCCGTCGTGGGAGCGGTGCCAGTTCAGCGGGTCGCTGATGTAGGTTATGGGCTCCGTGCCGCAGAAATAGGCGCTCACGGCGAGGCTCCAGTCGTAGATTACGGCGCCGGCCCACGCCTCCTCGCGCTGGGCGAACGTGCGCCTGAGCAGCATGGTGTGGCCGGCGAAGCCGCCGAACAGCAGCGCCTTCAGGCTGTACTGCGGCTCCACCTTGCGGGCCGCGTTGAGGCTTGCGCCGCGCAGGTGGGCGGCGAAGCAGATGTTGTGGTCTCCTATTTGCGCCACCTGCCGCTCAATCTTGTCGGGAAACCACACGTCGTCCTGGTCGGCGATGGCCACGAAGTCGGCCGTGGCCCGCATCACGGCGGTCTTGAAGTTGAGGTTGAAGCCGAGGTTGCGCCCGTTCACATACAGCTCTATGAAGGGGTGGCGGGCGGCGTACTCGCGCACTATCTCGACGGTGGAGTCTGTCGAGCCGTCGTCCTGCACTATCAGCCGGTGGATGGGGTAGGTCTGGCCCACAATCGAGTCGAGCTGCTCGCGGAGGAACTTCTCGCCGTTGTAGGTGCACATCACCACGTCTACGGTCTTGCCTGTATTTGTCATTGCTTGTCTTTTTTTCTGATTCTTGATATTATGAACTGCTCGCACTCGCGCAGAATCCGCACTCGGGCGGCTCGCATCACGGCGTAGTAGAGCAGCGCGGCCATGACCACTCGGGCGGCGAGCAGGGCCGCGGCGGAGCTTATCCATACGGTGGCGGCACTGGTGGCGGCCATCACCGCCGCCGCCGCGAGGGCGAAGGGCAGCGTGTCGCGCAGGAACATCAGCAGGCCGTAGCCCATGAGCCGGCGCACGAAGAAGAGCCACACGAACACCCACATGATGTTGAGCGCGGCGTAGGCCACCACCATCGTGCGTATGCCCAGCGGCCAGATGGCCACCATCGTGGCTATCGAGGCCGCCCCCAGGCCGACGGTGCACCAGAAGTTCGTGCCGGAGTGGCCGTTGCTGAGCACGGCGTTTGACATCAGTGTGTGCAACGGCATGACCGACCACCCCACACACAGCAACTGCAGCAGCTCGGCCGAGGGTAGCCACTTGGCCGTGATGGCCGTGACGATGAACTCCTTGGCAACGAGGGCGAGTCCGAACAGCAGGGGAAACGAGACGAACGAGGCGAAGCGCACCATCTTGCGCAGGGCGGCGAGTTGCCTGCCGTCCTGTCCGCCGAGGCCTGCCAGCACCGGCTGTGCCACCTGTTGCACGGTGCCCTGCACGAGGTAGCAGCATTTTGAAGACCACTGTGACGCCTGGTTGTAGCAGCCCACGGCGTGGGGCGAGAAGTAGCGCCCAAGCAGGATGTTGAGCACATTGTTGCTTATCTGGCTGACAATGCCGGTGGCGAGCACCTTGACCGAGAAGCGGAACATGCGCCTCACGGGGCCGAAATCGATGCTGAGCGTGGGCCGCCATGGCGAGCTGCGCCACAGCAAGAGCATATTGACGCCCACGTAGACAAGCCCCTGGGTGGCCAGCGACCAGTAGGACATTCCGGCAAAGGCCATCGACACCCCCACAATGTTGGAGCAGATGACGGCAGTCATGCCGCACTTTGCCTGCTGCTTGACCATCAGATTCTTGAACAGATAGGCTGACTGGGCTGTGGCAAAGCTAGCGAAAAGAATGTTGAGGAAGGCATAGCGGCATAGCGGTGTGAGCTTGTCGGTGTGGTAATAGGCGGCGATGAGCGGGGCGCAGAAGAAGAGAATGGCGTAAAGGGCGGTGCCCACGATAACATTAAACCAGAACACCGAGTTGTAGTCTCGGTGCTCCGGTTTCCTTATGTTGGTCAGCGCGGCGGTGAAGCCGCTGTTCTGTATTGCGATGGCCAGCTGCGGAAAGATGGCGATCATGGCCACCATACCGTAGTCGTCGGGACTGAGCAGGCGGCCCAGAATGATGCCGAACACCAGCCCCAGCCCCTGCTGGATAAAGTTGTTCATCCCGCCCCACAGCAGTCCCTTTGCCGTTTTCTCTTTCAGAGTCTCCATTTCCGCACTTTGCCTGTTGGCTTGACTCGCTGCCGCTCAGCACACCTTGCTGCCAGGGTTGACCGTGCGCAGCGTGGTGGTGACGCTGAGCGAGCCGTCGAAGTTCTCGGCCGAGAGAATCATTCCCTCGCTCTCGATGCCCATGAGCTTGCGGGGCGCGAGGTTGGCTATGAAGAGAACGTCCTTGCCCACAAGCTCTTCAGGCTCGTAGAACTTGGCTATGCCGGAGACGATGGTGCGGTCGCGGCCGGAGCCGTCGTCGATGGTGAACTTCAGAAGCTTGTTTGCCTTCTTCACTTTCTCGCACGCCTTGATGTGGCCAACGCGGATGTCTATCTTCTCGAAGTCGGCGAAGTCCACCGTCGCCTTCACGGGGTCGGCCTTGTGGGCGGCGGCCTCGTTGGCCCGCTTGGCGTCGGCGAGCTTCTGCAGCTGGTAGTCTATGGCCTCGTCGTCAATCTTCTCGAAGAGCAGCTCCGGCTCGCCGAGCTTGTGGCCGGGGCGGAGCAGGTCGGTGCTGCCGAGGCTGTTCCAGTCGGCTCCGTCCGTGTTTATCATCTTGCGCAGGCGTGCGCTGCTGAAGGGCAGGAACGGCTCGAAGGCTATGGCGAGGTTGGCCACTATCTGGAGCGACACGTAGAGTATGGTCTCCACGCGCTTGGGGTCGGTCTTCCACACCTTCCACGGCTCGCACTCCGTGATGTAGCGGTTGCCGATGCGGGCCAGGTTCATGGCCTCTTTCTGCGCGTCGCGGAACTTGAATGCGTCGAGCTGCGCCTCCACGCGCTGCTTCACGTCGCTGAACTCGGCCAGCGCCTGGCGGTCGGTGTCGGTAAGCTCGCCGCAGGCCGGCACCACGCCGTCCCAGTATTTCTTCGTCAGCTGCAGCGCGCGGTTCACGAAGTTGCCGTAGACGGCCACCAGCTCGTTGTTGTTGCGGTCCTGGAAGTCGCGCCAGGTGAAGTTGTTGTCCTTCGTCTCGGGGGCGTTGGCGGTGAGCACGTAGCGCATCACGTCCTGCTTGCCGGGCATCTCCACGAGGTAGTCGTGGAGCCACACGGCCCAGTTGCGCGACGTGGATATCTTGTCGTTCTCAAGGTTGAGGAACTCGTTGGCCGGCACGTTGTCGGGCAGTATGTACCCGCCGTGGGCCTTGAGCATGGAGGGGAACACGATGCAGTGGAACACGATGTTGTCCTTGCCGATGAAGTGCACGAGGCGCGTCTCAGGGTCTTGCCACCACTTCTGCCAGTCGTCGGGCATCAGCTCCTTGGTGTTCGATATGTAGCCGATGGGCGCGTCGAACCACACGTAGAGCACCTTGCCCTCGGCCCCGCTCACGGGCACGGGTATGCCCCAGTCGAGGTCGCGCGTCATGGCCCGCGGCTGGAGGTCGAGGTCGAGCCAGCTCTTGCACTGCCCGTAGACGTTCGGCCGCCACTCCTTGTGGCCTTCGAGTATCCACTCCTTGAGCCACTCCTGATATTCGTTGAGCGGCAGGTACCAGTTCTTGGTCTTCTTCAGCACGGGCTTGGAGCCGCTGATGGCCGACTGCGGGTTTATCAGCTCCGTGGGGTCGAGGTCGCTGCCGCACTTCTCGCACTGGTCGCCGTAAGCCTTGGGGTTGTGGCAGTGGGGGCACTCGCCCGTTATGTAGCGGTCGGCCAGGAACTGGTGTGCCTCCTCGTCGTAGTA
This sequence comes from uncultured Prevotella sp., assembly GCA_944320305.1. Lineage (GTDB taxonomy): Bacteria > Bacteroidota > Bacteroidia > Bacteroidales > Bacteroidaceae > Prevotella. The sequence goes on along the minus strand of CALUGW010000004.1, from coordinate 21,222 downwards.
CTGCTCCGTCTCGCGCTCAATGAGCTTGCCGTCGTCGTAGAGCTTGCGGAAGAAGTCGGACGCCGTGCGGGTGTGCTCGGCCGAGGTGGTGCGGCTGTAGATGTCGAACGAGATGCCGAAGTCCTCGAAGCTCTTCTTTATCATGGCGTGGTAGCGGTCCACGACGGCCTGCGGCGTTATGCCTTCCTTCTTGGCGCGGATGGTGATGGGCACTCCGTGCTCGTCGCTTCCGCAGATGAACCGCACGTCCTCGCCCCTGAGGCGGAGGTAGCGCGCGTATATGTCGGCCGGCACGTAGACCCCGGCCAGGTGGCCAATGTGCACCCCGCCGTTGGCGTAGGGCAGCGCCGCGGTGACGGTGGTGCGCTTGAAATGTTTCTCTTCCATATATTAAACCAATGTGTTTCTGTATCTGTTCAGCCTGCAAAGTTACTGCAAAATATTGAGTAACAGAAACGAAAGCGCAGAATTATTGATGCCGCAGGTGCGGGTTTCTCGCGGATTTCGTGTAACTTTGCACAGCCGCCGGCATCCGCGCGGAGCCGCCGCGGCGCCAACAAGAGAAGCAATGAAGTCACTAAGAGAGATTTTCCGCATAGGCAAGGGACCTTCGAGCAGCCACACCATGGGGCCGCAGAAGGCCGCGCAGATATTCGCCGCGCGCTGGCGGCGCGCCGGTTCGTTCATCGTCACGCTCTACGGCAGTCTTGCCGCCACCGGGCGCGGCCACATGACCGACGCCGCCATCAGGGCCGAGCTGGAGCCGCTGGCCCCGGTGGACATTGTGTGGAAGCCGGCGGTATTCCTGCCGTTCCACCCCAACGGCATGAAGTTCGAGGCCAGAGACGCCGCGGGGCGGACAGTGGCCGAGTGGACAGTGTACAGCACCGGGGGCGGCGCCCTCTCGGAGGGCGGCGCCAGGGGGCTGCTGCCCGGCACGCCCGATGTCTACGGCATGAACACCATGACGGAGATTATGGACTGGTGCCAGAAGACGGGGCGCAGCTACTGGGAGTATGTCAATATGTGCGAGGACGGCTCCATCTGGGACTATCTGGCCGAGGTGTGGCGCACCATGCAGGCCGCCGTGGAGCGCGGCATCAACACGGAGGGGCGCCTGCCCGGACCGCTCAATCTGATGCGCAAGGCACCGATATACTATGTCAAGGCATCGGGATACAAACAGTCGCTGCAGACGCGCGGCCTGGTGTACTCTTACGCGCTGGCCGTGAGCGAGGAGAACGCCTCCGGCGGCACCATCGTCACCGCCCCGACGTGCGGCGCCTGCGGCGTACTGCCCGCCGTGCTCTATCATGTGCACAAGGGGCACGGCTTCTCCGACGAGCGCATACTGCACGCCCTGGCCACCGCCGGGCTGATAGGCAACATCGTGAAGCACAACGCCTCGATCTCGGGAGCCGACGTGGGCTGCCAGGGCGAGGTGGGCGTGGCCTGCGCCATGGCGTCGGCAGCGGCCTGCCAGCTGTTCGGCGGCAGCCCGTCGCAGATAGAGTATGCCGCAGAGATGGGCCTTGAGCACCACCTCGGCATGACCTGCGACCCCGTGTGCGGCCTGGTGCAGATACCCTGCATAGAGCGCAACGCCTTCGCCGCCACGCGCGCCCTCGACGCCAACCTCTACGCCTCGTTCTCCGACGGCACGCACCGCGTGTCGTTCGACAAGGTGGTGGAGGTGATGAAACAGACAGGCCACGACATCCCCTCGCTCTACAAGGAGACCAGCGAGGGCGGACTGGCGAAGGATTTCAAGGTGAAAGGCGAGAAGTGAGGGGTGAAAACGCCGGCACCATCGGATGTCGGCGAGAATGCGATATGCCCCGTTTCGCGCCGTGTTTCGTGCCGCCCCATGCCTTTTGTTGTCCTTTTTGCGAAGTTGACGCGCTCTGCAAAGGCACAGGCTCCTCCCGCGCCGTTTGCCCATCAGCCCCGGCAGGCGCCTCATCTGTCTTTGGAAACATGAGAGTATGCGGGTTCATAATAAGCGGCTAACAAGCCATGCATGAAAATGAACTCATGGCTTTTCTTTATAAATTCGTGATAATCACTCGAATATATTTGTTATCTTTGCATTGAGAAAAGATGCTTAGTCCACTGAGTAAAATGTAATGGTATGTATAAACGAGCGGAATATCAGGTGATTACAGATAGGATGAAAGAGCCACGGAAATTCATCCAAGTGGTGATGGGTGCCCGTCAGATAGGCAAGTCAACAGTGGTCAAGCAGGTGCTTCAGGATTTGGATATGCCTTATCAGTTCTTTTCCGCCGACAATGTTCCGGCTACAAACAGTGCTTGGATTTCCGATTGCTGGGCGGCTGTGCGCAGCTTGAAGGGAAGCCGGGGGTGGGAAAGTGTCATCCTTGTGATTGACGAGATACAGAAGATAGCCAACTGGAGCGAGGTGGTGAAAAAGGAATGGGACGATGATACGTTCCATGACCGCGACATCAAGGTCTTGCTTTTGGGAAGCAGCCGTGTATTGTTGGAAAAAGGCTTGTCCGAATCCCTTGCCGGACGATTCGAGGAGATACGCATGAGCCATTGGAGTTATCGGGAAATGCAGGAATGTTTCGGCTTTTCGCTTGATCAATACTTGTTCTATGGAGGCTATCCCGGTGCGGCTACCTTGATTGGTGATGAAGACCGCTTCAGCCAATACATCCAGTCGGCCATCATCGAGGCTACCATCAATAAGGACATTCTGATGGATACACCGATAAGTAAACCAGCTTTACTTCGGCAGACCTTTGAGCTGGGGGCGGCCTATTCGGGCGAATTGCTTTCGTTGAACAAGATGTTAGGTTCGCTTCAAGACGCCGGAAACACGGTGACTTTGGCGGGATATATCAACCTGTTGGATGAAAGCGGATTGCTGTGCGGCCTCCAGAAGTTCAGTGTGGATATGGCCCGGAGGCGTGCCAGCATCCCCAAGCTGCAGGTATATAACAATGCGCTGAAGATGGTGTATAGTCCGTTGACTTTTGAGCAGGCGATATTGAACCGAAAATTCTGGGGGCGCATCTTTGAGTCAGGCATCGGCGCCTATTTGGTAAGTCAAGCCTTCGTGCATCGCTTTGAAGTGTTCTATTGGCGTGAACGGGATGATGAAGTGGATTTCGTCCTGCGCAAGAAAGGTTCGGTGGTCGCCATTGAGGTGAAAAGCAATGCGGAAAAGCGGACGGAAGGATTGGATAAGTTCCGCAAGCTCTTTAATCCGCAATCGGCTTTTATTGTGGGTGATGGAGGCATCAGTGCGGATGATTTCCTTTCGATTGATTTGAGGAAGTTGTTTTGAGAAGAATATTTATAAAGAATGAATAAATCGTAAGTGTTTAACAAGAAATAGTTATGGCAGTACAATCAAATGATACAGACTTAAAAGACTTGTTGCTTCAAGTTCAGAAAGGTGGGTTACAGCTTCCTGAATTCCAACGTTCATGGGTTTGGGATGACGGGAAAATATGTAAGTTGATAGAAAGCATCACAATGGGGTTTCCTATGGGTGCAGTAATGTTTTTGGAAACAGGCGGTGAAGTCAATTATAAACCTCGTCTATTCACGGGAGTTGACTCGAAGATGGCCAATGTAAAGCCGGACTATCTTGTTCTTGATGGGCAACAGCGGCTCACTACACTTTTTCAGGTATTTATGAGTCCAAAACCTGTTGAAACATGCTGGGAACGCAATAAAAGCTATGTCATTTACCGATATTATTATATTGACATTGTAAAAGCTCTTGATGAGAATGAGGATAGAGAGGATGCGATAATATCCATTTCTGATAAGAAAATAAAAACATCAGATATAGGTAAGGTTATCACTTTGGATTTGACCATCAGAGAAAAGGAGTATAAAAATCTGATGTTTCCTCTTAATTTGATGTTTGACCCTACGGAATCAATGAATTGGTGTTTGGGAATGCTACAGTATTATCAGAACGACCCTGCAAAGTTGGCACTTTATCAGAAATTTAATACAGACATTATTTCGTCTGTTATTGCATATAAGCTGCCTGTGATTAAGGTTTTGAAGAATACCTCGCAGTCATCTGTGTGCCAGATATTTGAAAATGTGAATCGCGGTGGCGTTCCATTAAATGTTTTTGAGTTGGTAACAGCTTCGCTTGCGGCTGATGGGGTTGAACTGCGTCAGGAATGGAAGTCAATAAAGAGTGATTTTTCTAAATTTGACGTATTAAGAGACATCGATGGCACAGCTTTCATCACTTCAATGACACTTTGGGATAGCTACGAGAAGTCAATCGAATCTGATGGAAAAATAGGAGTGAAGTGTAAAAAGAAAGACGTTATGGCTCTTCGCAGTTTGGTGTTTAATCAAAAGCGGGATGTTCTTAAAAATGGTTTCATTGAGGCCGCCCGTTTTTTGATAAAACAAGGTGTTTATGCTGCAGATAATTTACCTTATAATACGCAATTTATTCCATTGGCAGCCATATTTGCATATGATATTAGCCATCAGCATTTACTCACCAATTTACCCAATTTAACCAAGCTGTCCAAGTGGTATTGGTGTGGAGTTTTTGGTGAGTTATATGGCAGTGCAAATGAAACGCGCTACGCTTCTGATATAAAAGATTTCTTTGTATGGTTGGCAGATGATGACATATTGCCAGATACAGTTTCTCGCTCAAGTTTTCATATAACCCGTTTGTTAAGTCTTCAAACAAGAAATTCAGCCGCGTATAAAGGAGTTATGGCTCTTCTGCTTCAAGACGAGCCTTTGGATTTCTTGACAGCGGGAAAAATGACGGTAGCCACTTATACATCAGAAAATACTGATATTCATCACATATTCCCGGCAAGTTATTGCGAAAAGCAAAATTTGCCACGAGAGAAATGGAACTCTGTCATTAATAAAACTATGATATATGCTTCGACCAATCGTTCTATAGGAGGTGTGGCTCCAAGTAAATATATACAAGCAATTCTTAACCACAAGATTGATAAAGACGATTTAGTTCATGCTGTTTCTACACACAAAATCAACTTTAATCTTCTTAATGAAGATAAGTTTGATGAATTTATTATAGACAGGGCTATTAAACTTGCTGATAGAATCGAACAAGCCACAGGTAAAGCTGTTACAGGAAGAGACAGTCAGGAAGCTATAAACGCATTTGGCGGTTGTTTAATTTCAGAGCACAGGTAAATTTGTAATATGGATACATTGTGTCTTGCAAAAGTAAAATCATTGTTCATCCTAACTTTAATTCAAAGAGACGATGGACAAAAGAAACAAACATTGGAGACGTCAACAGATGTCACGCGTGTTTAAGGCTCGCATGATTCTTTATGCAGCTTATGGAACTCCTGTTATCCGTGATGATGGAGGTATAGACAATCATCCGCATTGGTTTGAGTTGGCAAAAGAAAAATGGGCAAAAGTTTATCAAACCACAGGCACTCCGTGCAGTTGCTGGATGTGTAGGGGTGAAGAGTATAACCGTAGGGAATATAAGAGGGAAACTTTGCGCATTATTCGAGAGTCAATGGAGTAGAAATTGGAAGCCATTCTTTGCGTATCTAAGCCGGGAATGGCTTTCTTTAATTTTGTTATCTGTATTGGTGATAAATGTCCGAAAGCGTGTCATAAAATCCCCAGCCGCAATTGCTGGCATTAGCAAGCAATTTCTCTATCCGTTCATAATAAGCGGCTAACAAACCATGCATGAAAATAAACTTCATGGCTTTGTCGAAGTTGTTTTCCAGAGTGATGTAGTATTGTTCCCACATATCGCCAAAGGTCACGGTATATTCGCATCCCTGTTCGATGTAAAACAACATCAGGTCAGCGACAAGGGTTGGTTCTGTTTTCAGTTTTTGAAAATCAGAAATGACTTTCCGGCACTTGGCGAAAGAAGGCTTTTCTGAAAAGCCACGGGTAGGGAAGAACTCCTGCCGGATGGCTTTCTTGCATTTCTCCAATTCGGCATTGCTGTCAGGTGCCAGATAGAACTCCAGGTACTCCTTGGCTTCTTTCCGTGCGTCATAAAGTTCGAGCGTCACTTCGATGACTTGCTCTTTGGTGAGCGTTTGAAGGTATTTCTTTAGCTTTGCTTTTGACATATTTGTTTGTTATAGGGTTGTTGTATATAGTTTTTCTACCAGCGGCACATAATACTCCCGTACCTCTTCCGCCGTAGGCGTATGTGCACCGGGGAAGTGGTAAGCATTGGTATAGTGTTGCAGGAACAACGGTTCGAAGTGTGCCAGATGGTCATTCTCTCCGAATAGTCCCCAAATGCGGTCGGTCATTTCCGATCGGCAATCATCCCATTGATGTTTTTGTATCTCTGCAAATTCATCTATCAGCGGTTGGTCTATCACGAAATGTTGCCGTCCGTCTGCTCGTGGTGATTTGTACTCATGCGCTCCGATGCGCTCAATGAGAAAGCGGGTCATTTCAAAATAGGGATTACCCAGCAGGGCAGGTGTTCCCAAGCGTGATGCCACTATTTGCGCCAAGAAAGAGCCATTGCTATTGCCTGCCAATACTTTAGGATGCTCCCGCTTGCAAAGGCTTGTAATAAATGCCAACGCTTCGCGAGGATGAAGCGGAAGGTCGGGCGTGAGGACTTCCGCCTTGCCTGCGAATGTCTGCCTTAATGCCTGGGCAGGTGTGCAACTGCCCGAAGCAAAGAAACCATGTAGGAAAAGTATTTTTGTAGTCATTATTGTTCGTTTGCGAAATGTTCCTATATCATTTACAGTATTTCTCTTCTTTTACTTGACGCGATAACCTGAAACAATTCCGCCCTCTGGCCGGTGGTGAGCCACACGGTATCATTGGCAAGTGTGACTTCTATTTTTGTCTGTCCGTCCTCGGTTTGGTAGAGGAGGTTGCCTTTGGAGTCATTCATATAAAAATAGTCTTTTTTAATTGGGTTCTTTCTCTTCCATCAACGATAATTTCGCGGTTCAAACCATTTTTTTAATCTCCCAAAAACCATTTCTTTTGCCGTTTTTTCGTTCTATAATGCCTTTTTCAACCAATTTCACGGTGATGGTCTTGACGGTCCGCTCAGATTTGCCTATGTGTGCAGCAATCTCTTTTTGTGTGGCTTTGGGTTGTTCCCGTAAAAAGTTGAGCACCGCCATTTCCTCCAAAGTGCAATCCAAAGTGCAAATATTGCACTTTGATGGCGTCTCATTTGTTGCATTTGCACTTTGTCTTTCTTGTGGAAAAGATTCCTGTACAAGCATCGTCCGGTTCTTCAATTCGTTATGCTCGGATAGGATCAAGTTCCGGAAGAAAGCCTCAATATATTCGGTGGTGGCGTATATGCCTTTGCTCAGGTTGTTGTAGTTGGCGCGGACCAAAGCATTACGGAAATACCACGAATGCTTGGCAAACGCATCGTTATTGATGTCAAATCCGAAAGTGCGCAAGTACTTTATAGTAAAAACTGCCGTTGTGCGGGTGTTGCCTTCTCCAAAAGCATGAATTTGCCAAATTCCGGATATAAAATTGGCAATGTGGGTGATGGCATCATGGATGTTCAAATCTTTATAGCTGAAATTCTTCTCCTGACCGAAATCATAATCAAGAGTTTCACGTATGCTATCGGCACTGGCATATAGTACGGTTTCGCCTTTCAGCACCCACTCTTTTTTGGTGATGTTGTAATTCCTGATTTTACCTGCAAATTTATAGATTCCTTGAAAAAGACGTCGGTGGATGGTGATATATTCAACCGGAGAGAACGTGAATGTCTTTTCCGACAAGATTTCGGCGATACGCGCCGAAACTTTATCAGCTTCCTCTGTCCTGTCATCCATGTCGGCCCTGGCCGTCTTAGACTGATAGTAGGTGTCAATCAGCTGTTTGGCTTCTTCGATAGTTATGTCCCCTTCGATATGTTGCCGAGCCGTCTGTATCAGATATTCGGACGGTTTCAAGTCGTCCACCGCCTGCAAGCCGATGGCCGTTTGCCAAGCGTAGCCTTTTTCTTTCTTCAGAGGCTCGCCTTGTCTTATATATTCTTCGAAGTCATTCATTACCTGTTAGAATTAATAAAGAAATCTGATAATATTGATTCCCTTTCAAATTAAATGCGATACCTTGATTTTCTTATACTTCTTGCCAATATCCAGCAGGAAGGCATTCTGGTCTTTGATAATCAACTCACCTTTTTGCAGTCCGGCTATGGCAGAACGGATTTCCTGCAATTCTTTTCCGCTCACGCCAAACAAATCCTTGATAACCGGGTCAGAGATGGTTTGCTGTTTCATGATGAGCGGATATTGGGCGTTGGCATAGAAATCAAAATGCTTGCTCTTGAAACTTTCCATGTTTTGAGTGGCCAGAATGATGCTTAAACCCTTGTTGCGCCCAACTGCAATCAGATTTCTCAATGGACGGTTGTCGAAATCCAGCATATAGTGGGCTTCGTCAATAATCGTGAAGTGTCTGATTTGAACGTAGTCATCACTAACGGCTTGTTTGTCCAATTGTTCATAAATCAAGTTCAACTTTGACACTACGAAATATACAATGGCTTTGGCTATCGGGCCGTCTTTAGGAAATGCATCCATCTTGATGATGAAGCATTCGTTGGTAAGCTGCACTTTGTCTTCTTTTTCAAACAAGTTACTTCTTATCAATGGTTTCAAGACAGAAGTGACACTGTCGTCTTTGTCCGAGTTCTGCATTTTTGCCTGATACGTCTGTAGCATCAACTCAAAGGAGATGGGTGCACCATTGGTCTTCTTGTAAGCATCTACGATGGCTTCACTCAGTCGGTTGCTCATATTGGCACTGATGTTGGCTTTTTCTAACGCACACAAGGCGGTAGCCATTTCAGATGAATAGAGATTAATTTCATTCAATGTCTTTCCGGTGAAATCCTTGAACGGAGTGAAGGGCAACGGGCGTTCTATCGGATTCAATATGCAACTTCTGTCCACGTCAAACAGCGTAAGCCAATGGTTATTGGCCGGGTCGGAAAACTCGCCTTTGTAGTCGAACAGCAAGAAATTGACGGGATAGGCTGTTTCCACGGAAAGCCTTCTGAGTTGGTTGATGAGTACAGCCAGCAAATTGGTTTTGCCAGAACCTGTAGAGCCTGCAATCAGGATTTGGGTATTGGTAATGGATTTGCCGTTGATATTCAGCGAGGCTTCCATTTCATTGTCGTATTCTCCGATGATGAGTTCCAATGCCGGAATGCTATCGGATAGATTCCGATGGGAAGTGATGGAGAGCAGGAAGTTGTTCAGGTTGCTGTCGTTCAGCAGATAGTCCCGTCCCCTGAACATTTCAGCCGCAATGATTCTTGAAACCGTGGGGCTGTCATTCCAATCTATCTTGAAATCCCTGTATCGGATTTTGAGCAAGGCAGAGTAGAGCGAACGCAAGTTGTTGTGCGTGAAGAAGCTTGATGGGATGCGGATGCTGGATTTGGAAAGCTGGATATTGTTGATGCGTTCCATAGAGCGCTTTTCGGCTACGTTCAGTCCGGCAATCAGACAGATGCGCATAATCTTGTTGCCCGTCAGCAACACACGCTTTTCGTTCCCGGCCACTTGCGACAGATTGATTCTGTTTTCTATGTTTTCCTTCAGCCCGTTCAGCTCATCCAATATGCCTTCGGACTGACGTATGTTGTCTAATGCTATTTCCATAATCTTCAATCGTTAAGTGTGATACCAAAATAACCAGTCTCAACGGTGGTGTTTTGTTCCTCCACGTTGCGTTTCAAGGTATATGTTTTCGATATGAAAGGTTCCAGGCGGACATAATCGCTGTCTTTGCGGATTTCCGAGGTGGTGCACAGCAGGATGGTTTGTTCGGCCAGTTGCGGGAAATATTCTTCCATCAGCACATCACGGCTTTCTTCATCCAGCACTCCCATTACAGTGTCAATCATGACCGGGGGATTATAGTCTCCCAAGTTACGCAACACTTTCAACAATACTTGGATGAAAATCTGTTTGGAAGCGGCATTCAACTGGTTTAATGATATTTCATTGCCTGCCTTATGGTAGAGCTTGATGGTGAAGTTCTCCAATGTGTCCGAGAGTTCCACACGCGAGATACAGCCTTTGTAGGACAGCAACAGCATGTTCAGTTGTTTTTGCATCTCTGTTTCTATCAGCAGCTTCTTTTGTTTCAGCAAGGAGTTGGCCACGTCCTCAAAGAATGGTTTGAGTTTGACCAGCGTATCGTATTTTACATCCGGTTCTTGCTGTATCTGCACATCGTATTGGTGGATACGTCTGTCCAGACGGGCTATCTCATCGCTTGTGTTCTGCTTGTCCTGTTCCAGTTTCTTGATTTGAGCTTCTTTGGATTCATATTCCTTAATCAGTTCTATATTACCCTTTGTCTGGCTCCGTTCCAATGCTTCTTTTTGCATACGCTGGTTGGACAGATTGGCAATCCGCTCTTCCAGTTCCTGACGGGTCTTGTCCAGTTGGATGAATTCATTGACACCATTGATATGAAGCAGGCTCTTCAATGCCTCTGTTTCCGAGTCATCCAGAAAGGCATATTCATCTTGTTTGTCGGGTTGCTTCTGTTTGGCCAGCACGTAGGCTGCCACATTCTCAGCGTCAATGTCGGAAGTGCATAAGGCAAATTCCTTCAAGTAATTCAGCACGCATTCCGTAATGTGGAATACCTCTTCAGGGGCATAGACACCTTTCAGCTCCTCTTTCAAGTCTTCTTTGGCTTTCAGGATGGCGTTGATTTCCACCGACATGTTGGACGCCACTTTCGGCAGGAATACGTTTGTCTCCAGATTGTCGATGAAGTCTTTTACGGCATTGGAGTATTCCGACACCTTTTGCAGCGTGGATTGAATGCTGTCATCCAACTGCTGTATCTTGTTTTTGGTCTGGTTCACATCTTCCTCGCCCGCCTTGGCTTTGTCATAGTCATCTTTCATGGCGGCAAGATATTTATAGAGTCTGTCCAAATCGGCGGATTGTTGTTGCGACTTGGCTTCCAGCTGTTGTTTCTCCTTGCAGAGGTTTTCGTATTCTTCTATCTCCTTTTGTGCGTTCATGCGCTGCACGGTCCATTCCTGCAACAGCTTTTCCGAAGCCTTCTTCAACTGGATGTATTTGTTGAAGCCCATCACGTTTTCGATGTTGTCGCGTATGATTTGGGCAAACACGTTTTCTTCCAGCAATTTGCTCGACTGCATGGCATCGAACAGGAAGTATTGGCTTAATTCTTGGGGCAGGTTGGCCTTGATGATTTTGTTTACCTGCTGTTCGCTTTTGGCGCGTTGTGCCGGAGGGGTGGCGGTGCCATAGACAAACATGTTTCCGTTCATGTTCAGGCTGACACTTTCCACCGGTTTCTCGGAAGGATTCAGCATGTAGGTGCGCTTCAGCGCGTATTTCTGTTCCATGCCCAGCACCAATCCGACAAAAGTGAGTTCAAGCTCGATTTTATGTTCTACCTGATTGAACGCACCGTTGTTGAGCAACTCATAGAAATGCTGCTTGTTTTTTATCCGCAGTCCATAGAGTGCCCCGCAGATGGCTTCGAACAAGGTCGTTTTACCACCGCCATTGTTGCCGCCAATCAGGATGATGGGGCGTTCGCGTTCTACCGACAAGTCCAAATCCAAATTTAGGTATGTTTTGTAATTGATGGCTCTGATACGTTTGATAATCATGCTTGCCTCCTTTCTTTTTTATCGGATTTGCTGGATGGCCGCTTTGATGACGGCTTCCGTTTCCGTGTCGGTTATTTCTATCGCGTCCACTTTCTTGGCGTGGTATTTGCGCAGTATTTCCTCGCTGACCCAGTTGAAGTCCAGTTCGTGCTTCTCGCAAAGGGCTTCAATCAGGCTCATGTCTTCCTTCCGTATGCCGTAATGGAGGAACTTGTTGTCCAATCCTTTTGCCATATCGTTATGCGTTTTGTGGATAGAAGCTATCCCAGTTCAGTGTGTCTGTTGTATTCTCAATCGGCAGTTTGGAGTACAGCCAGTTGCTTCCTTGTTGCAGGATGACTCCACCGAAAAGGGGTGTGTCTTCTGTGGAGTTCTTTTGGATGTACTTCAATAACGCATTATGCTTCTCGTGTGCCAACGCATCGCTTCCGGCACTTTTGGTGTCGAAGAGATATACGTGGCCGTTCTTCATGCGGATGATGAAGTCCACATAAAACAAGGCTTTGGCTTTCCCCTCACCGTAGGCAATGGCATAATGCTGCTTGCCCTTGTCGCCGTTCTTGTACCACCAGTCAATCCATTCTTTGTTTGCTTCGAGGAATTTTACGAATTCCTTTTCCGGATTGGAGGCTTGGTTCAGTTGGACAAACGGTTGCAAGGCATGGTTCCGCGCCTCTTCTACGTGGTTCGTTTCGCTGTCGTAAACTCTTTCTTCCGGCACTGCCCAGCCATATTGCTTGAATTCCCGCAGTGCGGCAGACCGGGCTTTGGCCGCCTGCCTTTTCCGGGCATATGTTTCGAGGGCTATTTCCAGCAGCCTGTCGAACTTGTCCTGGTTTGCTTTATACAGTACCACTTTCTTCGCGTCTGTCTCGAAGATGCCGAAATAGTCGGCAAGCATCTCAAGCAGGTAGCCTGCTATTTTGTCCGTGCGGCCTTTGCTTTCAAACTGGTGGCCTTTCTTGCTGATGTAGTCCAAGAACACGCGGTCTATTTCCGAGGCCGTGCGGTCGAATTTCACCCGGTCAACTTGCAGCGTCTGTTCCTCGTTCTGGAAATGCACGTCTTTCGGTATTTCTACATTCACATATTTCACGTCAAGCCTTATGGTGTTCCTTACCCGTCGGCGGTTCTCGTTGATGGTGGCGTCGTCTGATTCCGGCAGTGGACTGAAATTGTCTTCTTCTCCTGTCATAGCCGCCAGTTCCTCTATGCTGAACAGTCCGGCACCGCGCTCTAATTTCCAGAAATCGCCTGCCACTTCGTAGAGTGTCCGGCGGAAGTCCGGTCCCAGATAATTACGCTCCACGTTGGGGCGTTCCGAATAGTAAGCCGGCAGCGAGATGTTCTCCAAGCCTTCACGCCGACAGGCCGTAATGGTATTGTTGAGTATGTAGTCCGAATCCGCAGTGACTATCTGTATCTTGTCTTTGGCGATGTCCGTATAGACGTAACCGATGTTCAGCATCTCTTTGGGGTAATGTTTTTGTTCGGGCATACGCAAGATGCGCCCTACGGTCTGGATGGTGAACTGGTCGCTCTGCAGCTTGCGGAAGATGAGCAGCACTGCGGCACGCGGGCAATCCCAGCCTAATGCGATGGCTTCCTTGAATAGCAGCACTTGCGCCAAGTTGTCGGGACGCTCCAGATTAGGCAGGTTTGCCTTTTCGTTGGCAAGCCAGACGGCCAACAGTCCGTTTTCTTCCGTAATGTCGCACGCCACGCGCAGGTAAGTCTTCACTTGCTCGGCTATGGCGGCATCGTCGGCGGTCATTGTTTCCTTGGTGTCATTGGGCAGTTGGATGAGCAGCAGGGGATTGATGTTCACGCCCAATTCCTTGTAAGTCTCTGCCAGTTGGTTGCGCTTGCCGAGGGCGGCTTTGATGAGGTTTTGGTTCAAGGTGCGTTCCTCGCTGAAGTCCAGCTCGATGTCAGGATTGAGCACCACTTCTTTCTTAATCATCTCGGCGGCGATGACATCCTGTCGGTACACTTTTACGGTTTCGTCCGGGCGGAGCGTCTTAGGTGTGGCCGAGATGCGGAGTTCCACGGCGGGGTTGATGCGGTCGAGCACGGCAGCCGATTTGTCGGCGGTCTTCGACCAGAACATGTGTTCTTCGTCGATGATGGCCACGATGGGCAGTCCGAATTCTTCCTGCGTCCGGCGGGCTATCTCGTAGAGCGAGGCGGAGCTTTCGCTTTCGCGCACCATCACGTTGTTGTCCTTGTTGACGCTTTCCCAGTTTACAAACAGGATTTCTCCCGGACGGATGCCTTCGCTCTGCTCCAGTTCGTCGAACATCACGGGGCTGAGCTTGCGTGTCTCGCTGAAAGCTCCTTTCAGTTTCTCATAGCTTTGCAGGTGCAGCTTGCGCGGGGCAAACCAGATAAAGGCCACTTCTTCATAACGACTGTCGCCCCGGTTCTTCAGTTCGTCTACCAGGTTGGCAAGCGTCTGGCAGGCCATCACCGTCTTGCCTGCTCCGGTGGGTGCCTCGAATACGATTTTGCGCCGGTGTCCGCCTAAGTTGAGCAGTCGGATGGTCTTGTCGGTCAGTTCGGCGACCGCCCGTTGTTGATATGCTAATGTTTTCATGCTTCTGTCTCCTTGTTCTTCATTTCTATTTCTGCAATCGTTCTGTCAACTACTTCCTGCAATTGATATGAGGCTACCCCAATAGGGCGTTCTATGCCACGAAACGACCATTCAACGGTCGTCTTGTCATGAGATTTACAAATCAAGACACCGATTGAAGGATTGTCATCTGCTTGTTTGAGCAATTCATCGGCAGCTGATACATAGAAGTTCAGTTTGCCGGCAAACTCCGGTATGAATTCTACCACTTTCAGTTCCACGACAACATAGCACTTCAAGAATGTGTGGTAGAATATCAAATCGGGGAAATAGGATTTCCCGTTAGGCATCCTCAGTTCCATTTGTCTTCCTACGTAAGCAAAACCTCTGCCGAGTTCCAAGAGGAAACGGGTGATGTTGTTCACGAGCGCATCTTCCAACTCTCTTTCGTCATAGCCCTTCCGCAAGGTCAGGAAGCTGAAGTCGTATGGGTCTTTTAATAGGTTCTGGGCCAGACTGCTTTGTGGTATGGGCAGCTTGGACGAGAAATTCGTGATAGCACAGCCCTGAGTCTTGTATAAATCAGCATCTATGTTGTTATCTAATACGCTTCTACTCCAATTGTTATCCACAGTTTTGTGAATGTAGAACAACGCTTCTTCTACAGACTTACATTTGGATATGATATCGGTGTGGTGCCGCCAAGGAATCAACGCGAAAAGTTCGGGCATCTGAGGTATTTTACCAGCTTGGTAAAATAATTGCGGTTGTGCTTGAATGGCTTCTTGATAGAAAGCGAACCAACGTCTCATAAAATACAGATTGACAGTCGATAGACCCTTTATACCCTTGAATGCCGCTCTGAGGTCAAGGCTAAGTTGCTTGATGACCCCCGTGCCCCAAACCTGTTCGGGTCTCTTTTCCACCAAATCTTTCCCAAGGCTCCAATAGAACTCAAGCATGGCAGTGTTTACCTGCACAGCGGCTTTTGCCTGATTTCTATGGAAACGTTTCTTGATGTCGGATAGCCATTCTAGATAGGCTTTATCGGCAATTATTCCATCTCTGTGTATAAAAGTAGGCTTATCCATGGGCATCATTCCTTCTCATCAAAGTTAAAAAGAAGATTTTCAAGCGTTGCTTTTGCATCGGCTTTATCCTCTGTCATAAGTATGTTTGTTTTTTTCTTTGGCAGTATGCGGCGATAGGCGTTATAGATGGCAGCGGGCAGGGCGCACAGCTCCACCTTGTCGGCCACGTGCTCGAACGAGTCTTCCCACGGGTCTTCGCTGGGGGAGAACACGTATATCTTGATCTTGTCCGTCACGTCCATACCGTAGATAAGTTCCACCAGGCGGTCTATCGCTTCCTCGCGGTAGATGACGAGCATTTGCTTCCGCCCGTCGCAGAAGTAGCGGAAGATGTTTTTATGCGTCCGCTCGCCGCAGAAGGTAGGTTGCTCCGCGTAAAGGTCTTCCTTGATGCAGAGCATGTCGGTGGAGAGGTTGACCAACCGGCGCATATTCTGCACGGAGCGTGTGCGGCCAACGAAGTCGGTCTTATAGTAGCGCAATGTGTTGTCCGTCAGCCCTGCCACCTGCTCGCCTTTCGGGGTGGTATAGCCCTGGATGACACGCTTGTTCCTTTCGTAAGTCACGTTCTCGCAGATGCCGTTCTCGTTGTTCGTCACAAGGATACACTGCCTATGTCCGCCGTTTTCGGCATTGAGCTGCATCGTGGCGTGGAGGGTGGTACCAGAGCCGGCGAAGAAGTCGAGGACAGTAGAATTATTAGAAGAGGCAACTTTTAAGATTTGAACTATTAGGCTTACCGGTTTAGGATAAGAGAAAATGCTCTGATCTACAATTTGCGTTAATCCTGTTTTAGCTGTACGTGTACTGCCAACTTCTTCAAAGGACCAAATGGTTGATACAGGCATATCGGGTAAATCATCAGCATAAATTCGATAATTTACAGACCATTTTTTTTTAGATTTAATAAATTCTATTCTGCAATTTTCTTCTTCGAATTTCTTTTTACTCCATCTCCAACAGCCCTTTTCTCCGTTTGTCTCCATCGGGAAAATTATAGAACCATCAGGACATTGTATGCCATAGTATAAACTATCACTTTTGTGTCCTCCCATAAGACGAAGTGGCTTTAAATAATATCGTTTCCCTTGTTCATCAACTTTATTATAATGCTTAGGAATATTATTTTGTGGAATTCTTTTTAATTCAAATTCAGGACGCTTATAGACCAAAATGTAATCGTGACGAGTATAAAAGCCTTTGACATCCATTCTTGGACTATCCGTCTTTTCCCATATTATGTCACCCAAGAATCCGTCTTCTCCAAACACCTCATCGCACAACAACTTCAGTTGCGCCTGCTCGTTATCATCAATCGAAATAAAAATCACGCCTTTATCCGAAAGCAACTGTTTGGCAATCTTCAACCGACGGCTCATGAACGAGAGCCATTTGGAGTGGCGGTAAGTGTCCTCGCGGTCCACAAACGAGTCGTTGTAAACAAAATCCTTGTTGCCCGTGTTGTAAGGCGGATCGATATAAATCACGTCAATCCGTCCGGCATGGGTATAGGCCAGCGTGGTTAGGGCTTCGAGGTTGTCGCCCTCTATAAGGATATGGTTGGGCGCGTCGGGGGCGTCGCTGATGAGGGCGCGCTCCGGCACTTCCCGCAATACGGGCAGCTCTTCTTGCATCTTCTCCTCCACCTTTTCGGGCTTGTCTTCCCACACCAGTCCGTAGGCCTTGCTTTCGCGGAGCAATCCCAGCAGGGCACTGCGCTCGCGGTCGGTCAGCCCCTCCAGCTCGCCGATGCGGTGTATCAGGTTTATGCGTTCGTTGTTGTTCATACGTTTTTTGTTTTCTGTAATTCTAATGAATATCTTGGAACCTTATCTTTTGTCAGGGGAATACCCCTCATAGTAATACGATTGCTCAATCCCTTTGAAGATAACTTCCCGGTCATTGACTTTATCTGTCAAGGCAGGCCGGAGCAACACTCGTAATTCCAAATCATTGATGGGGCTTCGCTCCATAGCTTGCAAATAAAGGTCTTTGTCAACGGTTTGCCAATTCACGACTTTGCCGAGACGTTTTTTCAGGATCATATCCAGCCAGATGCGGGTGGCACGACCGTTCCCCTCCATGAAGGGATGGGCGATATTCATTTCCACGTATTTGGCAATGATTTCCTCAAAGGAATTTTCCGGCATCTTCTCAATGACAGGCAGAATGGCCTCCAGATACAGGCAGTTGGCAAACCGGAATCCGCCCTTGGCTATATTCAGGCTGCGTATCTTGCCTGCGAAGTCATAAAGTCCGTCAAAAAGATATCGGTGGATATCGCACAATCCTTTTGTGGTTCCGACTTCTATCTTGTCAATATCTCCTGTCTCGAATAATTTTTGAGCTTTTTGAAGACTCAGTTCGTCTATCTGATACTTATTGTTCATGATGAGAGTTTTCGTTTATCAAATCCTTTACATCCACTTTTAGAATCTCCGCTATCTGAAACAGCACCTCCAGACTGGGCTGCCGCCTGTTGCATACATACGCATTGACCATGCAGAAACTCTTGCCGAGTTTCTCTGCCAGCCAAGTCTGCTTGATGCCACGTTCTTCAAGCACATCCTTTATTCGGTTCATGGGTTTGTCCATACCTTCTATCTTTGTTTTGTTTACAAAGGTATAAAATATCATGCTATAAAAAAGAGAAAAGAGGAAGAAAACTCTCCCTCTTCACTCAAATTCATTCAAATGCCGTTCAGTCAAACATTGACAACTCCAGCTGTGCCGCATGGTAATCGTTATCAGGCTGATAACGAAAAAATATATGGTTGTTATAAGCTATTAAGTAGCTGTTCAAAATTAACCGATATAATAACTTTGTAGATATTCTCTTTATCTTTGCCGCCATCTTGTGCGCTCTTCCGGGCTGCATGCCAAAGTCTCATCGGTCGCGTAGCCCGCTACGCTTCCTCTTCGTACTTTGGCATGCATCTCCGAAATAGCACACAATTTGATGGCAATTAATTTTGAACACCTACTTATTCGCATATATATATGCGGCTTTAAAGTCAAGTAGCAGGAATGTATGGATGTGTTTCTTTTTGCCAGCAAGTATTCTCGGAAGTAAACCATTGCTTTTTTGATCTAAACCTATCATTAAATAAACAAAAAGCATTATCTTTGCATATTATATGATAAGTTATGGCTAAGAATACAATGGGCACCAAGTTGCCGCGGAAATTGGAACAAAAGATGCAGGTGGTGGGAGAGCAGATAAAATTGGCTCGGCTGCGCAGGAATCTGAGCGTGGCTCAGGTGGCGGAACGGGCAACCTGTTCTCCACTAACCGTGTCACGCATAGAAAAAGGTGTTCCTACGGTGGCAATAGGCATTTATCTCCGGGTGCTTTACGCCCTGCAATTAGATGATGATATTCTGTGGCTGGCCAAGGAAGACAAGTTGGGAAAGGCTTTGCAAGATTTGAGCCTGAAGACAAGGGAACGGGCATCTAAAAAGGAATAGGCGATGAAGAAACTTTATGTATATGCCGATTTTGACTGGCTCAAGGAAATGGAGCTTGTCGGAGAGTTGGGGTATGAATCGCTCCGTGGTTCCGACAGCTATAGCTTCTCGTTCCATGATGAGTGGTTGAGGAGGCACGGCGATTTGTTCCTGAGTGAAGACTTGAACAATTATCCCGGGATGCAATATACGCAGCCGGGGAAAGACATATTCGGATGCTTTTCGGATGCTTTGCCAGACCGTTGGGGGCGTACCTTGCTTTTGCGACGGGAGCAGATAGCCGCGTCGGAAGAAGGCAGGTCGGTACGTCGGTTGTCATCGTTTGACTTTCTGACGGGCATAGACGATTTCTCACGAATGGGAGGTTTCCGTTTTAAGGAAGAGAAGGAGGGGGATTTCATCAACGTGGACGAATCTTTGAAGATTCCCCCTTTGGCGGATGTGCGGGAACTGATAGCGGCCAGCATGGAGATTGAGAAAAGCGAGGAAGAAAACCAACTGCCTGCCAAGAAGTGGATAAACCAACTTGTGATGCCAGGCTCTTCGTTGGGTGGCGCGAGGCCGAAAGCCAGTGTCATCGATGAGGACAAAACGCTATATGTCGCCAAATTCCCTTCACGCAAGGATGACTATGATGCCGGGTTATGGGAGCATTTCGCCCACTTGCTTGCGAAGAAGGCTGGAATCTATGTCGCACATACCGAAGTTCTATCCGTTGGAGAGAAATACCATACGTTGCTATCCCGACGTTTCGACCGCACACAGAAAGGGCGTCGGATTCATTTCGCTTCCGCAATGACGCTGTTGGGACTTTCGGATGGAGATAACGCCACGACCGGGCACGGCTATCTGGACATGGTTGATTTCATCCTTCAGAATTGTACCCATGTGGAAGCCAACCTGCAGGAGCTTTATCGCCGGGTGGCTTTCAATGTCTGCATCGGCAATAGCGATGACCATTTCCGCAATCACGGTTTCCTTTTGACGGCCAAAGGCTGGACATTGTCTCCCGCTTACGACATGAATCCAACGCTGAATGAATATCAAAGCCTGCTCATTACTTCGGTTTCAAATAAGGCTGATTTACACATCCTGCTGGATGCTTGCGAGGAATATATGATAGGGCGAAAAGTGGCGGAAGGCATCATACGGGATGTAACCAATGTTATAAAGGATTGGCGAAGCATAGCCATGCGTCTGGGCATTTCCAAGAGAGAGATGGATGTGTTCGCCAGCGTGTTGGATGGACGGGTGTCTGGTTTTATAGGTTTATAAATCTCGCAAGTCTTATAATTTAACGTAAGGTTCTTATATCGAACTGACGTTATTTCCTGAGTTTCTCGGACTCTACCCATAGATGTTTCAGATATTTTCCTTAAATTTGCATATGGAGAAGATTATACATATTAGCGCAGGAACTGAATATTCTTGTTCGACGCCTATAGCCAACTCAGGAGAAGATGGTTATATGCAATATTCCTTTTCTAAGTCGGAACTGGCTATTTATGCTGACGTTTTCTTTGATATATCATTCGATGCTGCTATAATTCTTAATGAATACATTTCAAAATTTTCTAAAGATTGTGATGTCGATGATTGGGTAAAGGTCGGCGATTCTGCTTCTAATTTTAACTTTCAGGAATCATCATCAGAAACCATGTGTTGTTTATTAGGCGCATTATGTCCATCATATAAATTTGTACCAACACAATTACCAGTCACTGCAAGAACCCTCGATGATAATAGACAATGGTATTACAAAGTCTCTGAACTTTTTAATGTGGGTAAGAATGTGAAATATCAAGCAATTTCCGAATTCAACATAGTTGTAAAACTCGGGAGTATAAGGATTTCAAATGAGGATTTCGATAAGTTCCCTTATCCTTATAAATGGCTCCACATCCAAAAATGGTTATTAGCAAATCATAGCTACCAGAATTTTGGATGCATTGGCATTATTGCTGGATATGTTTTATCAGATGCTGATATTTATGAGGCAGATAATGGAGGAGAATATTCTATCGTTTACAAAAAGAAAATCCCAATCATATTATGTAGTAATCTGTTCCACTTGAGCCAACAAGCGACCCAATCAATTATCTATGCTATAAAAGCCAACATCTTAGAAGAAGAAACCACCCTAAAATTGAAAGTTGGGGATATGCCATCTTTTTTTGAATATTCCCCCATACTGACAAATAGGTTTGTTGGATTGTTAGAACTTTTGACAAAGCATCAAGATATTATGGTCCATCCTCTCAAAGCTGAAGTGTTAACTAACTCCAAATTTGCGTGGTGTAGAGATGGGATGTGCGGATTAAAGTTTCATGCAATTAATTTAGGTTCATCCGACATTTAGAGTGATACGAGAATCATGTAGAGCATATAGCCTCAGTTTGAAATATCGTTCGTCCCTA